>NZ_JAUTAN010000001.1:312886-625772 GCF_030818655.1 Nocardioides zeae | reverse complement strand
CCAGCTCGAGCGAGGTCTTCCTCGCCCAGGTCATGGGCAGCTCCGTCCGCACCGCCCGGCGCACCGACGTCAGCGGACCCGGGCTCCTCGTCGTGCAGCTCGACGGCGTGGCCGAGCCCCTGGTGCGCCAGGCCGCGGCGGCGGGGGCGATCCCCTTCCTCAGCAGCCTGCTGCGGTCGGGCAGCCACCGCCTGCGGAGCTGGCACACCGGCGCGCCCTCCACGACACCCGCCGGCCAGGCCGTGCTGCTCCACGGCGTCGACACGGCCATCCCGGCGTTCCGGTGGTTCGACAAGGAGCAGGGACGGATGCTGGTCTGCAGCCGCCCCGCGGACGCGGCCGAGGCGCAGACGGCGCAGCACGGGCCGCGGTCTGCTCGCGGACGACGGCGCCAGCGTCGGCAACCTCTTCTCCGGAGACGCCGCCCTCCCGGCCCTCACGATGGCCCGCGCCCGCCCGCCCGGCTCCGAGCGCGGGGCCGCGGAGTTCGCCGTCACCCGGTCGGGGTTCGTGCGCTCGTTCGTGCTGTTCGTCGGCCAGATGCTGGCCGAGTGGTTCCAGGGTCGACGCCAACGGCGCCGCGGCGTGCTCCCCCGGGTCCACCGCGGGGGCTCCTTCGTCGTGCTGCGCGGCCTCACCACCGTGCTGCTCAAGGACCTCAGCGTCGCCGTCGTCGCCGACCAGATGGCGCGCGGCGCGCCGGTCGTCTACGTCGACCTGCTCGACTACGACGAGCTCGCCCACCACGCGGGGCCGACCCGCCCCGAGGCGATGCGCACCCTCGAGGGCCTCGACCGCGTGCTGCGCTTCCTCCACGACCTCGGCCGCGAGGTGGGGCGTGACTACGAGCTCGTCGTCGTCTCCGACCACGGCCAGACGCAGGGCACCACCTTCCTGCAGCGCACGGGCCGCACCCTCGCCGAGGCGGTCAGCGACCTCACGTCCGGCGCCGTCGACGGCGCCGCCGGGTCGGCCGAGACCGTCGGACCCGCCCACCTGCTCCACTCCACGGGCACCCGCGCGCCCGGGCTGCTGCGCCCGACCCTGAGCCGGATCGTGGCCGACCGGTCCGAGCACGTCGACCCGGCGGCCATCGCGGGCGACACCGCGACCGGCCTCCCCGCGGCCGCCCGGACCAGCGTCCGGGTCGCCGCGTCCGGCAGCCTCGCCCACCTCTACCTGCCCGAGCACCCCGGCCGGCTCGCCCGCGAGGACGTCGAGCGCCTGCTGCCGACCCTGCTCCCGGGCCTCCGGTCCCTCGACGGCGTCGGGCTCGTCCTGACCCGCCGCACGGACGGCGTCCTCGTCGTCGAGGGTGCGACCGGCTGGCGCGCCCTCGGCCCCCACGAGGTGGTCGACGGTGACGGCGAGGACCCGCTCGCGCCGTACGGGTCCCTCGCCGCCGACGACCTGCGCCACCTCGACCGCTGCGACCACGTCGGCGACGTCGTGGTGCTGGGCGCCTACGACCCCGTGCTCGGCGAGGTGACGGCGTTCGAGGAGCTGGTGGGCTCGCACGGCGGCCTCGGCGGGTGGCAGACCGAGGCGCTCCTCGTCCACCCCGACGGTTGGGCCGTGCCCGACCGGCTGCTGCGCGGCATCGACGTGCACCACCTCCTCGTGGACCGGCTCGTGCAGCACGGGCTCCGCGCCGCCGACCCGGTGCCCGCCGCGGAACCCGTCGCATGACCCACCTCGCCGTCACGTGGTGGGGCCACGCGAGCACGACCGTCGAGCTGGGTGGAGCCCGCGTGGCGACCGACCCCCTGCTGGGCCGGCGCCTGCTCCACCTGCGCCGTGCGTCCCCCACCCCGCCGCCGGCCGCTGCCGTCGCCGACCTCGTGCTCGTCTCCCACCTCCACCACGACCACCTGCACGTACCGTCGCTGCGACGCTTCGGTGCGCACGTCCCCGTCGTCGTGCCCCGCGGCGCGCCGCGAGCGGTGCCCGCGCTGCGGCGGCTGTCCTGCATCGAGGCCCTCCCCGGCGACTCGCTCGACGTGGCGGGTGTGCGCGTCGAGGTGCTGCGCGCCGAGCACGACGGCCACCGCGACGTGCGCCGGGGGCGCCTGCCCGGCGGCCACGCGGCCCCGGCGCTGGGCTTCCGCTTCGAGCACGACGGACGGTCGTGCTGGTACCCCGGCGACACCGGGCCGCAGCCCGGCCTCGCGGCCGTGGCCCCGGTCGACCTGGCCCTCGTGCCCATCGGCGGCTGGGGACCGAGCCTCGGCGAGCACCACCTCGACCCCGCCCAGGCAGCGGCAGCCGTCGCTGCCGTGGGAGCGGGGATCGTCGTCCCCGTGCACTACGGGACCTTCTGGCCCGTGGGCCTGCGCCGGCTGCACCCGCGCAGCCACCGCGAGCTGTTCGTGGACCCGCCCGCCCGCTTCCGCGCCGCGGCCCGGGAGGCGGGGCTCGGGGCCGAGGTCGTCGTGCCGGCTCCCGGCGAACGGGTCGAGCGATGACCGACCTGGGGATCGGCGGCCTGCTCGGCCTCTACGCGCTCGTCAGCCTCGGGGCGGTGGTGCCCGTCGTGCCCACCGGGGCCCTGGTGAGCGCGGCGGCCGTGCTCGCGGCCGTGGAGCGACCCTGGGAGATCGTGCTCGTCGTCGCGGTCGGCGCCGCGGGCGCCTACACCGGAGACCTCGTCACCTACGTCGTCCTCCGACGGGCCGGCACTCCGCTGGCCCAGCGGGTCGGCTGGTTGCACGCCGAGGACCCGGACGGAGCGCTCCGCCGCCTGCGCACCCGTCTCGAGCGCAACGAGGTGCGCTCGTTGCTGCTGTCCCGCCTCGTCCCCGGGGGCCGCATCCCGGTGCTGCTGGTCGCCGCCCTGGGCGGGTACCCGACCGCGCGGTTCGCCTCCGCCGACGTCGCGGCCGCCGCCCTGTGGTCGGTGGCGTACGCCGCCATCGGCGTGCTCGGCAACTGGCTCGTGCCCGACCCGACCGTGGCGTTGGCGCTCGTCGTCCTCGTCGTGCTGGCCGTGGGGGTGCTGCCCGGGCTGCTGCGCCGCCGGCGGCAGCGCTCCCCGGCGGCCCGGACGCACGGGTGACCAGCGGCTCGAGCGTGGTGAAGCCCGCCCGGAGTGGGTACCGCAGGAGTAGCGTGCCCCTGCGGCACAGCTGTGCCGCCCCGCACCAGCCGATCCGAGGTCCCGCGGTGAACGAACCCGAACGCCCGCGCCGGCGCTACGTGTCGCCGCTCCGCGCCGCCGCCCTCGAGGCGACCCACGGCCGCATCATCGCCAGTGCACGCGAGCTGTTCGCGACGCTCGGCTACCAGGCCACGACGCTCGCCGCGATCGCGGAGGCGGCCGGGGTCTCCGTGCCGCGCGTGAACCTCTCCGGCTCGAAGGCACACCTGCTCGTCGAGGCCTACCAGCGCACCATCAGCGACCAGGCGGACGTGCGACCGATCACCGACGAGCCCACCATCCAGCGGATCATGGCCCTCCCGACGGAGGAGGCGCTGACGACGTACGTCGCGTGGCTGGCCGACCACCACGCGCAGTCCGTCCGGCTCTGGTTCGCGCTGCGGGACGCCTCGAGCCTCGACCCCGAGGCGGCCGCCCTGTTCGAGACCATCTCCGCCCGCGACGACGACGCGTGCGCCGCGGGAGTGACCTGGGCGGCCGAGCGGGGGCTGCTCACCGGCGACGTACCGGCGGCGGACCGGGCGTGCACGTGGAGCGTCCTGGCGTCCGCGGAGGTCTACCACCGCTACGTCGAGCGCCACGGCTGGACGCCGGAGCAGTACGGCGCGTGGGTGCGCCAGGCGCTCGACCGCCTGGTCTTCGACCTGGCCTGAGGGCCTGCGAGGGTGGACCCCGGCACACCACCCGGGGGAAGGAGCCACCGACGATGACGTCGACCACCCGCACCACCCGCACCGCCAGCACCACCCTGTCGGCACCGACCATCGAGGTCGAGGGCCTGACCAAGGTCTACGGCGGCCTGCCCGCCGTCGACGGCCTCACCTTCACCGTGCGGCCCGGAGCGGTCACCGGCTTCCTCGGCCCCAACGGTGCCGGGAAGACCACCACGATCCGGATGCTGCTCGGGCTCGCCACGCCCACGGCGGGACGGGCCCTCATCGGTGGCCGCAGCTACCGCGACCACCGGCTGCCCGCCACGGTGGTGGGCAGCTCCCTGGAACCGGGCTTCCACCCGGGCCGCAGCGGCATCGACCACCTGCGCTCGTTCGCGGCGCCCAGCGGCGTCGGTCTCGCGCGCTGCCGGGAGCTGATCGCGCTCGTGGGCCTCGAGGGTGCCGAGCACCGGCGGGTCGGCGGCTACTCGATGGGCATGCGGCAACGCCTCGGGCTGGCGACCGCCCTCCTCGGCGACCCGCCCGTCCTCGTCCTCGACGAGCCGGCCAACGGTCTCGACCCCCAGGGCATCGTGTGGCTGCGCCACCTGCTCCGCCGGTTCGCAGCCGAGGGCCGCACCGTCCTCGTCTCGAGCCACGCGCTGCGGGAGGTGCAGCACACCGTGGACGACGTCGTCGTCGTGGCCCGGGGCCGCCTCGTGCACGCGTCCTCGCTGGCCGCCCTGGCCGACCGGGCCGCGGTCGCGACGTACGTCTCCTCCCCCGACGACGCCGCCC
Source organism: Nocardioides zeae (assembly GCF_030818655.1). Classification (NCBI taxonomy): domain Bacteria; kingdom Bacillati; phylum Actinomycetota; class Actinomycetes; order Propionibacteriales; family Nocardioidaceae; genus Nocardioides; species Nocardioides zeae. Next base: position 621,164 of record NZ_JAUTAN010000001.1, on the reverse strand, counting down.
TCGGGCGGCTCGCCGCGCAGCACGGGTGGCGGGTGGAGCCGCAGGGGTCCGGGCTGCTGGTGCAGGACGTCGCGGCCGCGCTCGTCGGGGACGCCGCCTTCGCGGCCGGCGTGCCGCTGCACCGGCTCGAGCCGCGGGACGTCGACCTGGAGGACGTCTTCCTCCGCCTGACGTCACCGACCGCGTCTCCGGTGGGAGGCCGCTGATGGTCGCCGCGATCCGCTCGGAGCTCACCAAGCTGACGAGCACCCGGATGTGGTGGGTGCTGGCGCTGGCGATGTGCGGCTACCTCGCCTTCATCGGGGCCGTCATGGCGTTCGCCCTCACCGTCGCGGCGGGCGACGCGACGGGCGCGCTCGCTCCCGTCGAGGGCGAGGCGGCGGCGACGACCGTCTACGGGCTCGTCAACGCCGTCGGCTACGCGTTCCCGCTCCTCGCCGGCAGCCTGCTCGTGACGAGCGAGTTCCGCCACGGCACCATCACCCAGACGTTGCTGGTCGAGCCGCGCCGCACGGTCGTGCTCGTGGCGAAGCTGGCGGTCAGCGTGCCGCTGGGACTCGTCTACGGCGTGGCCGGCGCTGCCGGCATCGTCGGCGCGGCCGCCCCGGTGCTGGCCTGGCGGGGCGACGGCGCCCACCTCGGCAGCGGGGAGGTCTGGCGCGTGATCGCGCTGACGGTCGTCGTGACCGTGCTCTGGACCGTCATCGGCACCGGCTTCGGCGCCGTGCTCACCCAGCAGGTCGCGGCGATCGTCGTCATCCTCGTCTTCACCCAGTTCGTCGAGCCCGTCGCGCGGGTGGCGCTCGGCGCGATCGACGGCCTCGACCGGGTGGCGATGTTCCTGCCCGGTGCTGCGGCCGACGGTCTCATCGGCTCCGCCTTCTTCGCGGAGATGGGCGAGGGCGAGCTCCTGCCCCGGTGGGCCGCGGGCCTCGTGCTGCTGGCGTACGCCGCGGGTCTCGCCCTCGTGGGGCGGCTCACCACCCTGCGACGCGACCTCGGTTGACCACCCCTCGGCCCGCGGAACAGATCCACGGGCGCAGACATTAGATTCGGTGCTCGGACGTCGCCCGTCAGGGCTGCGTCCACCCCCCTGACCCCGACGACGGAAGACTGATGAAGGCGCTGCTGCTCGAAGACATCCACACCTCCTCGCAGGAGGTTTTCGACGATGCCGGGATCGAGGTGCTCCGTCGGCCGGGCTCGCTCGACGAGGACGACCTGATCGCCGCGCTCGACGGCGTGGAGCTGCTCGGGATCCGGTCCAACACCCGGGTCACCGAGCGCGTCCTCGACGCGGTGCCGCACCTGCAGGCCGTCGGCTGCTTCTGCATCGGCACCAACCAGGTTGCGCTGACCGCCGCGGCCGAGCGCGGCCTGCCGGTCTTCAACGCGCCGTACTCCAACTCCCGCAGCGTCGTCGAGCTCGTCATCGCCGAGATCCTCGCGCTGGCCCGGCGGCTGACGGAGAAGACGGAACGCCTCCACAACGGCATCTGGGACAAGTCCGCCAAGGGCAGCCACGAGGTGCGGGGGCGCACGCTCGGCATCATCGGCTACGGCAACATCGGCACCCAGCTGTCGAACGTCGCCGAGGCGCTCGGCATGCGGGTCGTGTTCTACGACATCGCCGACCGCCCCGCGCACGGCAACGCGCGCCGCATGCGCTCGATGGACGAGCTCCTGGCGCTCGCCGACGTCGTGAGCCTCCACGTCGACGGTCGGCCCGGCAACGCCGGTCTCTTCGGGGCCGAGCAGTTCTCGGCGATGAAGCCCCGGGCGCTGTTCATCAACGCCTCGCGCGGCATGGTCGTCGACGACCACGCGCTGCGCGACAACATCCTGTCCGGTCACATCGCGGGCGCGGCCATCGACGTCTTCCCGATCGAGCCGAAGGCGCAGGGGGACACGTTCGAGTCGGTGCTCCGGGGCCTCGACAACGTCATCCTCACGCCCCACGTGGGCGCCTCGACCCTGGAGGCGCAGGAGGAGATCGGCCGCTTCGTCGCGGGCAAGCTCACCGGCTTCGTGCGCCAGGGCAGCACGGCGCTGTCGGTGAACCTGCCCGGGGTCCAGCCGGCGCCGCTGACCGTCGGCACCCGGGTCGGCCTGCTGCACGAGAACGCCCCGGGCGTGCTCGCCCGGCTCAACCAGACGCTCGCGACGACCGGCAACATCACCGCGCAGGCGCTGGCGACCGCCGGGGAGCTGGGGTACGTCGTCACCGACGTCGACTCCACGACGCCCGAGGACACGCTCGACAAGCTGCGGGCCGACGCCAACACGCGCTGGGTGCGCACCTGGGTGCCGAACCAGGTCGTCTGACCCCAGCCCCCTGCCCTCCCGGGACGTCATGCGGAACGGTGGCCCCGGCCCGCGCTCCGCATGACGTCCGCGAGGGAGGGGGCCGGGTCCTCCTGGGACGTCATGCGTCCCGGCGGTCGGGGCCACCGCTCCGCATGACGTCCGCAGAGGTGGGGGCGCGCGCGGCGGGCTGCCCCGTCGGCGGCGGGCGCGATGTCCTAGAGTCGGCCGCGACCCGTCGCCCTTCGGAAGGACGCTCCTCATGACCGTGCCCGGTGCGGCGCCCACCTTCCCCACGGGCCGTGCGGACGTCGAGCTGCGGCTGCCGGCCGACGGAGCGTTCGTGTCGGTGCTGCGCACCACGGCGGCCGGCCTGGCCGCGCGCCTCGACTTCACGATCGACGACATCGAGGACCTGCGGATGGCGGTCGGCGAGGCCACCGCCCTCGTGCTCCCCGAGGCCGACCCGGAGAGCGACCTGCGCTGCGCGTTCCACCTCGGTGACCGTGCGCTGACCGTCGAGGTCAGCGTCACCACGTCGACCGCTCCCGAGCCCAACTACGAGAGCTTCGCCTGGCAGGTCCTCACCACGATCGCCACCTCGGCCGAGGAGGTCACCACGGCGGACTCGTTCACGGTGCGCCTCACGATCGTCTCCGGCACCGACCTCTGAGATGCCTCCCACCCCTCCCGGTCAGCCGGACCAGCCCAGCGAGACCGAACCCGGCCCGGACGCCCCGCAGGAGCCGTCCGCCGAGGACGCGGCGCTCGTCGCCGAGGTCGTCGCCTCGATGACCGAGGCCGACGGCGGCGCCGCCCCGGAGCCCGTCACCGGGCCCGAGCCGGACGCACGGGCCATCGGCATCGAGCAGACCCGGGCACGCAGCGCGGCGCTCTTCGTCGACCTGCGGCACGAGCTGTCGGGCGAGGCCACCCGCCAGGAGGCGCGCGACAACCTCGTGCACCTGCACCTGCCGCTCGTCGAGCACTGCGCCCGCCGGTTCCGCAACCGCGGCGAGCCGTTCGAGGACCTCGTGCAGGTCGGCACCATCGGCCTGCTCAAGTCGATCGACCGCTTCGACACCGAGCGTGGCGTCGAGTTCTCGACCTACGCGACGCCGACCATCATCGGCGAGATCAAGCGCTACTTCCGCGACAAGGGCTGGGCCATCCGCGTGCCCCGCCGGTTGCAGGAGCTGCGGATGCAGATCAGCGCCACGACCGCGGAGCTCACCCAGCGGCTCGGTCGCTCCCCCACCGTCAGCGAGCTGGCCGAGGCGATCGGCTGCAGCAGCGAGGAGATCGTCGAGGGCATCGAGTCCAGCAACGCCTACTCGACGCTCTCGCTCGACGCGACCGACAACAGCGACGACTCCACGATGACGATGCTCGACACCATCGGCGTGGACGACGAGGGCCTCGAGCACGTCGAGATCCGGGAGTCGCTCAAGCCGTTGCTCGACCAGCTGCCGGCGCGCGAGAAGAAGATCCTGCTGCTGCGCTTCTTCAAGAACATGACGCAGTCGCAGATCGCCGCCGAGATCGGTGTCTCGCAGATGCACGTGTCGCGCCTGCTGGCCCGCACCCTCGACCAGCTGCGCACCAACCTGCAGGCCGAGGACTGACCGGCGTCCGGATCCGGTCGGACCCCGCCGGGTCAGACCCGCTGGCTCGGCCCCGCGGCGTCGGGGTCCCCGTCGAGCAGCCACCGGTGGCTGCTGCGCCAGAAGAGCGCGACCAGGGCGAGCACGGCCGAGCCGGCCAGCGCGACGGCGGCGAGGGTCGTCGGCTCGTCCCGCATGTTCCACGCCAGCCCGAGGTGGAGCAGCTGCGCCAGCACGAGGGGCGACCGCGCGGACGAGCGGCACTGCAGCACGAGCCAGCCGGCCCACCCGATGCCCACGCCGTACGCCCCGAGGAACACCGCGACCGCTACCGCGGTGCCGGAGCGCTCGACCGCGCCGTACACCAGCTCGGTGAGCGCGTAGCCGACCACCACGAGCGCCTGCAGGCCGACGACCGCGATGCCCACGCGGAGCGCGGCGGGAACGGGGCCGGGCGAGGGCGCGGCGGTCGGGTCGACGGTGTCGGGGGACGTCACGGCGCCAGGCTACGGCCCCGGCCCGGACACGGAGAAGTCACACCGATGTCACACCTGTGACACACCAGACCCCCGAAAGGGCTTGTGCGGCAGTCCACTTCTTGTCAGTGTTGAGGTCATACGTGTTCGGGCGCCGGTCGGCGCGCTGCCCGACTGCGTCTCCAGCTCCGAGCAGACCCACGGGCCCGCTCATCACTTCCGATTGCAAAGGACCGCCCGATCATGGATTGGCGTCACCGCTCGGCCTGTCTCGACGAGGACCCCGAGCTCTTCTTCCCGATCGGCAACACCGGCCCGGCCATCCTCCAGATCGAGGAGGCCAAGCAGGTCTGCCGCCGCTGCGACGTGCGTGAGCAGTGCCTCGCGTGGGCCCTCGAGGCCGGCCAGGACCACGGGGTCTGGGGCGGTCTCAGCGAGGACGAGCGTCGCGCCCTCAAGCGCCGCACGGCCCGCGCGCGCGTCCGCACCGCCTGACCCACCGCACTCCCGAGCCCTCCGGCGTCGTGCCCCCTCCCGGGGCGACACCGGGGGGCTCACTGGTCCACCGGGACGTCGACGACGAAGCGCGAGCCCGGTCCGTCCTCACGGCGACCGTGCTCCAGCCGGCCCCCGAGCTCGGACTCGACGAGCGTCCGCACGATGGTGAGCCCGAGACCGCTGCCCCCGTCGAGGTCGAACCCCTCCGGAAGCCCGCGGCCGTCGTCCTCGACGACGACCCGCAGCCGGCCGTCCACCCGCCGCGCGTCCGCGACGACCGCTCCCCGACGCCTCGGGGTCGTCCAGCGCCCCGAAGCCGTGCTCGACCGCGTTCTGCAGGAGCTCGGTGACGACCATCGCCAAGGGGGTCGCGACCTCCGACGGGATGGTGCCGAAGGCACCCGTGGCCCGCACCGTGATCCGCTCCCCCGCCGCGCTGACGTCGATGACCATCCGCAGCAGCCGCTCCGCGACCTGGTCGAAGTCGACGTTCTCCTCGACGACCTGGCTCAGCGTCTCGTGCACGATCGCGATCGACCCGACACGGCGCACGGCCTCCCCGAGCGCCGCCCGCGCCGCGGGCTCGTCGATCCGCCGCGCCTGCAGCCGGAGCAGCGCCGCGACGGTCTGCAGGTTGTTCTTCACCCGGTGGTGGATCTCCCGGATGGTGGCGTCCTTGGTGACCAGCTCGCGGTCGCGGCGGCGCAGGTCGGTGACGTCGCGGAGCAGGATCAGCGCGCCGACGTGGTCGCCGTAGGGACGCAGCGGGATCGTGCGCAGGATGATTGCGACCGCGTCCGTCGCGACCTCGGCGTCGCGGTGGGCGCGGCCGCCCAGCACGGCCGACAGCGTCTCCTCGTCGGGCCGCCGCCGCGGGGGCACGAGGGCGCGGGTCAGGTCGGCCAGGTTCACGCCGACGAGGTCGCCGCGGTGACCGAGCCGCCGGAACACCGAGAGGGCGTTGGGGCTGGCGTAGCGCACCCGACCGTCGGCCTCGACCCGGACGAAGCCGTCGCCCACCCGCGGCGAGTCGGCGTTGGCGCTCCGCTGGCCCGCGACCGGGAACTGCCCACCGGCGATCATCCGGGTGAGGTCCGAGGCCGTCTCGAGGTAGGAGAGCTCGAGACGGGAGGGGGTGCGCACCCCGAGGAGGTTGGTGCTGCGGGCGATGACGCCGATGACCCGCCCACCGCGCTGCACCGGGATGCTCTCGACGCGGACCGGCACGTCGTCGCGCCACTCCGGGTCGCCCTCGCGGAGGAGCTTGCGGTGGCGCAGCGCCCCGTCGAGCAGCGGACGCTGCCCGGCCTCGACGAAGTCGCCGACGACGTCGTCCACGAGGGCGGTGGGCCCCGTCGTCGGCCGCATCTGGGCGACGGCCCAGAACCCGCGTCCGTCGCGGTCCGGCAGCCACATGACGAGGTCCGCGAACGACAGGTCGGCGACGATCTGCCAGTCCGCCATCAGCAGCTGGAGCCAGACGAGATCGTCGCCGTCGAGGTCGGTGTGGTCCCGCACCAGGTCGCTCATCCACGCCACGGCACCAGCCTAGGCCGGGCTGACCTGGGTCTTCGCGGAGGGCCGTCCGGAAGGTCGCGCAGGGGCCGACCACCCGAACGTCCGACCGTCCGCGGCTGGCAGGATGGGCCCCATGGTCGGCTCGTACTGGAGGCAGGTGATCGACTCCGGCCTCGGGGTTCCGACCGACCGCCCGCTCGGTGACCTGACGGCGGAGCTCACGCGGATGCTGGGGTCGAGCGACCCCGCCGAGCGGGACCACACGGCGTACCCGATGCTCGCGACCTGGATCGACCGCGGGGTCTACGACGAGCTGCTGGCGGGCCTCGGCGACGGCATCGCGACCGGCCTCCTGGTGGGCCTCGGCGAGGTCGGGACCGACTCGGTCTTCCGCCGCAGCTTCTCCGCGCTCCTGCTGGGCGAGTGCGTGGCCCGCGACAACCGCCGCGCCCTCGTGCGGAGCACGCAGGTGCTCGACTGGGGCGACCGGCTCGTGTCGTGGTACCTCCGCGAGCGCGACGACCGCGGCTTCGTGGAGGGCAAGGGCTGGGCCCACGCCGTCGCGCACGGCGCCGATGCGATCGGCACGCTCGCCGAGTCGCCCCACCTCGCCGCCCCCGAGCTGACGGTCCTGCTGGACGTGCTCGCCGACCGCGTGCTCGCCGAGGGCACCCGCCTCCTGGTCTCCGGAGAGCCGGACCGCATCGCGGAGGCGACGATGCGGGTGCTGCGCCGCAACGTGCTGCCGCTCACCGTCGTCGAGCCGTGGGTGCGGCGCATCGCTGCCCGCGCCACGGCGTACCCGAGCGAGCGGCAGGACCCCTACCTGGTCACCGGCAACCCGGAGGCCTTCCTCCGCGCCCTGCACCTGCAGCTCGCGCTGGCGCCGCAGCCGCCCCAGGTGCGCTCCGACCTGCTGCTGGTGCTCGTCGACGCGCTGCGGCAGACCAACCCGGGGCTCCGCACCCGCGCCTGACCCCACCCCCGGGGAGAGCTCGCGCGGCGCGGGGTCTCCCCCTCGAGGTGACCGGTGAGTAACGTGGGTCACATGACGACGACCGACCCCACGTCCGACGCCTCCGCCGTCGGCTCCACGTCCCCGACCGGTTCCGAGATCGAGGGGCACGCGGGCACGCTCGCGGTCGCGGCGGCTCGCGCGCACGGCGTCGAGACCATGTTCACGCTGTCCGGCGCCCACGTGTTCCCGATGTACGACGGCGCCGTGAAGGCGGACCCGCCGATGCGGCTCGTCGACGTGCGCCACGAGCAGACGGCGGCGTTCGCCGCAGAGGCGACGGGCAAGCTGACGCGGCGACCCGGCCTCGCCGTGCTCACCGCCGGTCCCGGCGTGACCAACGGCATCAGCGCGATCGCGCAGGCGACCTTCGCCGGTTCCCCCATGGTCGTCGTCGGCGGCCGCGCCCCGGCCAACCGCTGGGGCTCCGGCAGCCTGCAGGAGCTCGACCACCCGCCGATCGTCGCTCCGGTGGCGAAGGACGCGCGCACGCTCCACCTCGCCTCCGACGTGCTGGGCGGCATGGACGCCGCGTTCGCCACCGCGGGGGCGTCCCACCGCGGCCCGGTCTTCGTCGACGTGCCGATGGACGAGTTCTTCAACTCGGCGTCGGGCCCGCTCCCGACGGGCGCGCGGCCCGCCCCCGAGCAGCCCGACCCCGACGCGCTCCGCACGATCGGCCGCCTGCTCGCGGAGGCGAGCCGTCCGGTGCTCGTGCTCGGCACGGACGTGTGGGCCGACGGGGCCGAGGAGGCGGCCCTCCGCCTCGTCGAGGAGGCCGGCCTGCCCGCCATCACCAACGGCATGGGTCGGGGCGTCGTCCCCGGCGGCCACCCGCTGCTCGTCACCAAGGCCCGGAGCGCTGCTTTCGGGGGCGCCGACCTGGTCGTCGTCGTGGGCACGCCCCTGGACTTCCGGCTCGGGTACGGCGTGTTCGGCGGCAAGGACGGCGCCACCCCCGCCCGCGTCGTCCACGTCGCCGACTCCGCCGCCCAGGTCTCGGGGCACGCGGAGCTCGCCGCCTCGGCGTACGGCGACCTCACCCTCGCCCTCGACGGCGTCCTCGCCGCGCTCCAGGCCCAGCCCCGCAAGCCCGACCACGCGGCGTGGGTGAGCGACCTGCAGGCGAAGGTCGGCGCCGCGGCGGAGCGCGACGCGCAGCTCCTCGCGGCCGAGGCGGACCCCGTCCACCCGGCCCGCATCTACGGCGAGCTCGTGCCGCGCCTCGCCGACGACGCCGTCGTCATCGGCGACGGTGGCGACTTCGTGTCGTTCGCCGGCAAGTACGTCGAGCCCAAGCGCCCGGGCGGCTGGCTCGACCCCGGACCGTACGGCTGCCTCGGCGCCGGCCTCGGCGCCGCCATCGCCGCACGCATCGCCCGCCCGTCGGCGCAGGTGGTGCTCCTGCTCGGTGACGGTGCCGCGGGCTTCTCACTGATGGACGTCGACACCCTCGTGCGCCACGACCTGCCCGTCGTCATGGTCATGGGCAACAACTCGGCGTGGGGCCTGGAGAAGGGCCCGATGCAGATGCTCTACGGCTACGACGTGGCCGCCGACCTGGCCCCCCGCACGGCCTACCACGAGGTCGTCAAGGCCCTCGGGGGCGCGGGCGAGGTCGTGACCGACCCGCGGCAGATCGGCCCCGCGCTCGACCGGGCCTTCGCTGCGGGCGTGCCCTACCTCGTCAACATCATCACGGACGTCGACGCGGCGTACCCCCGCGCCACGTTCGGGATCTGACCCCGTGCTGGTCCGACGCCTCCGCCCCGAGGACGCGGAGGCCGTCGGCGCACTGACCGTCGCCGCCTACGAGCCCTTCCTCGACGGACCCGAGGACCCCTACGTCGCCCGCCTCCTCGACGTCGCCCGCCGCGACGTCGAGGCGGAGGTGTGGGTCGCCGTCGACGACGGGGGTACGCCGCTGGGCGCGGTGACGTACTGCCCCACCGGTTCGCCGTGGCGCGAGGTCGGTCGCGCGCACGAGGGCGAGTTCCGCATGCTGGCCGTCGCCCCCGACGCCCAGGGCCGGGGCGTCGGCCGGGCGCTGGTCACGACGTGCCTGGAGCGGTCGCGGGCGGCCGGGTTCACCGGGACGGCGCTCTCGTCCCTGCCGGAGCAGACCGGAGGGCACGCGCTGTACCGGTCGGTGGGGTTCGAGCGCGTTCCGGAGCGGGACTGGGCGCCGTACCCGGGCGTCGACCTGTGGGTGTTCGCGCGGGGGTTGTAGGGGCCTTCGGGGGCCGGGGCGGGCGGGGAGCCGGGGCCCGGCTCCGCCGAGCGCCGACGGGGCCTGGAAATGTGCGGATGGGGCGGGTCCGGGTCGATCCGACCGGCCCCATCGGCACAGTTGCGGGGCGCGGTCGGGGTCGACCAGCGCCGCCTGCCGCTCGTAAGGGGCACGGACGACCGGCCGGGCGCCCGCTGGCCCGTCGTTCGTGACCCTTTTCTGGCCCAGCCGGGCAGGGCTACTGCTCGGCGACCTCGAGCCGCACGGTCGCCCCGCGCGGCAGGATCGTGCTGACGGCCGGATCGACGGCGACGAAGCGGCCGGCGGCGGCGGGCAGGCGCCTCACCTCGACGACGTCGACCTCGAGACCCGCGGCCTCGAGGCGCTCGCGGTAGGCATCCGACGAGAAGTCGGCGAAGGCGCCCGGGCCGAACTCGGACGGAACGACGACCTCGTCGGCCTCCAGCAAGAAGACAGCGTCAGCCAGGGCAGCGACGGCGGCCACCGCACCGGCGCGATCTGCGATCGTGGACCGGACGGTGAGTGCCGAACCGGCGCCGTCGGTGACGACGGCCCGACACACCACCGCTCCACCCAGAGCGTCGTCGCACACCGTCGGCTCTCGGCTGAGTGAGACCGGCGGCGACGCAGCGACACCCGCCTCGTCCGCAGATGGACCCGACCCCCACGCCCGACCCAGCTCCACCGCTGTCACGTCGGGAGCTGCAGGCGTGGCCATCGCGCAGAAGACGTACATCGGGTTCACCACCGTGTCCGCCACGGGTTCTCCATTGCACTCGATCGCATCCGTCGGCCACTCCTCCGGCACCGCGAGCCCGAGCCGCCCGTGCCCGACGAGCCGATGGCCCTCGGGCACCCGGCGGTCGAGCGCCGGCTCGCCGACATCAGCCGCAGCGGCGACCGACGTCATCGGCCGGTGCGCCGGCTCGCTCGCGGCGACCATCCCGACCGTCCCGACCACCAGCGCGCCCGCGCCGACGGCGGCCAGGGTCGCGACGACGACCAGTCCTCGACGTACCTGCGGCACTGTTGCCCCTCCGCTCCTCACCCTGGCCACGCGGCGCGGCCCCTGACGCCTTCGGTTCCGTGCCGTTCCTGCGGACGGGAGACGCGGGCACGCACCGTCGGGGTTCCGCCGTCAGGCAGGAGATCACGACCCCACCACAACAGTGAGCGTGCGGACCGCGTAGGTGGTCCCGTCGACCACGACGGTCAGCGGGACCTCGATCCGTCCGGGCCGCTCCGCCACCCAGGCGAGGCGGACGTCGGGCTCGTCCGGCCCGATCGGGCTCGGCCGCAACACCCCGGTGAGTACCTCCGCGTCAAGAGTGCCCAGCGTGGTCGGGCCGAGCAGCTGGGCCATGTAGCCGGTGGCGATCCGGATCCGTTCGCCGACGCGGAGCCGCACGACGGGGTCGACGACGAGGTCGATCCGGCTCGACGCGGTAGGGCCCGGGCCGTGCAGCACCCGGAACTCGACTCGGTCCCCCGGCGACCGGGGCTCGGAGGCGATCCACACCTCGACCGGCGAGCCGGGCTCGAGCACGATGCCGGACTGAAGGGAGGTCCAGAGCGTGCCGCCCGGCCGCACGTGGCGGGACTCGAAGGGCACCGTCTGCACCCTCGGCCGGAGACCGAGGTCACGCAGCGCGGTGGCGATGCGTTCGGAGGCACCGTCGGCACCCTCCCCGGGTACCGACGGCGGGAGCGGCACGTGCGCCAGCCCGTCTCCCAGCTCACCGAAGGTGTCGACCACGGCGGCCACGCGGTCGCGGGCGGCCGACTCCGTGACGGCGCTCGCGTGCACGAGCGCCTGCAGCTGGGACCCGACCTCCGCGAGCGGTCGGGCGCAGTAGACCCCGCCGGTCACCCGACGGCACTGCACCGGCGCGGCCGCGAGCTCCCGCCCCGCGACCGTCAGGCGCTCGCCGGCCAGGTGCACGACCTCCCAGTGGTCGGTCAGCGCGACCCCCGTCGTCCCGTACGTCGCACCGTCTCCGGGCACGGTGCAAAGCACCGGAACGAAGCCGCTGGGGAGCGGCGGCGGCCCCTCGCCCTCGGGCCACTGCAGGAAGCCGGCGTCGATCTGGCCGGCGCCCTCGCACGTCGGCTCCCCGGGCAGCGCGACGGTCCACAGGCCGTTCGTGACGCGCCGCCAGCCCTCGGGCACGGCACCCGACGCGACGACCTCGTCGGCCTGCTGGACCCCGGTGTCGGCACGGTCGGCGCCGCCCTGCCGGTCGCCGTCGTCCGCGGGGCTACAGGCGCCCAAGAACCCGACGAGCAGGAGGGCGACCAGGGTCGCCGCCACCACCAGTCCTCGACGTACTCGACGCACCTGCGGCACCGTCCACTCCCCCCGTCACGATGGAACGGGCGGTGGCGCACCCCCGTGACGCCGCCCGACCGCTGTCGGGTTGAGACGCGCGAGGGGGGCGGTTCGGTTGCACGTTCCGGCGACGATTTCGGACGACGTGCTCAGAGGCGTGCCATGAACCTCTCGGCGTCGACGACGACCCGCGTGATCTCGCCGGTGGCGAGCACCTTGCCGAGCTGGTCGGTGTCGTCGCCCGACGCCGGCACGACCTCGCGGGCCGCGACGCTGAAGCGCACGAGGCGCCCGTCGAGGTAGGACTGGGTCGCGTGGACCTCCACCACCCCGCCGACGGGGGTGGCCCCGCGGTGCTCGAGCTCGACGCGGGTGCCGACGCTGGTCGCCCCCTGCGCCATCCCCGGCTCGAGCGCGGCGACCGTGGCCGCCTCGAGCCACGCGAGGAGCCGGGGCGTGCCGAGGACCGGGAGGCTGCCGGAGCCCACCGCCTCCGCAGTGTCGTCGTCGGTCACCTCGAACCGGAGACGTGCCTCGACGGTCGGGGTCCCTGCTGCGTCGGAAGGAGCCATGTGCCCATCTTGGCCTGCACACGCAATGCCCCGTGGAGGGCCCGAGATGCGACGCACCCCCGGAGCCGAGCGGCTACGGGGGTGGCGTTGAGTGCGACAGGCGCTCAGGCGTTGGGGCGCTTGCCGTGGTTCGCGCCCTTCTTCTTGCGAGCGCGGCGCTTGCGGCCGGTCTTGCCCATGGTGGGTCCTCCTCGAGTGGTGCGGCCCGAAGGTCGGTCTCCCACAGGCCAGCGGGCATCTTCTCAGATCGGGGTGGGCCGCGCCAAAGCGACCTCGGAGCGGCTATTCGCTGATCCGCACCTGCACGGCCCGGATCTGGAGCATCACCCGCTGCCGCAGGGCGTCGGGAGCGGACTCGCGGCACGAGCGCGCGACAACGGCCTTGACGGTGCGCTCGAGGTCGTACTTCCGCAGGCACGGACCGCACTCGTCGAGGTGGGCCTGCACGACGGAGCAGTCCGTCTCGTCGAGCTCGTTGTCGAGGAAGTAGATGATCTGCTCGAGGAAGTCGGCGCAGCTCTCCACCTCGCCCGCCGGGCTGGTGCCGTGGGAGTGGGCGTCGGTGCTCATCGGGCGCCACCCTTCTGCATCGCGGCGCCGACCGTCTCGGGCGAGACGAGGTCGTGGGTGCGCACGTAGTCGGCCAGCATGTCGCGGAGCTGGCGCCGCCCCCGGTGGAGCCGCGACATCACGGTGCCGATGGGGGTGTCCATGATCTCGGCGATCTCCTTGTAGGGGAAGCCCTCCACGTCGGCCAGGTAGACCGCCAGCCGGAACTCCTCGGGGAGGCGCTGCAGCGCGTCCTTCACCTCGCTGTCGGGGAGGTGCTCGAGCGCCTCGTGCTCCGCCGACTTCAGGCCCGACGACGTGTGCGACTCGGCGCGCGCGAGCTGCCAGTCCTCGACGTCCTCCGCCATCGACTGCTGCGGCTGCCGCTGCTTCTTGCGGTAGTTGTTGATGAAGGTGTTCGTGAGGATCCGGTAGAGCCACGCCTTGAGGTTGGTGCCCGGCCGGAACTGGTGGAACGAGGAGTACGCCTTCGCGAAGGTCTCCTGCACCAGGTCCTCGGCGTCGGCGGGGTTGCGCGTCATCCGCATCGCCGCGGAGTAGAGCTGGTCGAGGAACGGGAGCGCGTCGCGCTCGAAGCGCAGCGCTCGCTCGTCGTCCGTCTCGGTGGCACGGTCGACGGTGTCCGTCGGCTCGACGGTCTCGGGGGTGGCGGTGTCGTCGCTCATCGTCCACGAGCGTACTCCGCCGCGCGCGAGCGGTCGCTCGTCGCACACCAGCATGCGCTGCCTCCTCGGGGCGGGGGACCCGGGTCGCCCCGGGGTTCGGTACGACGAGCACAACCCCCGCCGCCGCAGGGCTATTCCGGCGTGGTGCGGCCGAGCGTCAGCCGACCGCCTCGCGCACGATCCACTCCAGCGCGGACTCCACGACGAGCGCCTGCACGTCGTCGAGCGTGAGCGGCGCCCGCTTCGGGACCTTCAACCCGTGGTCCGCGCCGGGCACGACGACGAGGTCGAGGCGGTCCGCCTCCTCGCCGGCGAACGCGGCGGCGAGCTCGTCGGCCCGTCCCATCGCGTCGTTCTCGCCCTGCACCACGAGCGCGGGCACGCCCGCCGCGAGCGCACCCGCGAGCTCCTCGCGGCGCGAGCGCTCCGGCTTCCCCGGCGGGTGCAGCGGGAAGGCGAGCAGCACGACCCCCGCCGCGCCCAGCTCGGCGGCGCACCGGGCCGCCGACCGCGCCCCGGCCGATCGTCCGCCGACCACGAGCGGTACGCCGCGGTCCGCCTCCGGCAGCGCGGCGACCGCGAGGCGCAGCGCCACGTCGAGCGTCGGTGGGGCGGAGGCGACCTTGCGCCCGGCCACCCGCCACGGCTGCTCGAGGCGCACGACCCCGACGCCCTGCGCGGGCAGACGGGCCGCCAGCGCCGCGATGTCGTGCGTGTCCACACCTCCGCCCGCACCGTGCCCGAGCACGAGGCTGGCCACGGGCGCCACCCCGGCGGGCACCGGGTTGCGGTGGAGGCGGGCCGCGCCGTACGGGGTCGGGACCTCGACGACCTCCTCGGCGGGCACGTCGAGCGTGCTCATGCGTCCTCGACCGGGATCGGGCGGACGAGCTCCGGGCCGTCGTTGCGGACGTTGGAGACGAGGGTGGAGACGGGGTACGCCGTGAGGCGGCCCGGGACGGCCGGCTCGAGCAGGTCGAGGAGGGCGTCGGAGGCGCCTGAGGTGGGGTCGAGCCACGTGTCCCAGTCGTCCCGCGCGACGGTGAGCGGCATGCGGTCGTGGATGCGGCCCAGGTCGTCGGTGGCCGAGGTCGTGATGACCGTGCAGCTCCACAGGAAGCGGTCGGGGTCGTCGTCGGCCCGGTCGGGGTCGCGCCAGATCTCGTAGAGCCCGGCCATCGCCAGCACGCTGCCGTCGGCCGGGTGGATGTAGTAGGGCTGCTTGACCGGCTTGCCCCGCGCGGTGGTGCGGTCGGTGACGTACCACTCGTAGTAGCCGTCCGCCGGCACCAGGCAGCGCCGGGCGGCGAAGGCGCGACGGAAGGACGGCTTCTCCGCCACCGTCTCGCGACGGGCGTTGATGAGCCGGGCCCCACCCTTCGCGTCCTTCGCCCACGACGGCACGAGGCCCCAGCGGAGCGCCCGCAACTGGCGGCGGGCGTGGTCGATGCCCTCCGCGGGCTTCGGCGGCCGCTCGAGGACCACGTGGACCGGGTCGGTGGGCGCGACGTTCCAGCTCGGGGGCAGCCGGTCGGCGAGGACCGTCTCGGCCACGTCGAACTCGTCGACGAGGTCGTCGGGCTCACGGCTGGAGGCGTAGCGACCGCACATGACGTCAGCCTAGGCCGATCCGCGCGCCAGGGTGCTGGGCCGCGTTGGCGTGATCGTGTATCAAGAGGGGCATGACCGTGACGCGACTGATCGCCCGTCCGCTGCTCGCCTCCATGTTCGTCGTGGGCGGCATCAATGCGTTCCGCAACGCGGACGCCATCGCCCCGCGGGCGGCGAAGGTGACCGACAAGATCGTGCCGCCGGTGCAGCGCGCCGGTGTGCCGCTGCCCTCGGACGCCGCCACCCTCGTGCGCGCCAACGCCGCCGTCCACCTCCTGGCCGCGGCCGGCCTGGCGACGGGCCGCGCGCCGCGCGTCTCCGCGGTCGTGCTCGCGGCGACGCTGGCGCCGACCACGGTCGCGGGCCACCCGTACTGGGAGGAGTCGGACGCGGGCGCCAAGGGCAACCAGAAGGTGCACTTCTTCAAGAACCTGTCGATCCTCGGCGGCCTCCTGCTCGCCGCGGTCGACACCGACGGCAAGCCCGGCCTGGCCTGGCGCGCACGCCGCGCCGCGAAGGACGCGAAGCGCGAGGCCAAGCACGTGACGGCCACCGCCAAGCGGGAGGCCAAGCTGGCCAAGGCGCAGCTGACCTGAGGACCGATACCCTGCGTCCGTGACGACCACGGCCGCTCCCGCTCCCGCCGACCTCTGGCCCGCGCCCCACGTGGCGGCGCCGGTGGACGTGATCGTCACGCTGCCCGGGAGCAAGTCGCTGACCAACCGCGCCCTGGTGCTGGCCGCCGTGGCGACGGGGCCGTCGGTCGTGCGGCGGGCGCTCCGCTCCCGCGACACGCTGCTCATGGCCTCCGCGCTCAGCGCCCTGGGCTCGGCGGTCGACACCAGCGGCGAGGACTGGACGGTCACGCCCGGCACCTTCGACCGGGACGCGGTCGTGGACTGCGGCCTCGCCGGCACCGTCATGCGCTTCGTCCCGCCGATCGCGGGCCTCGCGCGCGGCGCGGTCGCCTTCGACGGTGACGCCCACATGCGCACGCGGCCCATCGGCGAGGTGCTCACCGCCCTCCGCTCGCTGGGTGCGGACGTGCGCGACGACGGCCGCGGCACCCTCCCGTTCACCATCGCCGGTGCCGGTTCGGTACGGGGCGGCTCCGTCACCATCGACGCCTCGTCGTCGTCCCAGTTCGTCTCGGCGCTGCTGCTCGCCGGCGCCACCTACGACGAGGGCGTCGAGGTGCTCCACCGGGGCGCGCCGATCCCCTCCCTTCCCCACGTCGAGATGACGACCACGGTCCTGCGGGCCCACGGCGTCGAGGTCGACGACAGCGTGCCCGACCGCTGGCGCGTCGCCCCCGGCCCGATCGCGCCGGTGGACCACCTCATCGAGCCCGACCTGTCCAACGCCGGCCCGTTCGTGGCGCTGGCGGCGGCGACCGGCGGCAGCGTCACCGTGCGCGACTGGCCCGAGGTCACCACCCAGGCCGGTGACGCGCTCCGCGAGATCCTCGCCGCCATGGGGTGCACGGTCGAGCGCGTCGCCGACGGCGTCCGCGTCACCGGACCCGAGCGCCTCCAGGGCGTCGACCTCGACCTCCACGACGTCGGCGAGCTCACGCCGGTCGTCGCCGCCCTCTGCGCCCTGGCGGACGGTCCCTCGGTGCTGCGGGGCGTGGCCCACATCCGCCACCACGAGACCGACCGGCTGCGGGCGCTCGCGACGGAGCTCGCCGGTCTCGGCGCCGACGTCACCGAACGGCCCGACGGGCTCGAGCTGCGGCCCGCCGCCCTGCACGGAGGCGTGTTCCACACCTACGCCGACCACCGCATGGCCCACGCCGCCGTCGTCGTCGGCGCCGCCACCCCTGACGTGCTCGTCGAGGACGTGGCGACCACCGCCAAGACCTTCCCCGACTTCGCCGGCGCCTGGACGGGTGTCACCGGCGGCCCCGCGGCGAGCTGAGGCACCGGTGGCGGCACGGGGGTACGGCGAGCACGACCACGAGCACTACGAGCGACCCCGCCGGCGCACCCGCCCCCGCACGAAGGACCGCCCCACCTACGACGACGCCGAGGACGGGCGCGTGGTGCGGGTCGACCGGGGGCGCTACACCGTCCTCGTCGACGACCAGGACGAGCTCGTCACGGCCATGAAGGCGCGACCGCTGGGCCGCAAGGGCGTCGTGGTCGGCGACCACGTGCGGCTCGTCGGCGACACGACGGGCGACGAGGGGTCGCTGGCGCGCATCGTCGAGGTGCGCGAGCGCGCGACCGTGCTGCGGCGCACGGCCGACGACGACGACCCCGTCGAGCGCGTCATCGTCGCCAACGCCGACCAGCTCGTCATCGTCACCGCCCTGGCCAATCCCGAGCCACGTCCGGGACTGCTCGACCGGGCGCTCGTCGCGGCGTACGACGCCGGCATGGCCCCGCTGCTCGTCCTCACGAAGGCGGACCTCGCCGACCCGGAGACGCTGCTCGCGACGTACCGCTCCCTCGGCGTGCCGTGGGTCGTCACGCGCAAGGGCGCCGACATCGACGAGATCCGCGACCGGCTCGCCGGGCGCACCAGCGTGCTGATCGGCCACAGCGGCGTCGGCAAGTCGACCCTCGTCAACCGGCTCGTGCCGGGTGCCGACCGCGAGGTCGGTCGCGTCAACGACGTCACGGGACGCGGGCGCCACACCTCGACGTCGGCCATCATGCTGGCGCTGCCCGAGCACGAGGGCCGTCCCGGCTGGATCGTCGACACCCCCGGCATCCGCTCGTTCGGGCTGGCGCACGTGCGTCCGGAGCACCTCATCGAGGCGTTCCCCGACCTCGACGAGATGACCGAGGACTGCCCCCGCGGCTGCACCCACGGCGCCGGCGAGCCGGAGTGCGGGCTCGACGCGGCCATCGCCGCCGGGGAGGCCGACGTGGACCGCGTGACCTCGTTCCGCCGCGTGCTCGCCGCCCGCGAGAGCGCGGAGGTCTGGGACTAGGTCTCGGAGACCGGTGTCGTGACCGGGCGACGGTGCGATGCCCTAGCCTGAGCGCCATGGCCATCGCTGACGGTGCCGACCACACCGACGACCTGCGGCTCGCGCACCTCCTGGCCGACGACGCGGACTCCATCAGCCTCGACCGCTTCAAGGCGGTCGACCTGCACGTCATGAGCAAGCCCGACCTCACGCCCGTGACCGACGCCGACCAGGCGGTCGAGTCGACGATCCGCGCCAAGCTCGGTCGGGTGCGCTCGCGCGACGCGATCCTCGGCGAGGAGGAGGGCGTCACGCCCGGCCAGGGCACCGGCGGTCGCCGCTGGATCATCGACCCCATCGACGGCACGAAGAACTTCGTCCGCGGTGTGCCCGTCTGGGCCACCCTCATCGGGCTCGAGGTCGACGGCGAGATCGTCGCCGGCGTGGTCTCCGCCCCGGCGCTGCAGCGCCGCTGGTGGGCGGCCAAGGGCCAGGGCGCCTGGACGGGCCGCTCCCTGCTCAAGGCGACCCGGTGTGCGACGTCGGCGGTGCGGGACCTGGGCGATGCGTCGCTCTCCTACAGCTCGCTCTCGGGCTGGGACGAGCGTGGCCGGCTCGACGACTTCCTCGCCCTGACGCGGCGGGTGTGGCGCACGCGGGCGTACGGCGACTTCTGGTCCTACATGCTCGTCGCCGAGGGCGCCGTCGACGTCGCGGCCGAGCCGGAGCTCGAGGTCTACGACATGGCGGCGCTCGACGTCATCGTGCGCGAGGCCGGCGGCTCCTTCACGGGCCTCGACGGCGCGGACGGACCGTGGAGCGGCAACGCGATCGCCTCGAACGGCCACCTGCACGAGCCGGTGCTCGGCTTCCTCGGTACGGCGGGGGGCGACGACCCCGACGACCCCCCGTTCCTCGGCGGCGTGGTGCGCCAGCTGCGCCCCTGACCCTTCCGGAGTGACAGGCGTCACAGGTAGCGTGAGCCGCCAGCGACGCGACCCGGAGGTGGCCATGAGGATCCAGGACGTCATGCGGGGCGAGCCCGTGGTCACGATCGGACCCGATGCGACCGTCGGCGACCTGGTCCTGCTGCTCGAGCGTCACAACATCGGTGCCGTCGTGGTGAGCAGCGACGGCACGACGCTGGAGGGGATCGTCAGCGAGCGCGACGTCGTGCGGCGGCTGGCCTCAGACGGCCCGGCCGAGCTGCTGGGCGCGTCGGTGCGGGACGTGATGACGACGTCGGTGCGCACCTGCGGGGCGACCGAGGAGGTCGCCCACCTCATGCAGGAGATGACGACCTACCGCATCCGCCACCTGCCCGTGGTCGAGGACCGGACCCGCATCGTCGGGATCGTCAGCATCGGTGACGTCGTGAAGGCCCGCATCGACGAGCTGGCCTTCGAGCGGGACCAGCTCGACGCCTACGTGCACCAGGGCTGAGGCCGGTCGGGGGGCGGGCTCTAGGCTGGGCAGCATGGACAAGCCCGAGATCGACTTCTTCGACCCTGAGCCCCCGGCCGACCTGGTCATCACCGACGTCACCGTCGGCGACGGCGAGGAGGCCAAGGCGGGCCAGACCGTCTCCGTGCACTACGTGGGTGTGGCCCACTCGACCGGCGAGGAGTTCGACGCGTCGTACAACCGCGGCGCGCCCCTGCAGTTCCGCCTCGGCATCGGCCAGGTCATCTCCGGCTGGGACACCGGCGTGCAGGGCATGAAGGTCGGCGGCCGCCGTCAGCTCGTCATCCCGCCGCACCTGGGGTACGGCGACCGTGGCGCCGGCGGCGTCATCAAGCCCGGCGAGACGCTGATCTTCGTCGTCGACCTGCTGGGCGTCTCCTGACCCCGGTCCCTGGTTGGTGAGGGTCCCCCTCGCGAACGTCATGCGCCCCGCAGGCTCGAGCCTGCGGGGCGCATGACGTTGCGGGGGGCGCTACCAGGGAAGGCCGTCGTCGAAGCCCTCCGCGTCGACTGCACGGGCGCTCTGACCGTCGAGCGTCACGACGTCGCCGACGACCAGCTGGCGACCGCGCCGCGTGTCAACCTCGCCGTTGACGAGCACCCGGCCCTCAGCGATGACGGGCTTCGCCTGCGCGCCGGACTCCACCAGGTTCGCCAGCTTGAGGAACTGTCCGAGACGGATGGAGCCGTCGCGGACGGGGACGTCGAAGGGGTCGCTCACGCGTCCATCATCGCACCGCGGCTCAGGGCAGCAGCACGTCGACGGCGTGGATGAGCACGCCCACGAGGCCGCCCACGACGGTGCCGTTGATGCGGATGAACTGCAGGTCGCGCCCCACGTGGAGCTCGATGCGCTGCGCCGCCTCGTCGCCGTCCCACCGCTCGATCGTGGTGGTGATGACGCCGGTCAGCTCCGTGCCGTAACGGTCCACCACGAAGGCGACGGCGTCGGACAGCATCTGGTCGAGCCGACGGCGGAGCGCGGCGTCCGTCGTGAGGCGGCGCCCGAACTTCACGAGCTCGTGCTCGAGCCGGACGCGCAGCATGCTGGCCTCCTCCTCGAGCCCCGCCACGAGCGCACGCTGGAGGGCCTTCCACAGCGAGACGGCGGTGGCGAGCACCTGCGGGTGGTCGAGCACGCGGAGCTTCAGCCGCTCGGCGCGCTCGGCGGTGTCGCGGTCGTGGACGAGGTCGCGGGCGAGGTCGTGGAGCATGGAGTCGAAGGCCTGCCGGGCACGGTGCTGCGGATCGGCCTGGATGTCCTCGACCCACTTGATCGCCTCGGCGTGCACGCGCTGGGTGACGGCGTCGTTGAGCTTGGTCGGCGTCCACCACGGGGCGCGCTCGCCGAGCACCTCCGTGAACGTCTCCTCGTTGTTGCGCAGCCACCGCAACAGCTCGCCCAGGCCGAGGTCGACCACGCCGTGGTGGAGATTGTCGTCGACCATCTCGCCGAGCAGTGCCGCGGCGAGCGGCGCAATGGGCTCCTCGCGGAACCGCGGCAGCAGCACGGCCTCCGCCAGCTCGCTGACGTGCTCGTCCCGCACCTTCGCCAGCCCGATCACTGCGACGTCCGCCACCTCGTCGACCACGCGCCGTGCGTGCGCCGGGTCGACGAGCCACTCCCCCACCCGGCGGCTCGCCTCGGCCGCGTCGACACGCTCGCGCACGACGCCCTCGGCGAGGAAGTTCTCCTGCACGAACTCCTGCAGGCCCCGGCCGAGCTCGTTCTTCCGACGCGGGATGAGAGCCGTGTGCGGGATGGGCAGGTGCAGGGGGTGGCGGAAGAGGGCGGTCACCGCGAACCAGTCGGCGATCGCGCCCACCATCGACGCCTCCGCGCCGGCGTTGACGAAGCCGAGGAACCCATCCTGGCCGCGCGTCGCGACGTAGACGATGGCAGCGACCACCAGGAGCCCCGTGGCCACGGTGCGCATCTTGTTGAGGTCGCGGCGCCGCACCAGGTCGGCCTCCGCCGACCCGGGGACAGTGAACGCGCTCGAGCTCATCGTCAGCCTGCTCCTCGTCTCCGGTCCCGCGGCTCGGTCACTCTAGGGCGTGGCGCCAACAGCGTGGCGGCGGGCGTGGGGTGGGCGCGGGGGCGGGCGGGTTGACGGTCGTGAGACCTCGATGGTGTGGGTGCCGGTGGGCTCACCCGGGGTGCGAACTGGGACGTTGGTGTGAACTCGCCTCGGGCGGACCTGCCCTCCGCGCACAGTTCGCGTGGCCGGGGTCGAGGTCGTCCGGCTCACGGGTGCGTCAGCCTCGTTCGTCGGTCGGGCGGGTGCGGCCGCGGAGCTCGTGCCAAAGGGTCACGGACGACGGGCCGGGGGGCGGTTCCGGTGTCGTTGGTGACCCTTTGTCGACGGGTGTCGTGGCGGGTGTCGTGCCGGGTGTCGTGCCGGGTGTCATCCGGTGAGGACGGGGGTGGCTTCGCGGACCTGGAGGTCGAGGGTGGGGCTGGGCATGTCGACGGTGCCCTGGACGCGTTGCCAGTCGCGTCCGTCGACGCGGAAGTCGGCGGACCAGGTGGTGGTGAGGGTGGTGGGGTAGGTGCCGGTGCGGGTGTAGACGTGGGTGATGTCGAGGTCGGGGTAGGGCGCGCCGGGGGTGGTGGTGGTCGTGGTGGTGCCGTCGCCGAAGTCCCAGGTGTAGGTGGTGGGGGTGATGTCGAGCTCGACGGTGTAACCGAGGACGGTGACGGTGGTGGTGAAGGGTTGGGTGGTGGTGAAGAAGTTGGTCTCGAGGTTGACCAGGGTGGTGCCGTCGGGGGGTTGGATGTGCAGGACGGTCTGGGGCAGGGGTACCTCGCGGAACGCTTGGTAGACCGCGGCGTTGATGACGGCGGTGGGGTCCTGGCCGGGGGTCGGGGGTGCAGTTGCTGGGGCGTCCGGTGCCGGTGGCGAGGTAGGGGTTTTGCAGGTAGGTGTCGAGGGTGGTCTCGTCGCAGGCGACGCGTCCGGCGCAGATGTTGCCGAGGCCCAGGCCGATGACGGCGGTGGGCAGGCAGATCGAGTTGTCGACGTAGGCCTGACGCGCGGCCTGGATCTGCGCCTCGGTCGGTTGCCGACTTGCGACTTCGCGGTCCGAGGCGTCGTAGACCTCGGTCGTCTCCTCCTCGGATGCTCCGACCCGCACAGCGGACTCCGCGGCAGAAGTTGCGACATCCTCCTGGTCGCGGACCGTCACAAGATCGTCTGCGACCGGCAGCGCGTTCACTGGGGGGCCGACCACCATGGCACCTATGACGAGCACTGACGCCTCCACCATCCTGGTCTTCACGACGCTCATCGCTCGCGTACGTCGAGCCAGGAGATGACCCACGACCTGCTCTCAGACGATACGGCGCCAAAGGTGAGGTCGGCGCCGACTCGTGAGGCGGAACCATCGGTGCTGATGCCGCCGACGACAACCACGTCTGTCGACGCTGTGTCCTCTTCACGCGGCTCGAATGTCTCGGTCTGCAAGAGGATCCACCGGCCAGCCTCCTGCTGGCCGAAAGTCGACTCGATGTCGCTCAGCACGGCGTCACACGTCGAACAGTCCGGAGCCAGGTCTCGCGCCGGCCCCGTGTCCCCCGTCGCGAGCGCGTAGTTCACCAGCTCCACCCAGTGCTCCACGAACGCCACGGCGGCCGCGTCACCCTCGCCCCGCGCCTCCTCCGGCATCACCGGAACGGCCGGCGCCGAGGTCGCCGCTGACGAGGACGTCGCCGCAGCTGACTCCGACGACGCCGACGACGAGGGCCACGGCCCCGCCTCCTCCGTCTCGCCCCCGCCACCGGTGCACGCTGCGAGCAGCGACGTACCGACGACGAGTCCGACCAACCTGCCTCCACGGCACTGCATGCGACCCTCCGACGAGCCCGCGTCGACGCGCCCGATCGCGTCGACAACCACGGCAAATCTAGGACAGCCCGGACCTACCCGACCACCCCCGCGGGGCGATCCTGTGGACAAGCGGGACGGGTTCGGTCGGAGCCCAGCGCGCTGTCACCGCCGAGCCCTAGGGTGTCGCCTGTCCGCACCGGGCGGACGCTCGTCCTGGGGAGGATCCCTATGCGTTATCTCGCGCGGCCCGTCGGAGTGGCCGCTGTCGCCGTCATGCTGGGAGCGACGCTGCTCCCCGGTGGCGCTGCCCGCGCCGAGGTCCCTTCCTCGGCCGCGGTCGTCGCCCTCGACGAGCCGACCGACCCGCCGGCGCCGCTCGCGCTGCCCGCCGATCCCGACGACATCACGACCGCGCAGGCGGAGCAGGCCCTCGAGCGGGCCGAGATCCTCATCGCGGGCGAGGCGCCTGCAACCACGACCGAGGGTACCGCCGAGTCCCCGACCCTCGCGCTGCGCGACCTGATGATCGCCAAGCCCAAGCTCCGGGGCGCCGACCGCGAGGCCGCCGACCGCCTGTTGGCGCGACCGACTGACGGGGCGAACGATCCAGGGGAGGACGGCTACCCAGCCGGCTCGACCGTCAAGTCGGGGTGCACAGGTGGCATCTGCGTGCACTACGTCGACAAGGCGCAGAACGAGCGGATCGGCGCTACCGCCGAGTGGGCCTCGCAGACGGCGCAGGTGGCGAAGAACGCCTACGACTACCTCGTGAACAGCCGCGGGTACCGCGCCGCTCCCTCCGACGGCACGCGTGGGGGCAACGCAAAGCTCGACATCTATCTCACGGACCTCGGCAGCCAGAAGGTGTTCGGGTACTGCGCTCCTGAACAATTTGTACCGGGATCGAACTATCGCGCCACGTCCTACTGCGTGCTCGACAACGACTACGCCGAGTTCAAGCCGACGGCCCCGCTGAACTACCTTCGTGTCACCGCAATCCACGAGATCTTCCACGCCATCCAGTTCGGCTACGACGTGTTCGAAGACTCGTGGCTCTACGAGGCCACGGCCACCTGGATGGAGGAGGTCTGGGCCTCCGACGTGAACGACAACCGGCGGTACCTCAGCGACGGCCAGCTGGGCCGACCCCTGGTCGCGCTCGACGAGTTCGAGGACGACACCGCAAACTCCTACGGCAACTGGATCTTCTTCGAGTACCTGGAGGAGCGCTTCGGCGCCAACATCGCCCGCAGCGTCTGGGAGCGGGCGTCGGCCACCAGCAGCCCGGGCCAGCACTCGCTCTACGCGCTCCGCACCGTCCTCAACGGCCTGCGCGACGCCTCGGGCGCCCGCACCGAGTTCGGGCGGGAGCTCGCGGGCTTCGCGGCCGCCAACCAGCTGCCCGCGGCGTTCTACGACGAGGGCTCGGCCTACACGGCGGCGCCGGTCAACGCGGGCTACGCGGTCTCGAAGAGCACGACGCCCGTCTCCCGCCGCTTCAGCGTGCCGCAGCAGACGACGTACACGGTGCGGTTCCAGCCGAGCTTCTCGGCGCCGAGCCAGCGCTACCGCCTGCGCCTGCGCTTCTCGACGCCGGCCGCGGCGACGAACCCGGGCGCGTTCGTCGTGGTGCAGTACACGAACGGCACCGTCAAGCGCGGTGCGATCAGCCTGAAGTCGGGCACGACGACGCAGTACCTGGCGTTCCAGCCCGGCCAGGTGCGCAACGTCTACGTCTCGTTCGCCAACGCCTCGTCACGCCTCGACTGCAACCTGGACACGGCGCGGGCCTGCGGCGGCGAGCCGCTCGACGACGACGTGCGCTACACCCTCGACGCGGTGGCCCAGCGCTACTGACGTCGGCCGGCTCGACCGACGACGCCGCGTGCCCCCGGTCGGGGACACGCGGCGTCGTCGTCGGGGCGTCAGACCTGCGGGTCGTCCTCGATGGTGTGCATGGCCGCCTCCTCGGCGCTGGCGCCCGCACCGTCGATGCCGCCGTCCTCGGCGAAGCGGTCGTCCTCGCGCAGGTTGCCCGCCCCGTCGTCGCTTGCCACGAGACGACCGGTGCGCTCGGCGCCCACCTCGCCACCCACGGGGCCGTCGACCACGTCGGCGTCGAGCTCCTCCTGGAGGCCGTCCCAGACGTCGGGCTCCTCCTGGGCGACGCGCTCGTCGATGGTCTCGCCCTCGAGCTCGCCGGCGGCGGTGACGTCCTTCTGGTTCGACCCGCGCAGGCGCTCGGGCGGCGAGATGCCCTCGTCGAGGATGTCGTCGACACCGCGGTCGTCGAGCGTGTCCTGGGGCTGCAGCTGGTCCTCACTCATGGGGTGACCGTAGGCACGCGACACAACCTCACGTGTCGGCCGCCGCCCACAGCAGCAGTGCACCCAGCACCGCACCACCCGCGGTGACCAGCAGGAAGACCACCACCCAGAACCCGCCGGGCAACGGCGTCAGCCGTCCCAGCATGTCGGCGTCGGAGTGCGGCGCGCGACCCTGGCGGCGTTGCTGCTGCAGCTCGATGACGGGTCGCGGTGCACTCAGCAGCAGGAACCACGTGGCGACGTACGCCGACGCGACCTGCACCGGCCCGCTCGCCCACCAGGTGACGGCGAAGACCGCGAGCCCCGCGACGAGCACCGCCCACAGCCCGAAGAAGTTGCGGATCTGCAGGAGCAACAGCGCGAGCAGCAGGAGCGCCGTCCACAGCCCCGCCACGGCGTACCCGCGCGACACGACCACCGCGGCCACCAGCCCGAGCAGGGTGGGAGCGACGTACCCGCCGAAGGCGGTGACGATCATCCCCGGCCCCCGGGGCCGACCGCGCGAGACCGTGAGGCCGGAGGTGTCCGAGTGCAACCGGATCCCCGCCAGCCGTCGGCCGCTCAGCAGCGCGGCGACGCCGTGCCCGCCCTCGTGCACGATCGTGACGAGGTGCCGGGCGCGGCGCCAGAGCGGGCGGTAGGCGACGAGCACCACGGCGAGCCCGGCCGTGAGCGCGACGGCGCGGGGGTCGAGCGCCGGCTGACGCGTGACGACGTCACCCAGGACGCGGTCGAGGAGATCGGGCACGCCCCCAGCATGGCCCAGCCCGCGAGACGGGCGCCGCCCCGGGCACGGCAGCAGTCGTGTCCCCATCGTGACCACCCGGCCGCTGCCGACCGTCGGTGGGCGTGGCTAACGTGCGGAGCGTGACTTTCTCGGACCACGCTCAGGACGCCCACGCCTCCACCGCATCCACCGCCCCCACCGCACCCCCCGCACCGTCCCCGGCCGGCTCGCCGTTCGCGGACCTCGCCGACTACGTCGCGCTCCCCCGCGTCGAGTCGCTGACGCGGTCGGTCGACGGCTCCCGCGTCGTGCTGACGGTGGCGACGCTCGACGCGGATCGCACGGGCTACGAGCGCGCGCTCTGGGAGGTCGACGCCGCCGGCGGCGGGACGCCGCGGCGGCTCACCCGGAGCACGGCCGGGGAGTCCGGCGCGGCCTTCACCGCGGCCGGCACGCTCCTGTTCACCTCCTCCCGCACCGGCGGCGGGGGTCCGGAGCGGGACGGCAGACCGGTCACGCAGCTCTGGGTGATCGACCCGGCCGGCGGCGAGGCCCGGCCCGTCACCGCCCTCGCGGGCGGCGTCGGCGCCATCGCCGCGACGGCCCGCGAGGCCGAGACGGTCGTCCTCGCGGCCGACCTCCTGCCGTCGGCGACCACGTTCGAGGACGACGCCCGGCTGCGGGAAGAGCGCGCGAAGCGGAAGGTCGCGGCGATCCTCCACGAGCACTACCCCGTCCGGGTCTGGGACCACGACCTCGGCCCCGACGAGCCGCACCTGCTCGCGCTCGACCTCGCGGCCCTCGCGCCGGAGACCGTGACCCCCGCCGCCGCCGACGGGAGCACGCAGGACGCCGGGGACGCGCCCGCGCCGTACCCGGCGCACCTCCCCCGCCCCGCCGACCTGACGCCCCACCCGGGCCGCAGCGCCGACACCGGCGGCACGGCGCTCACGCCCGACGGCCGCACCCTCCTCGCCGCGCTCCGGCGCCGCCAGGGTCGGGGCGACCGCTTCGCGCTCGTGGCGATCGACGTCGCCACGGGTGCCCACACGACGCTGGTGGACGAGCTGTCGACCTACATCGAGGGCCCGGTCGTCAGCAACGACGGCGCCTGGGTGGCCTACGTGCGGGCGTCCTTCTCGACGCCGGCCGGTCCCGCCGACCAGCACCTGTGGATCTCGCGCACCGACGGCAGCGAGGCGCGCGAGCTGGCGGTCGGCTGGGATCGGTGGCCCACCGAGATCGCCTTCGCCCCCGACGACCGCTCGCTGGTGGTCGTCGCCGACGACGACGGTCGCGGCCGGATCTTCCGCGTGCCGCTCGAAGACGGACCCGTCACGGCGCTCACCACCGACGACCACGCCTACACGCAGGCCCACGTCGGTCCCGACGGATCCGTCGTCGCCCTGCGGTCGAGCTGGCAGGTCGCACCCCACCCCGTGCGCGTCGAGGTCGACGGCACGGTGACCGAGCTCGCCACCCCCGCGCCCCCGCCGGCCCCGGTCGGCACCATGGCCGACGTGGAGACCGTCGCCGAGGACGGCTCCCGGGTGCGCGGCTGGCTCCTCACCCCGCCCGGCGCCTCCGCGGACGCGCCGGCGCCGCTGCTCCTGTGGATCCACGGCGGTCCGCTGAACAGCTGGAACGCGTGGAGCTGGCGGTGGTGCGCCCAGCTGCTGGTGGCGCGCGGCTACGCGGTGCTCCTCCCCGACCCGGCGCTCTCCACGGGCTACGGCCTCGACTTCATCGCGCGCGGCTGGAACGCCTGGGGCGGCGCGCCCTACACGGACCTCATGGACATCACTGACGCCGTCGTCGCGCGGCCGGAGATCGACGAGGGGCGCACGGCGGCGATGGGCGGCTCGTTCGGGGGCTACATGGCGAACTGGGTGGCCGGCCACACCGACCGCTTCCGCGCGATCGTCACCCACGCCAGCCTCTGGGCGCTCGACCAGTTCCGCGGCACGACCGACGGCGCCTACTACTGGGACGAGATCTTCGACGAGGCCGGCCTCGTCGCGAACTCACCCCACCAGTTCGTCGACCGCATCTCGACCCCGCTGCTCGTCATCCACGGCGACCGCGACTACCGGGTGCCGATCGGCGAGGGCAACCGGCTCTGGGCCGAGCTCGCCCAGCACCACGCCGACGAGCACGGCGTCATGCCGCACCGCTACCTCTACTTCCCCGACGAGAACCACTGGGTGCTCAAGCCGCAGCACGCGACGGTCTGGTACGAGACGGTCATCGCCTTCCTGGCCCAGCACGTGCTCGGCGAGGGGTGGGAGCGCCCCGCCCACCTCGGCTGAGGCCGCACCCGCGAGGCCTCAGCCGGCGGCGCGGGCGGCGAGGTCGGCGACGTACGCCGCGTAGACCGCCCGCAGCCGCTCCCCCGGCCACCCGGCCGGGCGGAGCGGGGGCGGCAGGAGCGGGTCGGTGCCGATGTGGCGCACCAGGGCCGCGGCCCCGGCCAGGCGGTGGGCGGGCGTCGGCGCCTCGGCGACGTACGCCGCGAGCTCGTCCCCCTGCGCCGCCCACGCCGCGAGGTCCCACAGCCGCGCGACGAGCCGCTCGGGGTCGTCGGGCCGGCTGGTCAGGGTCTCCAGCAGGTCGGGCTCGGCGACCGGGCCCGGGCGCGTGAGGTTGGCCGGACGCATCCAGACGCCCTCCCGCAGCTCGGCGAGCCGCAACCCCTGGAGCTCGTCGCGCAGGGCGGACCGGGCCGGCCCGGGCCGACCCCCGCCCACGACGACCGCCGTCTCCCAGGCGCCGTCCCAGGCGCGCTCGCTGTCGACGACCGCCTCGTCCTGGCGCAGTCGCCGGGCGACGTGGCGTTCACCGAGCAGGTAGGCGCCGTCGTCGCGCACGAGGTCCCCGGCGGCGACGGCCCGGGTCAGGGCGACCCGCATCGTGGCCGCCGGGACCCCGACGTGCTCGCCGGTGGCGACGAGCTGCGCGGCGGTCAGGCGGGCGGGGTGCGCGCCGAGGAGCACGCTCACCGCCACCGAGCGAGCGCTGAGGAGGGGGAGGTCGACCACGGACGCCATCGTGCTGCATTACGTCTCTCGACACAATCGTCGCCGAATGCGTAACATCAAGAGCAGTCGCCGACCCCAGGAGCAGCCATGACCACGACGCACGAGGTGCTCAACCAGGCACCGCCCCTCGAGGGCCACGACACCGCCCACGACCCCGCCCTCCTCGCGGGCATCGAGCGCGAGGGCGCCGGCTGGGCCCTCGACGAGATCCACGAGCTCGGCCGCCTCGCCGGCACCGCCGAGGCCCGGGAGTGGGGCCGCCTCGCCGAGCGCGTCCCGCCGCGGCTCCACACGCACGACCGCTACGGCCATCGGGTCGACGAGGTGGAGTACGTGCCGGCGTACCACCGCCTCATGGAGACGGCCGTGACCCACGGGCTCCACGCGGCCCCGTGGTCGGACGACCGACCGGGCGCCCACGTGGCCCGCGCCGCCAAGTTCATGGTCTGGTCGGTCGACGCGGGCCACGGCTGCCCCGTGTCGATGACCTACGCCGCGGTGCCCGCGCTGCGGCACGCGCCCGCGCTCGCCGCACGGCTCGAGCCGCTGCTGACGAGCCGGGAGTACGACCCCGGCCTCCGCGACCCCGCGACCAAGCGCGGGCTCATCGCGGGCATGTCGATGACCGAGAAGCAGGGCGGCTCCGACGTGCGCGCGAACACGACGACGGCGACCCCGCGTCCCGACGGCACCTACGAGGTCGTCGGCCACAAGTGGTTCACCTCGGCCCCGATGTCCGACCTCTTCCTCACCCTGGCGCAGGCGCCCGGCGGCCTCTCCTGCTTCGCGCTCCCCCGCGTGCTCCCCGGCGGTGAGCGCAACCCGATCCGCTTCATGCGCCTCAAGGACAAGCTGGGCAACAAGTCGAACGCGTCGAGCGAGATCGAGTACGACCACGCCACCGGGTGGCTCGTCGGCGAGGAGGGCGCGGGCGTCCGCACCATCGTCGAGATGGTCAACATGACCCGGCTCGACTGCGTCATCGGCTCGGCGAGCGGCATGCGCACCGCCCTGGTGCTCGCGACCCACCACGCCCGGCACCGGCGCGCCTTCGGCAAGGCGCTCCTCGACCAGCCGCTCATGCGGAACGTCCTCGCCGACCTGACCATCGAGTCGGAGGCCGCGACCACGGCGATGCTGCGTCTCGCGGGGGCGAACGACCGCGCCGTACGGGGCGACGAGGGCGAGTCCGCCCTGCGGCGGCTGGCGCTGGCGGTGACGAAGTACGCCGTGTGCAAGCGCGCGCCGATGGCGGCGGGCGAGGCGCTGGAGTGCCTGGGCGGCAACGGGTACGTCGAGGACTTCGACCTCGCGCGCATCTACCGCGAGCTGCCGCTGCTCTCGATCTGGGAGGGCTCGGGCAACGTCGCGGCGCTCGACGCGCTGCGCGCCATGGCGCGGGAGCCGCACACGGTCGACGCGTTCTTCGCCGAGGCGGAGCTGGCGGTGGGGGCCGACCGGCGGTACGACGAGGCCCTGGCCCGCCTGAAGAAGGAGCTGACCTCGTTCGACGACATCGAGCTGCGGGCCCGCCGCATCGTGGAGCAGCTCGCGCTCGTGTTCCAGGGCGGCCAGCTGGTGCGGCACGCCCCGACCGCGGTCGCCGACGCGTTCTGCGCGACCCGCCTGGCCGGCGACTGGGGCCACGCCTTCGGCACCCTGCCCGCGGGGCTCGACCTCGACCCGATCCTGGAGCGCGCCGCCTCGGGGCTGTGAGTGGGCGGCCCTCGCCACCCTCCGGTCCTGAGGGGCTGCCCCGCGTCCCACCGAGGTGGGAGGATCGGCCCGTGACCTCGACCGGCGCAGCCCCGACGGACACCGCCACCGACTGGCCGCCCCACGGCACCGAGCGTCGTCCGTGGCGCTCGTCGTCGGGGCGCGGTCCGCGCGCCGACCGTGCCGTGCGGGCGATCGACGTGCGGCTGCCCCCGCGGATCGCGGAGGTGACCTACGAGCCGTCCCGCGCGCTGCGCACCCACCTGGCCCAGGCCGGGGACGGGCTCGTCCGGCTCGACCAGGTGCACGGCCGCAGCCTCGGCGCGCTCAACCAGCTGCTGCTGCGCACCGAGTCGATCGCATCGAGCAAGATCGAGAACATCGAGGCGAGCCTGTCCGACTACGGCCGGGCGCTGGCCGGCCAGCGCGCCAACGCCTCCGCCGTGTCGATGGCGGCGGCCACCGAGGCGCTCGCCGGGATCATCACCACGACGGGGGCGACCGGCGAGCTGACGCTCGCGGCGATCCTGCGGGGCCACCACGACCTCTTCCGCCAGCACCCCGACCTCGGACCCGGCGCCGGCCAGGTGCGCACCCGGCAGAACTGGATCGGCGGGTCCGACTACTCGCCCCGCAACGCCCTCTTCGTGCCGCCTCCCCCCGAGACGGTCGAGCCCTACCTCCAGGACCTCGTGGCCTTCGCCAACCGTGAGGACGTGCTGCCGCTGGCCCAGGCGGCGATCGTGCACGCGCAGTTCGAGTCCATCCACCCCTTCGTCGACGGCAACGGTCGCATCGGCCGCACGCTCATCCACGCCGTGCTGCGCCGCCGCGAGGTCACCCGCCGCCTGACCGTGCCGATCGCGTCGGGCCTGACGGCCCACCGCGAGCGCTACTTCGACGCGCTGGGCGACTACCGCACCGGCAACGCGGCCACCATCATCGGGCTGCTCGCCTCCGCGACCATGTGGGCCACCCACGAGGCGCGCCGCACGGTCACCAACCTGCAGCTGGTGCACGACGACTGGGCGGAGGCCCTCGGGCACCCCGAGCCCGGCACGCCCGACTCCGCCGCGCTGCGGGTCCTCATGGCCGAACCGATCATCACCACCCCCGCCCTCGGCGACCGCCTCGGCCTCGACGCCGCGGCGACCGAGGCGCTGCTCGACCGGCTGCGCCGCGGGGACGTGGTCGCACCCCTGACACCGAAGCGCGCCGACCGCGTCTGGGGTGCGCACCTCGTGCTCGACGAGGTGCGTGACCTCAGCTCGCGCATCGAGGCGCTGAGCCGCCGGGACGCCGGCGACCCGGGCAACGAGGGCGGGCCCGTGTGGGCGCGGCCCTGGCTCGGGCACTGACGACACGGGCGGGGTGACCGGCCCGCTGGCAGGATCGGGGCGAGCCCACCGGCAGGAGGAGACCCCATGGCCCGCACCATCGCCACGTCCGACCGCGTCGAGCGCGACGAGCTGCTCGACTTCGTGCGTCCCCGGCACCGCATGGTGCTGCTGACGGAGCGCTACGACGGTACGCCGCAGGCGTCACCCGTCACGGGCGGCCTCGGTGACGACGGCTCGATCCTCATCGCCACCTATCCCGAGCGCGCGAAGACGACGAACGTCCGTCGGCGCGCCCGCGCCAGCGTGGTCGTGCTCTCCGACGACTGGGACGGCCCCTGGGTGCAGGTCGACGGCGACGCCGAGGTGCTGGACGTGCCGGAGGCCCTCGACGCGTTCGTGGAGTACTTCCGCAACATCGCGGGCGAGCACCCCGACTGGGACGAGTACCGCCAGGCCATGCTCGACCAGGGCAAGTCCCTCATCCGGATCACACCGACCCGCTGGGGTCCCGTGGCCACGGGCGGGTTCCCGGCGCGCTTGGCCTGAGCCGGCCCGGCCGCGCGGCGCCCCCTCAGCCGTCGGCGGCCTCGAGCTGCGCGACGACGGCCGGCCACGTGTGGTGCCGTGCGGCGCTGCCCGCGACCAGGCCGAGGTGGCTGAAGCCGCTCACCTCGACGTACCGCATCGTCGCCGCCGACGGGAACGACCGCGTGCCGGCCTCGACCGCCGCGGCCGACGCGACGGCGTCGGTGGTGGAGCCGACGAGCGTCACCGGGGCGACCAGGCGGTCGAGCTCGACGACGACGCCGCGACCGAGGTGGACCGTGCCGGTCGCGAGCTCGCGCCGCACGATCAGCCGGGTGTGCATCTGGTGGTAGAGGCGCCCCGGGTAGCCCGGCATCGCCGCCATGAACTGGTCGATCGCCTCGCTGCGCGCCAGGGTCTCGGTGTCGGCGAGGTTCGACAGCAGGAACCAGGGCTTCTTGAGCTCCCGCGTGGGCGCGAGCCCGCGGTAGACCAGCTGCACCAGGGGCGCCGGCACGCCGCCGAGCAACGCCGTCGGGGCGGTCATCACCCGCGAGCCGAGCCGCTCGTCGAGCCACCGCAGCGGACGGGCCGACGCGTTGAGGCCGTAGTCGATCGGGGTGCCCAGCGCGGTGATCGACGCGATCGGCAGCTCGGGCTGGGCCGCCCCGGCCAGCAACGAGATCGTGCCGCCGAGCGACCAGCCCACGAGGTGCACCGGTCCCCCGCCGTGGAGGGCCGACACGCGCCATACGGCGTCGGGGACGATGCGGCACGCGAAGTCCTCGAACCCGAGCTGGCGGTCTGCGAACGTGACGTCGCCGTAGTCGACGACGTACGTGGGCCGCGCCGCGCGGTCCTGCTCCCCGTCCCCCTCCGCCAGGTACGTCGCCAGGCTCTGCCCCGGTCGGAGGTCCCAGCACGTCGCGGGCACGGCCAGCGGCGGCACGAGGAGCACGGGCCGCCCCGTCGTCGGGGTCGACGAGGTGAAGCGGCGCAGCTGCGCGTGGGGCGCGTCGTGGACGACCTCGGACGGGTGCGGTCGGGGCCGCTCGACCCCGGGGCCGAGCCACGACACGGCCCAGGCGTTGCAGGCCGCGGAGCGTACGACGCGGGAACGGGCGAGGAGGGCGTGGCCGTCGAGCATGCCGAGGATTATGACCCGCGGGTAACAAGTGGGGGCGGGAGTGTGACGCAGACGGCTGCCTCTCCCCCGGACGTCATGCGGTTCGGTCGCCGGGGCCACCGCGGCGCATGACGTCCGGCGCCTTG
Source organism: Nocardioides zeae (assembly GCF_030818655.1). Lineage (NCBI taxonomy): Bacteria > Bacillati > Actinomycetota > Actinomycetes > Propionibacteriales > Nocardioidaceae > Nocardioides > Nocardioides zeae. Next base: position 586,592 of record NZ_JAUTAN010000001.1, on the reverse strand, counting down.
GGGCGTGCGGGGGCGGTGGCGGGCCCGCCGGGCCGAGAAATGTGCGGCTGGGGCCAATCCGCCACGATCAGCAGTGGCGCAGCCGCACTGTTCCCCGGCAAAGCGGGCCGGGGCGCACCGGTCACGACGAATTGTCGCGTCCCGGGTCGGATGAAGGCTCTGGCATGTCCCGCGTTCACGAGGTCCGGCCGCATCAACTCCGGGACCACCCGGGCGCACTCGTCCAGCGCGTCGCCCTCAAGCGAGAACGGGGGCGAAGGCGGTTAGCACGTCTCGCACCATCGGAGATGGCCCGCTGGCGAAGGACTCAATGGCCCCGGATCCTCCCCCGCGCGCGACGCAGCAGAAGAAGGTTGCCGACGATAAAGGCGGCCAGGTACACGGCCAAGGCGATCCAGAAGAACCAGCCCCGGGCGGCGATGGTCACGACGAGGACGAAGGCGAAAGTCAGAGCGGCGTTGTACCCGCCCAGCACGAAGCTCGCCCGCTCGGCCTCAGTGCCGTCGACTGCCATGCCAGCAACCTAGCGGTTGAGCAGCGGGACGTCGGCTGCTGGGTGGTGCCGGCGTCCCGGGCGGTCGACCATCGTGATGAGCATCCGAACGTCGGGGAGATGCTGACAACTCGGTTGAACATCGCCCGACGACCGTCTCGCTCTCGCGTCGATGTCGACACCCGATGCGGGGCGGACATCTGCAACAGCGCCTCGGCCTTGTCCCGGGCGATGCGGTGATAGTGGTCCACCGCCACCTTGGGGCACCCCGCACACGTTCCGCAAGACGATGGCGACGGTGATCAAGTCGGACGCACCCATCTTCGGACCGTCTGCATCGTGACGGCACTGACTGGCGCAGCGGTCGACGCGCTCCGGATCAACCGTGCCGCTTGTCGCCGCGGATCGCGTACGCACCCGCACCATTCCGCGGGGTCTCCGCGGGGGCTAGGTGCGGCCGGGAAAGACGAACGGCCCCCGATCCGTAGATCGAGGGCCGTTCCTTTGTAGCGGGGGCAGGATTTGAACCTGCGACCTCTGGGTTATGAGCCCAGCGAGCTACCGAGCTGCTCCACCCCGCGTCGGTGAACAGAACATTACGCGGATCGCCCCCAGACGCCAAATCGGGGCCGGGTGAACCAGGTCACCCGGCCCCGATCGAGGCGTTTCCGCAGATCAGCGACCTACTCGGTCGACTCCACCGGCGGCTCGTCGGTGGGCTCGTCCGTAACGTCGCCGGCACCCGGAAGGTCCTGCGCGAGCTGGAGTGCACGCTCGACCTTCGTCCGACCGGACTCGATCAGCTCCTGGTAGCCGGCGAGGTCCCCACCGGACAGGGCCTCGTCGGCCGCGGCGAAGTCCGCGTCGGCGTCCGCCAGCAAGGAGGCGACCTGATCCTCGAGCGGCTCGGTGCTCGGCGTCCCGCCAGTGTCGGGGTCCTCGCCACCCTGGCCCTCGTCGTCGGGGTCCTCGATGACCTCCTCGCTCGGCGGGTCGACACCGAGGACGCTCGACAGTGCCTCACCCAGCGTCGCACCCACGCCCACCGTGTCTCCTCCGAAGGAGACGCTGACGAACCGCAGGATCGGGTACGCGGCGTCACCGGAGGTGCGCAGGGAGTAGATGGGCTGGACGTACAGGAGGCTGTTGCCGACGGGCAGCGTCAGCAGGTTGCCGTAGACGACCTCGGTGTTGTTCTGGTTGTTGAGCGGGAGGACCGCTTGCGAGACGCCCTCGTCGGACTGGATCTGGTTGGAGATCTGTCCCGGACCGTCGACCTGGCTGGTCGAGCTGAGCCGCCGTACCCGGAACGTGCCGTAGCTGTCCGCCGACGCATCACCGTCGACGGACACGAACGCCGCGAGGTTCTGCCGGTTGTTGGGCGTGAAGACGCTGGTGATCGAGAAGGTGTCCGGCACCAGCGGGTCGTCCGACGGGACGGACAGCCGGTAGGGCGGCTGCAGGGACGACTGGTCGTTGGGGTCGACCGGAACGGCCCAACGGTCGCTGCCCTCGTAGAACTCGTTGGCGGTGTCGACGTGGTACGACGCCAGCTGGTAGCGCTGCACCTTGAACATGTCCTCGGGGTACCGCATGTGGTTGAGCAGGCCCTCGGAGATGTCGTCCTTGTCCTTGACCGTGCCGGGGAAGGCGCTCATCCACGCCTTGAGGATCGGGTCCTCCTCGTCCCACGCGTAGAGGGTGACCGTGCCGTCGTAGGCATCAACGGTCGCCTTCACCGCGTTGCGGATGTAGTTGATCTCGTCGGTCGGCACCGTCTGGAACGGGTTGTTGTCGGCGAGCGAGTCGTCGGTCATCTCGTCGAAGGACTCGCTGTTGGACAGCGGGAACTGGTCCGTCGTCGTGTAGCCGTCGATGATCCAGACGACCCGGCCGTCGACGACGGCCGGCAGCGCGTCGTTGTCGACGGTCAGCCACGGCGCCGCCTTCTCGACGCGGCGCTGCGGCTCGCGGTCGTAGAGGATCCTCGAGTTCTCGTTGACACGGCCGGAGAGCACGATGTTCGGCTCGCCGAACTTCACGGCGTAGAGCAGCTTGTTGAAGAGCCCACCGACCGGGACACCGTCGGCGCCGTCGTACGTGGTCGTCGTCTGGCCGCCCTCGCCCTGCGGGACGTCGAACTCCACGCTGTTCGCGTCCTCGTTGGCCTTGCCGACGATCGAGTACGACGGGCTGTTCTCACCGAAGTAGATCCGGCCCTCGTAGCCGTCCTCGTCGAGGTTGCTGAGGTCGCCCGACGGGGGCAGACCTTCCTCGGCCCAGGCCGGATCGCCGGCGACGATCTGCTCGTTGTCGGCGCGCTTCTGGTTGCCGTACGCCGCGATGACGCCGTAACCGTGGGTGTAGACCGTGTGGAGGTTGGCCCAGTTCTGGCTGCCGTCCGGGATGCCCTGCTGGTTGAGCTCGCGGACACCGAGCACGACGTCCCGCTCGATGCCGTCGATGTCGTAGGTGTCGACGTCGAGCACCTCCGGCACGGTGTAGTAGCCGCGGACCTGCTGCAGCTGGTTGAACGTTCGCGGGACGACCGCCGGGTCGACGAGGCGGACGCCGCCCGAGGCGGCCACGGTGTCGGCCAGTGCCGACCGGGTCGACTCGTCGGTGTTGCTCAGGTCCGTCTGCGCGGTGAACTCGCTGATCTCCACGTCCGCGATCCCGAACGCGTCCTTCGTCGCCGCGAGGTGCTTCTCGATGTAGGGCGCCTCCTTGTCGGCCTGCGTCGGCAGCACCTGGAAGCGCTCCATGATCGCCGGCCAGATCATGCCGAGGAGGATGGAGGAGAGCACGAGCAGGCCGAGGCCCACCGTCGGCAGCATCCACGTGCGCCGCCAGACGTTGAGGAAGAACAGCACGGCGCAGATCACGGCGATGCCCATGAGGATGTTCTTCGCCGGGAGCACCGCGTTCTCGTCGGTGTAGCCCATGCCGTCGATGTAGCCGCCGGTCGCCGACAGCAGGTCGTAGCGGTCGAGGAAGTAGTCGACGCCCTTCACCAGCACGAGCAGGCCGACGAGGATCGAGAGCTGGATCTGCGCGGGGCTCGAGAGCTTGTCGCGCGCCGCCTGCAGCCGGACCCCGCCGTACAGGTAGTGCACGACGACCGCACCCATGATCGCGACGACGAGGGCGGCCATGGTGAAGTCCACGAGGAAGTGGAGCCACGGGAGCTGGAAGACGTAGAACCCGAGGTCCTTGCCGAAGAACGGGTCGTCGCTGCCGAAGTCCTGCGCGTTGCGCCAGAGCTGGTAGTCACGCCACTGCCCCGACGCCGAGGTGCCGGCGAACACGCCCATGAGGGCGCCGATGATGGCGAGCAGCCACCGGCGGACCGGCGTCACGGCCTCGCGGTAGCGGTCGAGGCTGGTCTGCTCCCCCGACGGCGGCCGGAACGTCGGCCGGAACCGGTAGGCCAGGTACATGTTGAGCGAGACGATCCCGGCCATCAGCACGCCGAAGAGCGAGAACAGGCCGATCCTCGTCCACACGAGCGTCGAGAAGACGGACGAGTAGCCGATCGAGTCGTACCAGAGCCGCTCGGTCCAGAAGGTCGAGAAGCCGGCGAGGAGCACCAGCAGCGCGACGATGACGACGGCCGTGATGAGGAGGGCCCGGGAGCGCCCCGACGGGGCGGGCCGACCACCGGACCCGCGTCCTGGTCGTCGGGGTCCCGGGTCGAACAGCTCGCTCACGTGTCTTGCTCCTCGTCGTCGAAGGTGGAGTCGTCGAAGGTGGTGGACAACAGCTGGACGAGGCCCGGCACCAGGTCGGTGCCTCCGACCACGGAGTGCTCGTCGTCGTGCGACCGCATGCGGAGGGCGCAGTACGCCGCGCCGGCGCGCGTGACGCCGACGACCATGCGGACCTCCTGGCGGAGCGGGTGGGACCGCGCGAACTCCGCCGCCGCGGTCGGGTCGGCGGGGATCTCGGGGTCGACCTCCGGCGGCAGCACGAGCCGCTCGAGGGTGGCGGCGCACCCGGCGACCTGCGGCGGCCAGGCGATCTCGGCGACGGCCGACTCGAACGACACGTCGCCCGGCAGCTCGTCCTGCTCGACCGGCGTCAGCGACCCGGCGGCGTCGTCCTCGTCGAGGCCCATGGCGGCGGCGAGCCCGGGCGCCTGCGCGGCGAGCAGAGCCGTGTCGACGAGCGCGTAGAGCCGGGCAGGCTGGCCCCAGCCCTCGCTCGCCGCGTGGGTCTCGAGCTCGAGCACGGCGGCCGCGAGCGCGGGGTCGGTGTCGAGACCGGCGTCGAGGTCGGCGCTCCGCTCGCTGCCCACCACGGCGTCGAACGCCCGGGGGTCCACCGGGTCGGTCGGGTCGAAGCTGGTCATCCCACCACGTCCTCGCAGGTCAGCACATCGGCGTCGGGGTCCTGGGCGAGCGCCTCGACGGTGGAGACCGCCCGGTCGAAGGTGTCGATCGCGACGATGCGCATCGAGCCCCGGGCGGCCTGGAGCGCCTCGCCGCAGTTGGCGGAGGGCACGAGGAACACGTCGGCGCCCGCGTCCCGGGCGCCGGGGATCTTCTGCTGGATGCCACCGATCTGGCCGACCTCGCCCGCGGACGAGATGGTGCCGGTGCCCGCCACGTGCAGGCCCCCCGTCAGGTTCCCGGGCGTCAGGTAGTCGTAGACCGCCAGCGCGAACATCGTGCCGGCGCTCGAACCGCCGATCCCGGGCGGCGGCGTCAGCGTCACCGGGAACGGGAACACGAAGCCCTGGATCGGCGTGATGCCGATGCGGGCCACCGTCTCCCCCGAGACCTCGTCCTTGTCCGCGACCGACGCGATCTGCACCTCGCGCTCGGTGCCGTCCCGCTCGACGGTGACGTCGAACTGCGCGCCCACGCCGGCACGCCGGACGATCTCACCGAGCTGCGCAGGATCGGTCAGCTCCTCGCCGTCGACGGAGCGGAGGGTGTCACCGGGCTGCAGCACCCCGGCGGCCGGGAACCCGTCCTCGACCGCGCCCACCTGCACCGTGGAGGTCACGTCGATGTCGAGCGCCTCCAGCGCAACCGCGACTGAGACGTCCACCGAGCCCGTCATCTGCAGCGCCGCCTGCTGCGCCGAGGTCTCGTTGTCCTCGTCGTCGCTGTAGACCGTGTCGTAGGGACGCACCGACGCATCCGGGTCCCGCCACGCGAGGAGCGCCTCGGCGAGGGTGAGGTCGGTCTCCGGCCGCGTGATGCTCGCCGTCGTCATCCGCAGCTCACCGGCGGTGGGCGGGTAGACCTCGTGGTCCTCGATCGTGATGCTCGCGCCGTCCTCGTCACCGATCAGGTCGGCGGTCTGGCCCGGGTAGTAGGTCACGAACGGAGCGGGCAGGAAGAACGCCGCCGCCCAGAGCGCGACCACCAGCGGCACGGCGACGATGCCCGCCAGGGTCCGCTGGTTCATGCACCTAGCCTCTCAAATGGCCGCAAGGTGCGGACGGCCGGTCCGATCAGTCCGCACCCGGACGGCGGACGGCGACCCCGGTGCTGCGGTCGCGGCGCGACGGCGGCACGGCGTAGCCCGCGCGGGGCGGCTGCTCGAGGGCGCTCCCGATGCGGCGTACCTGCTCGAGGCGGTCGGGAGCCGTGCGCTCCCGCCCCAGCCACGAGACCCACACCATGGCGACGACGGTCACCACCGCCGGGGGCACGAGCCAGAGCAGGATCTCCACGCCGGGAGCGTACGCCGCGGCGCGGCCCCGTCCGGGGATCCGCGCCGTGCCGCCGGGAGGGTCGGCCCGACCGTCAGGGCGTGCCCACCCAGGAGTCCGAGCCGTCGGCGTACTTCTGGTGCTTCCAGATCGGCACCCGCGCCTTGAGGCGGTCGATGAGCGCGCGGGTGGCGTCGAACGCGGTCCCCCGGTGCGCCGCCGCGGTGCCGAGCACGACGGCGAGGTCCCCGACCGCCAGCGCACCTGTGCGGTGGACCACGGCGAGCGCCTTCACGTCGAACTCGGCGGCGACCTCGGCGCACACCTCGTGGAGGGCCGCGAGAGCCCCGGGGTGCGCCGTGTAGTCCAGCGCGCCGACCTCCTGGCCACCGTCGTGGTCGCGCACGCGGCCGATGAAGAGGTCGACCCCACCGGCGGCGGGGTGGTCGAGGGCGGCGAGCACCTCGTCGACCGACAACGCCGCGTCCCGCACGGCGACGAGGCGGACGACGTCGCCGGGGTCGCCGGGGTCGCCTGGGCCGCCCGGCTCGCCCGGCTCGCCGGGGTCGCCCGGGGACGCGTTGGTCGCGGCAGGAGTGGTCACCGACCCGATGCTAGCGATCCGGGCCGGAGCGGGGATCGGCTGTGCGGCGACGAGTACCGTGGGACCCATGAACGACAAGCCCGGAAACCCTCACGGCGACCAGCCCGGCGACGACCAGAACCCCTTCCGCGGCACCCCGTTCGAGCAGATCTTCTCCGCCGGCGGGCTGGGCGGGCTCCTCGGCGGCGCGGGCGGTGCCGGCGGCATCCCCGACCTGTCGGCGATCATGCAGCAGATGCAGGCCTTCATGCAGCCGCACGACGGGCCGCTGAACTGGAACCTCGCCACCGACATCGCCCGCAAGCAGGTGGCCGCGTCGCCGGACCCGTCGACGACCACGGCCCAGCAGGCCGCCGTCGACGACGCCGTCCGCCTCGCCGACCTGTGGCTCGACGCCACCACCGACTTCTCCAGCGGGGTCACCTCGACCGCCGCGTGGAGCCGCGCCGAGTGGGTCGTCGGCACGACCGACGTCTGGAAGGTGCTGGTCGAGCCGATGGCGGCACAGGCCGTCGGCTCCATCGGCGACGCGCTCCCCGAGCAGGCCAAGGCCATGGGCGGTCCTCTCATCGAGATGATGGGGCGTGCGACCGGCGCGATGCTGGCGTCGCAGATCGGACAGGGCATCGGCGCCCTGGCCGGCGAGGTGCTGAGCGCCTCCGACATCGGCCTCCCCCTCGGCCCGACGGGCAAGGCCGCCCTCGTGCCGGCCAACATCGCCGCGTTCGCCGAGGGCCTCGACGTGCCCGCCGGCGACGTGCTTCTCTACCTCGCGCTGCGCGAGGCCGCCCACCAGCGGCTCTTCGCCCACGTGCCGTGGCTGCGCGACCACCTGGTCGGCGCGGTGGCCGACTACGCGCGGGGCATCGACATCGACATGGGTGCCATCCAGGAGCGCCTGCAGGGCCAGCTCGGCAACATCGACCCCTCCAACCTGGCCGACCTCCAGCAGGCCATGGAGGGCGGGTTGTTCGAGATCGAGGCCTCGCCCGCGCAGAAGGCGGCGCTCGAGCGGCTCGAGGTGACCCTCGCCCTCGTCGAGGGCTGGGTCGACGAGGTCGTCGGCCAGGCGACCACCGATCGCATGCCGTCGGCGACGAAGCTCGCCGAGGCCGTCCGCCGCCGCCGTGCCAGCGGCGGCCCGGCGGAGCAGACCTTCGCGACCCTCGTCGGCCTCGAGCTGCGCCCGCGTCGCCTCCGGGACGCCTCCACCCTCTGGGGCTCGCTCCGGCAGCGCCAGGGTGCCGAGGGGCGCGACGGCGTCTGGATGCACCCGCACCTGCTCCCCACCGCCGCCGACCTCGACGACCCGCTGGGCTTCCGCGAGGACGCGCTCACCACCGACGAGCTCGGCACGAGCAACGACGAGGACTTCGACGCCGCACTCCGCGACCTGCTCGACGGCGGCACGAAGGGCGACGGCGCCCCCGACTCCCCCGACGACGAGGCGTGAGCCTCCACGCCGACGCGCGCGCCGCTCTCGCGGGCTGGCACGCGCCCGACGCGGAGCAGGAGCGGCTGCGCCGCCGGTACGTCGCGCACCTCGACGCCCACGCCGAGGGGGTGCTGCGGCGCAGCGTGCCCGACCACCTCACGGCGAGCGCCGTGGTGCTGGACGCCGCGGGTGAGCACGTGCTGCTGACGCTGCACGCCAAGGCCGGCCTGTGGTTCCAGCTGGGCGGACACTGCGAGGAGACCGACGCGACGCTCGCCGGCGCGGCGTACCGCGAGGCGGTGGAGGAGTCCGGCATCGCCGCCGGCCGCCTCCGCATCGATGTGTCGCCCGTGCAGCTGTCGCCCCACCCGGTGCCGTTCTGCCGGCCCGCCGGCCTCGGCGAGGACGAGGTCGTGCACCACCTCGACGTGCGCTACCTCGTCGTGGCCGACGCACGGGTCGATCCCGCGGTCAGCGAGGAGTCCCTCGACGTGCGCTGGTGGCCGGTCGACGCGCTGCCCGAGCCCGAGCCCGCGCTGGTCGAGGCCGTCGCGCTGGCCCGGGCCCGCCTGCGGGCCCGCCCGGCTCAGTCGACGGCCGACGCGGACCCGTCGGGATCGTCGTCGGGGTCGTCGTCGGGGTCGTCGTCGGGGTCGTCCGGCTCCTCCGGCGGCTCCACGTTGTTCGCCGCCGACCAGCCGAGCAGGTAGCCCCGCGCCCGCTCGGACTGCGGGTAGTGGGCCACCCAGGCCCAGAAGTCGGCGTCGTGCCCGGGCACGAGCAGGTGGGCGAGCTCGTGCACCAGCACGTAGTCGACCACCCACGCAGGCATGCCCCGCAGGCGCGTGGAGAGCCGGATGGTGCCGTCGCCGGGCGTGCAGGAGCCCCAGCGCGAGTTCTGGTTGTCGACCCACCGCACCGAGGTGGGCCGGGCGAGACCCCCCAGGTAGCGGTCGCTCAGCCGCATGGCCCGCGCCATGAGGGCGTCCTCCGTGGGGCGTCGACGCTCGTCGGCCCGGTCGAGCCGCCCGACCATCTCCACGACCCAGCGGTCGACCTCGCGGGCCGAGAGCGACGCGGGGACGAGCACGATGACGCGGCCGTCCTGCCGGTAGGCCGAGACGGTGCGCCGGCGGCGGCGCGAGCGCCGTACCTCCACCTCCGGGGCAGGACCCTTCGCGGCAGCCGTCTCCTCGGCCCCGCCGTCCCGCGCCCCGCGCTCCATGGGCCGACGCTAGCGCCTCAGCGGGGCCGCGCCCAGGAGATCAGCCGATCGCGCGACCACGTGTTGACGATGCGGTCGGGCTCGATCCCCGCGGCCTCGGCCCGCTCGCACCCGTGGACCTGCAGGTCGAGCTGTCCGGGGGCGTGCGCGTCGGAGTCGATCGAGAACAGGCAGCCGAGGTCGCGCGCGAGCTCGAGCAGCGCCGTCGGGGGGTCGCGCCGCTCGGGACGGGCGTTGATCTCGACCGCCACGTCGTTCTCGGCGCAGGCCGCGAAGACCTCCTCGGCGTCGAAGGTCGACGGGGGCCGCGTGCCCCGCCCTCCGCTGACGAGCCGCCCGGTGCAGTGGCCGAGCACGTTCACGAAGGGGTTGCGCACCGCGGCGACCATGCGGCGCGTCATCGGCCGGCTGTCCATCCGCAGCTTCGAGTGCACGCTCGCCACCCGCAGGTCGAGCTGCTCGAGCAGCTCGTCGCTCTGGTCGAGCCCGCCGTCGTCGAGGATGTCGACCTCGATCCCCTTGAGCAGGCGGAACCCGTCGGGGGACTCCGACGTGGCCCCGCCGAGGTGGTCGTTGACGGCATCGACGACCTCGAGCTGCCGGGCGAGGCGGGACGCGCTGAGCCCCCGGGCCACCTTGAGGCGCGGCGAGTGGTCGGTGAGCACCAGGTAGTCGTGGCCCAGCTCCATCGCGGTCATCGCCATCTCCTCGATCGGCGACCCGCCGTCCGACCAGTCGGAGTGGGAGTGCAGGTCCCCCCGCAGCGCCGCGCGCAGGGCGTGCCCGCCCGACGTCTGCGGGCCGCCCAGACGGCGCTCCAGGTCGCCGAGGCGCCGCGGGACCTGCCCGTGGGCTGCCTCCGTGACCACGGTCGCGGTGCTGGCCCCGATCCCCGGGAGCTCCGTGAGGGTGCCGTCGGCCACCCGACGGTCGAGCTCGTCGTCGCCCAGCTGGAGCACGGCGGCCGCGGCAGCGCGGTAGGCCTTCACCTTGTAGGTGTCCTCCCGGGCCCGCTCCAGGAGGAAGGCGATGCGGCGCAGCGCAGCGACCGGACCGGCGTCGTACGCCTCCGTCATGCTCGTCCCTCCCCAGCTCGTCCACCGATCCTGACGGATCTCCACACACCGTTCCACACGTCGTCCACAGGTTCATCCACAGCGGTGGAGAAGACCGTGGGCTCTCCCGTGGACGCGACGTTGACCCGGGCCCCCGCACCCCCTAGCGTTGCGGTCGACGAGGCCCCCGGGCGCTCGTGCCACAGGCAAGGGGAAGGCCGGTGGCGCGGGCACCGGGGGTCTCGCTCGTCCCGGGACGTCACCGGTCCCGGAACACCGGCGCCCGCCGCTCGCGCGCTGCGGAGAGACCTTCCTGCAGGTCCTCCGTCGCGAGCGTGACCGGCTGCGCCAGCGCCTCCCACTGCAGGGCCGCCTCGATGTCGCGGTGACCGGCCCGCAGCGCCAGCGTCGCGAGCCGGCTCGGCTGCGGCGCCGTGGCCGCGATGCCGTGGGCCGCCGCGCGCACCTCGTCGAGGAACACCTCCGGCTCGACCACCCGGGACGCCAGCCCGAGCGCGACCGCCTCCTCGTCGCGCACGAGGCGACCCGTCAGCACCAGGTCGCGCGCGTGGGCCGGACCGACGACGTCGGGCAGCAGGTAGGTCGTCGCCATGCCCGGATGCATCCCGAGGCCGACGAACGGCACGCCCAGCCGGGCGCCGCGCGCGGCGTACCGGATGTCGCAGGCCAGCGCGACGGCCAGTCCGGCGCCGATCGCGGGGCCGTTCAGCGCCGCGATGGTCGGCACCTCGAGCCGGCGCACGGAGAGCCACGTGCGGTAGAACGGCAGCATCCGCGCCCGCAGCCGGTCGACCGTCGCGTCGGGCTCGGAGGCCAGCCAGGACAGGTCGCCGCCCGAGCAGAACGCGGACCCCTCACCGCGGACCACGACGACCCGGACGGACCGGTCCCCCACCAGCGAGTCGACCGCCGTGCCCCACGAGGCCGTCATCTCGCCCGACATCGCGTTGCGCTGCTCGGGGTTGTCGAGGACCAGCTCGACCACCCCGTCGTCGTGACGCTCGATGCGGAGGTGGGGCAGCCGTTCGGTGGCGAGGTTCGTCATGGACGCAGGCTAGCGACGGCCACCGACGACCCCGGCTCACGCCACACCGGCGGGCCCGGACCTGTGGACGAGCGCCGACGCGGGCCCCCGGATCGTGCCAGGGTGCCGCGCATGGACCCCTCGCGACCGATGCTGCTGCGGCCCGGCGCGCACGTCGCGCGCCGCACCGACGGGCACCTGCACGTGGGGTTCCCCGGCGCGTCCGCGACGACGGTGCCGGACGCGGACGACGTACGGCGCCTGCTCACCGCCCGGCGCAGCGGGACCGACCCGGAGGAGGTGCTCGGGCCGGTGGCGTCCTGGTCGTCACGGGTCCGGCTGGCCGACGAGCGGCTGCGACGGCGGGACCTCGTGGTCGACGCGACCAGCGCGCTGGCGGCCGCCCGGGCGGCCGACCGCGTCGTCGCCGACGGGGCCGCCGGTGTGGCTGCCCTCCTCGCGACCGATCCGGGCGGGGGCGCGGCCCGCGCCGCGGCACGGCGCGGGCACGGTGTCGCGGTGCGTGGAGCGGCGCACGCAGGTCCGCTCGTCGACCTCCTGCGGCGGGCGATGCTGACGTGCACGACGGAGGAGGCGGACGCGGTCGCGACGGCGGACGGCATCCCGACCGTGGTGGCCACGGTCGGCGAGCCCGACCGCGCCGCGTCCGACACGCTCGTGCGGGAGGGGCGCGACCACCTCTGGCTCGCCGTCCTGCCCGACCGGGTGCGGGTCGGGCCGTTCGTGGCGGTGGGCGCGACCGCCTGCCTCCGCTGCCTCGACGCGGCGCACCGGGAGGAGGACCCCCAGCACCCCGTGGTGCTCGCCCAGTCGACGGGGTCGCCGCCGGGCGTGCTGCCGCCGCCGGTGGACCCGGTCGGCCTCGCGCTCGGGGCGGCGGTCGCGGCCCGGGACGTCGTGCGGTACGTCGACGGCGGTGTCCCGCTCACCTGGTCCACCACGGTCGAGGTGTTCCCCGGCGACGCCGACGCGGTGCGGGCGTGGCCGCGGCACCCGTGGTGCGGCTGCTCCTGGCAGGACGGGACGGGCCCGCCGGGCTGATGCCCGACGGGTCCGTCGTGGGATTCGAGCTCCGGCGCGCGGCCCCCTCGGTCCGGGGCCGACGCGTCAGAGCGAGCGCGCGAGCTTCAGGCGCACCTGCTGCGCGGCGGCCTCGGCCCGACGGCTGAGACGGCGCGCGGCGAGCAGGCGCTGCACCTGGTGGCGCTGCTCCGCCTCGCGGAGCAGCTCGGCTGACTGTGCGCGGGCCAATTCTTCGTTGAGAAGTTGCATCTCGGCGTTCCTGTTCTGGCTGGTGGTGACGGAAGTGGGGGTCGGGGTGGTCACGCGGTCACTGCTCCGAAGGCGGTGGCCACGGCGCGGGGCCGATCGATCAGCGGTCGGATGAGCTCCATCGGGTCCTCCTGGGACATCGGGTCGTGTCGTGCGGTCGGTGGTGCGGGGTGCTGCTGGACGGGTCGTGCTGGCGGGCTCACGCGGCCACCGGGTTCTTCCGGGGCCGTCCTCGGGGCCTCTTGCGGGGGATCACCACCCCCTGGGCGAAGAGCTCTCCTCCCCAGACGCCCCACGGCTCGCGGCGCTCGAGGGCGCCGTCGAGGCAGAGCGCGCGCACCGGGCAGTCCTGGCACAGCGTCTTGGCAGCCTCGACGTCGGTCGGGGACTCGGCGAACCAGAGCTCGGCGTCGCCGTTGCGGCACGGCAGCAAGCGCGGGTCCACCTGGTCCGCCGCGTCGTGGAGCGCGGTCAGCGCCACGTCCGGGTGCGGCATCAGCTCGTGGACGGTCATGTCGTCACCTCCTTCGTCGACCTTCGTGGGTGGGCGGGAAACAGAAAGGCCACGGTTCCCTGTGGGGGACCGTGGCCTGGAGGCGCCGACTGAGATGTCTCAGACCGGTGGTCTCCAGGCGTGGGTCCGCGTGGCGCGGGCGTCGAACGCCTCGAACGCCGCGGGCGCGTCGAACGCCTCGGGCGCGCCGAAGGCACGGGCCTCCGCGCCCATCGGCTTCGCCGCAGCCGCGATCGTCGCGATGCCGCGGTCGCCCGCACGCAGACGCACGTCACCCGCGGACGCGACGACGGCGCCGAGGGAACCCGGGGCGCGGTGGCCTCCGAGGACGCGCGCAACGTCGTTCGACTGCTGCCACGTGGTGCTGGTGTAGATCTCCATGGGTGCCACCTCCTCGGGTTGCGTCTCGTGCGCGGGCCGTGCCAGGGCCGGGATGCGCGGTGCGATCAGGACTGCGGGCGACGTTACCCCGCCGCTTCTGTCATGGGCAATTCATTTTCTGACTCATTTCACGATCATTCGTCCACCAGCCCGGGAGGGGTCTCCCCCGCGACCACGGCGAGGACGTCCTCGCCGTACTTCTCGAGCTTGGAACGCCCCACCCCGTTGACCTTGAGGAGCGCCTCGGGGGTGCGCGGCAGGTATTCCGCCACGAGCTGCAGGGACGCGTCGGTGAACAGCACGTAGGCCGGCACGCTCTCCGCCGCAGCGCGCTGCCGGCGCCAGTCGCGCAGCCGCTCGAAGATCTCCTCGTCGTAGGACGACGGGCAGTCGCTGCACCGCCCGATCTTCTTCTCGGCGGCGGTGTCGAGCGGCTTGCCGCACTCGCGGCAGTGGACCGCCTTGCGGGACGCCTTCTTGCTCCGCGCCCCGCCGGCGGGACCAGCCTGCTCGTCGAACGCGCTCGGGGCGATGGGGCGGAGGAACCGCGACGGCTTGCGGGACCCACGCCCGCCCGGCTGTCGGGCGCTCGCCCAGGAGATCAGCAGCTCGCGGCGGGCGCGCGTGATGCCCACGTAGAGCAGGCGGCGCTCCTCCTCGATGGCGGCCGGACCCTCGGCGTACGTGATCGGGAGCGCGCCGTCGTGGATGCCGCAGAGGAGCACGACGTCCCACTCGAGACCCTTCGCCGCGTGGAGGGTCGCCAGCGTGACCCCGTCGGCCACGGGCGCGTGCTGCTCCGCGGCGCGGCGCTCGAGGTCCTCGACGAACGCGGCGAGCGTGGTGGACGCGTCGGCGGCCCGGACCGACTCCGCGAGGTCGACGAGGGCCTGGAGCGACTCCCAGCGGTCGCGGGTCTGGCCGCGGGCCTCCGGCGGCGTCGGCGCCCACCCCATGCTGGCGAGGGCGCCACGGACGCCCTCGACGAGGCCGTCCTCCGCGCCCGAGCGCGCGGTGCCGCGCAGGAGGGTGACCGCCTGGCGGACCTCGGGACGGTCGAAGAAGCGCGCGGCGCCGCGGATGACGTAGGGCACCTGGCGGGCCGCGAGGGCCTCCTCGAAGACCTCCGACTGGGCGTTGATGCGGAAGAGGATCGCGATCTCCCCCAGCGGGGTGCCCGCGTCGCGCAGGCGCACCACCTCGGCTGCGGCGGCCTCCGCCTCCGCGACCTCGTCGGGGAGGAGACGCGTGCTGATCTCGGGCCCGGCCTCCCGCTGCGCGCGCAGCCGCACCCCGGCGCTCGACGTGCCCGACAGCAGGCTGTTGGCCGCGCCCACGATCTGGGGCGTCGAGCGGTAGTTGCGCACCAGCTCGACGGACGTCACGTCCTTGCGAGTGCGGTGGAAGTCGCGCAGGTAGGACGCGTCGGCGCCCGCGAAGCTGTAGATCGTCTGCGCGGGGTCGCCGACCACGCACACCTCGTCGCGGCCCCCGAGCCACAGCTCGAGCAGCGCGTGCTGCAGCGGCGAGACGTCCTGGAACTCGTCGACGACGAACCACCGGTACTGCCGGCGCACCTGCGCCGCGACCCGCTCGTCCTCCGCCAGCAGCCCGGCCGTCCAGAGCAGCACGTCCTCCATGTCCATGCGGCCCTGGGCGCGCTTGGTCTCCTCGTAGGACTCCAGCAGCCGGGCGACCGACGCGGCGTCGAGCCCGTTGACCGACCGGCCGCGCGCCGGGGCGATGCGCTCGTAGGTCTCCGGCGAGACGTTGCTGACCTTGGCCCACTCCACCTCGCCGGCGAGGTCGCGGAGCAGGGCCGCGTCGGTGCCGATCCGCAGCCGCCGCGCGGCCGGCCCGATGATGCCGAGCTTCGACTGCACCAGCTCCGGCAGCTCGGTGCCGTGGACGCGGGGCCAGAAGTACCGCAGCTGCCGCAGCGCCGCCGAGTGGAACGTGCGCGCCTGCACGCCCGGGGCGCCGAGGTCGCGCAGCCGCGTGCGCATCTCCCCCGCCGCGCGCGTCGTGAAGGTCACGGCGAGCACCTCGGTCGGCGCGTAGACCCCCGTCGCCACGCCGTACGCGATCCGGTGGGTGATCGCGCGGGTCTTGCCCGTGCCCGCGCCGGCCAGCACCCGCACGGGCCCGCGCAACGCCTCGGCGACCGCCCGCTGCTCCGGGTCGAGCGCGGCGAGCAGCGCGTCGGGCGACGGCGTGGCAGGCATGCGGGGTGGTCCTCCGGAGGTGACGGGATCGGGGCGTCGCCGACCTTAGACGCCGACGCCGACAGTCCTGCGTGCGCGGTGCCCGCTCCTCCTGCTCAGAGGTAGTCGCCGACCGGGACGGCCACCCGCCAGCGTCCCTCCCGCACCGCGGTGAGCAGGCTCGCCGTCGTCAGCTGCTCCCCGTCGCGCAGGGCGGCGCGCCGCACGACCTCCCGCAGGTCGGCCCCGGACACGTCGGCGGGCAGCGCATCGACGACCGCCGCGGCGTCGATGCGCTCCGCGCCGGGCACCTTCGCGACGTACCGGCGGAGGATCTGCGTGGCCGCGGCGCGGTCGGGGTAGCCGATCTCGACGAGCGCGTCGAAGCGGGCCGACCGGATGGCCGCGACGTCGAGGGAGCGGGGGTCGTTGGTGGTGGCGACCGTCAGGACGTCGTCCAGCTGCAGCGTGCCGTCGAGGACGGAGAGCAGGTCCGCCAGGGTGCCGGGGTTCCGGCTCGAGCCCCGGTGACCGGCGTAGAGGTCCAGGTCCTCGAGGACCACGAGCAGCGGGCCGAGGCGGCGCGACTCCGCGTAGACCTCCTCGAGCGCGTCGTCGGCGCTCCGCGCGTCGACGACGACGGTGGTGAACGCCCCCGTCAGCTCGTGGGCCACCTGGCGGGTGAGCGCGCTCTTGCCGGTGCCGGGCGGGCCGGCCAGCAGGATGCCGCGCCGGGAGGCGAGACCGAGGGCGCGCATCGTGGCGCGCCGCGTCGTGACGGCGGCGATGTTGAGGTCCACCTCGCGCCAGACCGCGTCGTCGAGCACGAGGTCCTCGCGCGAGGAGGCGGGCAGCGGCAGCACCTCGAAGGTCAGGCCCTCCGTCGTCACCACCGGTCGCAGCAGCCGGCCGCGGAACACCGACTCCTCGCCGTCCGCCCGCGTCCGCAGGTCGTCGACCACCCGGGCAGCGGCCTCGCGCCCACCCGCCGGGGCGTGGACGGTCAGCTGGCGCCGGTACCCGCCGTACAGCTCCCCCTCGAAGAGCCGCACCACGACCGGTACGTCGACGAGCGTGCCCGCCCGGAAGTGGACGCCCACGTTGTCGGGCACGGACAGCTCGCTGCCGTCGAGCCGGAGGCGGCGCCAGGCCGGGTCCTGCGTGTCGTCGCCGGGTCCGAGGTCGTGGGGGTGCGCGTCCATGGTCGTGCCCAGCACCGCGGCGACCGAGGGGGTGGCGAGGAAGGAGAGGTCGACGGTCACCGCGACCGGGTCGGGTCCGAGGTGCTGCTCGACGAAGGAGCGCGGGGTGGGCCGGTGCTCCGCCTCCCCGAGGAGGCGCCCGAGGAAGGCGACGGTCTCCCGCACGTGGGCGGGCTCGCCGTCGAGGAGGTCGGCGAGGGGGTGCGAGGGGCGGGGATCGGGCGGTTCGGAGTGCACCGGGCGAGGCTAGGGCGTCGTCACCGGCCGGGCACCGGGTTTTCCGCCGGGCACCGGCTCGCCTCCCCCGCCGGACGTCATGCGCTCCGGTCGCCCGGGCAGCCCCTGCGCATGACGTCCGCGACGGGGGACGGCGCCCGGATCCGACGTGGGTCGGAAATGTGCGGACGGGGCGTCGTCCGCTGCCCCGGACCTGCCTCAGCCGCACCATTGCTCAGCACCCCGGCCGGACGGTCCACCCGGACCTGCGGCGCGGCGTACGCCGTGTGCGGGGTGCCCGCCGGACGTCATGCGCTCCGGTCGGCCGGGCAGCCCCTTCGCATGACGTCCGCGACGGGGGCGGACGGTGATCGCGTCCTCAGGGCCCGTGCGGGATGATCGGCGTGGCGCCGGTTGTTGACGCCTGCACGACCATCCACCACCGACCGAGGGGCAAGTTTCATGAGCGCGACCTTCACGATGTACAGCACGCCGTGGTGCGGCTACTGCCACCGCCTGCGCGGGCAGCTCGACCGCGAGGGCATCACCTACGACGTGGTCGACATCGAGCAGCAGCCCGACGCCGCCCAGCTCGTCGAGAAGGTCAACAACGGCAACCAGACCGTGCCGACGCTCGTCTACTCCGACGGCTCCGCCCAGACCAACCCGAGCCTGGCCCAGGTCAAGGAGAAGCTCGCCGCCCTCGCCGGCTGAGCCCGCACGACCCCGGCTCCAGCGGAGCCCGACCGCCCCTCGTCACCAGCTGGTGGCGAGGGGCGCGCCGTACCAGCCCTGGATGAGCGCGTGGGAGATCGACACCGGGCCCGGCAGCAGCAGCGACCCGTCGGCGAGCCCGCGCGCGATGTCGTCGCGGGTGAACCACGCCGCGTGCGCGATCTCGGCACCGTCGACGTCGATCGCCGTCGTGGTCGCCCGTGCCCGGAAGCCGATCATGAGGCTCGCCGGCAGCGGCCAGGGCTGGTTGCCGACGTAGGACACCGCGCCGACCCCGACGCCCGTCTCCTCGTGCACCTCGCGCCGCACCGCGTCCTCGAACGTCTCGCCCGGCTCGACGAAGCCGGCCAGCGTGGAGTACCGGCCCGCGGGCCAGGCCTGGGCGTGCCCCAGCAGGCAGCGCTCGTCGGGGCTCCCCGGCTCCCCGTCGGTGACCAGCATGATCACGGCCGGGTCGGTGCGCGGGAAGTGCTGCCGACCGCAGCCCTTCTTCGACGAGCAGACCAGCACGTGGCCGGCGTGCGAAGCCGTGAGCGGGCCTCCGCAGCGCACGCAGAAACGGGTCGCCCAGTGCCACTCCGCCATGCCCATCGCGTGGAGCAGCAGGGGGCCGCGATCCGAGCCCAGCACCGCCTCCAGCACCTCGCGCGTGCCCTGCCACTGCTCCGCGGGATGCGGGGCGCGGGCCGGGTCGACCACGGCGGCGAAGTACGTCGCACCGTCGTGCTCCCCGACGAGGAGGCGCAGCGCGCCGTCCTCCTGCGCGACGGCCGGGAGCTCGGCGACCGGCAGCCACGCCGGCACGCCGTCCCGCACCAGCATGCGGTTGCCGGCGATGGCGAGGACGCGCGTCGTCGGGTCGGCCCAGGCCCGCGCCAACCAGTCGGCGTCGGTGCGCTCGAGGCCGTGCCGGTCGTGGGCGAAGGAGGAGAGGGCAACGTGCGGGAGCGGACGGGAGTCGTCGACGCGGTCATTCACCCCGCGAGCCTACGGCTGGCGGCCCGGGCGCTCACAGGTCGGTGACCAGTCGCTCGAGCGCGGCCCGGTCGGGCAGCGAGCGCGGCTCGACGAGCCGCCCCGTGCGCACCCAGCAGAACGCGGCCCGCACCCGTTCCGGGGGCAGCCCGTGGAGCTCCGCCCAGGCCAGGCGGTAGACCGCCAGCTGCATCGGGTCGGCGCGACCCGACCGCCCGGTCTTCCAGTCGACCACGAGGAAGTCGGTGTCGGAGCCCGCCGGCTCGGCGTAGACCGCGTCGATCCGGCCGCGCACCACCTGCCCGGCGAGCACCAGCGCGAAGGGCGCCTCCGTCGCGAAGGGCGGGCGGTCGGCGAACGGCCCCGCCTCGAAGGCGGCGACCACCTCGGCGAGGTCGTCGTCGCCGTCGATGTCGGCGTCGCCCTGGCCCCAGACCTCCTCCTCCGCGAAGAGGTCCTGCTGGCCGAAGCGCGCCTCGACCCAGCCGTGGAAGCGCGTGCCGAACCGCGCCGTCGGCGACGGGGGCCGCGGCATCGGCCGGGCCAGCTCCCCCGCCATGACCTCCGGGTCGTCGCGGAGCCGGGCGAGCGAGGTCGCCGACAGGCTTGAGGGCACGGGCACCTCGAGCACCGGCTGGCTGTCGCGACGGGCCTCGGCGAGGAGACGGTCGATCTCGTCGTCCCACTCGGCGACCTCGGCGATGCCGACGAGGTCGAGGTCCGCGTCGTCCTCGGGCCCGGCCTCGCCCTCGGCGAGGCGACGCTGCTCCGCCCGGACCAGCGCGGCGGTCGCGATGCGCCGCTCGGCCTCGGTGGTGTGCTCGGTGACCGGCCACGGCACGGGCGGGCGCTCGGCCTTGAGCGGGTTCGGCGTGCCCTTCTCCGGCCGCTCCACCCAGCGCTCCGGCGCGCGGCCCGCGTCCTCCAGGACCGCCACGAGGGGCTGGAGGTAGGGCGACGGCCCCACCGGGGACGCCCGGGTCTCCGTCCAGAGGTAGGCCGACGCGACCAGCTCGTGGCGGGCGCGGGTGAACGCGACGTATCCCAGCCGCAGCTCCTCCATCGCCTCGTGCGCCCGTGCGGCCTCGCGCAGCGCCTCGAGGTCCGCCTTCTCGTGGCCGGCGAGCTGCGGCACGTCCCGCGCGTCGCCCCGCAGCGGGGACGGCAGCACCGCCGGTCCGGTGATCCACTGGGTGCGCGTCTGCTTGGTGGGGAACTTGTCCTCCCCGACGCCGACGAGGAACACGACGTCCCACTCCAGGCCCTTGGCCCGGTGGACGGTCAGGAGCTTCACCGAGTCCGCCTCGGTGGGGGTCGCCACGTCGAGGCCCGTGCCCATCTCGTCCTCCGCCGTGAGGTAGGCCAGCAGTGCACCCAGGCTCACGTCGCCGTCGATCGCCTGGAAGTCGGCCACCGCTCGCACGAAGATGTCGAGGTTGTCCCGCCGCGCCGCCGCGGACGGCGACGTCGCGCTCGCCAGCTCGACGTCGATCCCGCAGGTGTCGATGATCCGCCGCACGAGGTCGAGCAGCGGCTCCCCCACGTGGGTGCGCAGCATCCGCAGCTCACCGGCCAGCAGGCCGATGCGGGTGCGTGCCGCCGCCGAGTAGGGGTAGTCCGGCGCCTCCCCCGGGGACTCCAGGGCGTCGCACAGCGACGACAGCTCGGTCGGGTCGGCACCCTCGACCGCGGCGGCCAGCGAGTCGGCGACCGCCGCGCGCGGCCCCGTGTCGTCGCCCGCCGCCAGGTCGTGGGCCCGTCGCCCGAGGATCGCGAGGTCCCGGGGACCGATCGCCCAGCGCGGCCCCATCAGCAGCGTGAGGGCCGCCGCGTTGGCGGTGAGGTCGTGGAGCAGCGTCAGCGTCGCGACCACCTCGGCCACCTCGGGCAGCCGCAGCAGGCCCGCCAGCCCGACGATCTCGACGGGCACCTCCCGCGCCGTGAGGGCGTCGAACACGTCGGCGGCGTGCTTGTTGTCGCGGGTCAGCACGCCGATCTCCGCCCAGGCCGTGCCCCGCCCGTGGACGGCGAGCACCTCGTCGGCGAGCCAGGCGAGCTCGTCGTCGTACGTGTCGTGGACCGCCACCCGCACCGTGCCGTCCGCCGCCCCGGGGGGCGGCTGCAGGGGCCGCACCCCGGCGTACGCCGCGTAGAGCGGCCCGGCGAGGAGGTTGGCCGACGCGAGGATCCGCCGGTCGGACCGGCGGTTGACCGTCAGCGTGTAGGTCGGTACGTCGGTGCGCCCGTCGGCCGCCGGGAAGTCGGCACCGAAGCCCAGGATGTTGGAGACCGAGGCCCCCCGCCAGCCGTAGATCGCCTGGTTGGGGTCGCCGACCGCGGTCACCGCGTGGCCGCGGCCGTCCGCCGCCGTCGGCCCCGAGAAGAGCCGGCTCAGCAGGAGGGCCTGGGCCACGGAGGTGTCCTGGTACTCGTCCAGCAGCACGACGGCGAACTTCTCCCGCTCGACCCGCCCCACGTCGGCGTGCTCGTCGGCGAGGCGCGCGGTCAGGGCGATCTGGTCGGAGAAGTCCATGAGCCCGAGGCGGGCCTTCAGCTCCTGGTACTCCTCCACGAGGTCGAGCAGCTCCTCGCGCCGACGGATCGCGTGGAGCACGTCCTCGATCGGCTTCTTCGCGCGCGACGTCTCCAGGCTCGCCTGGAACCGGGGCACCTCGCGCGAGTGGAAGGCCCGCACGTCGGCGACCGTCACGAGGTGCTCCGACAGCGCGCCCTCCAGGGCCACGATGTTGCCGACCACGGTCGCGGGGTGGTCGCTCAGCAGCTCGACGGGACGCCGGTGACGCAGCACGACCCGCTCGGCCAGCTGGTAGCGCGAGGCGTCCGCCATGACCCGGGTGTCGGGCTCGTGGCCGATCCGCAGCCCGTGCTCGGTCAGCAGCGCGGCCGCGTAGGCGTTGTAGGTCGCGACGGTCGGCTCGAGCACCTCGACCTCGTCGTCGTCCCCCCGGCCGTCACGGGCGGACGCACCGCGCGCGGCGTCGGAGCCCGCGCCGTACCCCGCCACCTCGAGCGCCTCCCGGACCCGCACCGACAGCTCGCGCGCCGCCTTGGTGGTGAAGGTGAGGCCCAGCACCTGCTCGGGACGGACCTGGCCGGTCGCCACGAGGTAGACCACCCGCGCGGCCATGAGGGTCGTCTTGCCCGAGCCCGCGCCGGCGACGACGACGGCCGGCTCCAGCGGGGCGCTGACCGCCTCCCACTGCTCGTCGCTGACCGGGAAGGCGGCCTTCATGACCCGCTGGAGCGCCCCCGGGTCGGGGATGGCGACCGGCTCGCGGGCGGTCACGAGAGCACCGTCCCCGCGCCACGCGCCGGGCAGACGGCGACGAACGCGCAGGTGTCGCAGTGGCCCCCGGGACGTGCCCCGAACTGCTCCGAGCGGAGGACCGTCGCCGCGTGCACCAGCTGGGCCTCGACCAGGCGCACCCCGTGCTCGTCGGGCTCCTGGGGCGGCTGGGCCTGCACCTTGACGCTCCCCCGGGCCTCCTTGCGGAGCTGCACGAGCTCGGCACCTCCCGCCCGCAGGGGCCGGTGCTCGGGCGGCACGAGGGCGTCGGCGGCCCCGGAGTCCACCGCCAGCTGGTAGAGCCCCAGCTGGGGGTGCTCGGCGACCTCGGCGCCGGTCGGCGGGTACTTCCCCGTCTTCAGGTCGACCACGACCACCCGGTGCTGGTCGTCGAGCTCGAGCCGGTCGGCGAAGCCGTGGACGACGATCCGCTCGCCGCCCAGCACCACCTCCGCCCGGAGGGCCTGCTCGACCCCGATGACCGCACGGGCGTCCGGTCGCGTGTGCCAGCGCAGGAAGCGGAGCAGCGCGGCCCGCGCCTCGGTGCGCTCCCGGGCGCCCGACCACGGCGTGCGGAACGAGAGCTGCGGCCACACCTCGTCGACGTGGGCCATGAGCTCGTCGACGCGCTCCGGGGACGCCGGCAGCTCGCCGCGCGCCACCTTCTCGGCGAGGGCGTGCAGCACGAGGCCGAAGCCCTGGGAGGCGCTGCTGACCTGGCTCCCGCCCGCCTCACGTTCCAGGAACCACCGCAGTGGGCACGTCAGCACCGATCCGAGCGTGCTGGCCGAGATGCGGAGCGGTTCGTCCGCGGGCCGCACGGGCTGCTCCGCGTGGGTCAGGCCGCGGGTGCCCCACCAGGTGCCGGGGTCGGCGCCCCGGACCAGCGGGCGGCCCTGCTCGTCCTGCACGGCCGCGAGCCGGGCGAGCCGGCGGGCGGCCGCCCGCCGGACGACCTCCGGTCGGTCGGGGTCCGCCGCGGTGCGGCGCAGGTGGGCCACCATTCCGGCCATCGAGAGCGGGCGGCCGGGACGGCCCGACCGGTGCTGCACCGGGACGCCGGTCTCGGCGAGGAACCGCGACGGCTGCTCGCCGTCGTCGTCGCCCGAGCGCACGGCCGTGACGACGAGCCGCTCCTTCGCACGCGTGCACGCCACGTAGAACAGCCGCCGCTCCTCCATGAGCGCCTCCCGGGCCCCCGGGGGCGGCAGGAGGCCGTCCTCCCGGCGGCCGATGCGGTCCGGCCCCAGCAGCGAGGCGCGGCGCCGCAGGTCGGGCCACCCCTCCTCCTGCACGTGGGCCACCACGACCACGCGCCACTCGAGCCCCTTGGAGCGGTGGGCGGTGAGCAGCCGCACGGCCTCGCCGCGCACGCCCCGGTCGGCGAGGGAGTCGCCGGGGATCTCCTGCGCCGACAGGGTGGCCACGAAGCCCGCGACCCCGCTGTGGCCGCGCTGCTCCTCCAGCTTCGCCGCGGCGTCGAACAGGGCGCACAGCGCGTCGAGGTCGCGGTGGGCCCGGCGGGCCGCCGGGCCGCCCCGGAGCGCGGCGCGACGCAGCCGCTCGGGCCACGACGTGCCGTCCCACAGCTCCCAGAGCACCTCCTCCGCCGTGCCCCCGTCGTCGAGCCGCGCGCGGGCGCGGCGCAGCAGGGCGCCGAGCACCGCGGCCTTCGCCGCGCCGGGCACGTCCGGGTCGGTGAGCGCGCCGTCGGCCAGCACCGCCTCGCGGAGCAGCTCCGCCGAGGAGCGCGGGGCACCTCCGGTCACCGCCGTCCGACGCTTCTCCACGGCGCGGACGTGGCGGGCCAGGCCGCGCACCTCGACCGCGTCGAGACCCGCGAGCGGCGACATGAGCAGCTGCTCCACCGTCGCGCCGTCGACGTGCCCGGCCTCGCCCGCCGGCGTCCCGAGGTGCACGACCGCGTCCACCGCGGCCAGCAGCGCCGCCACCGCGGGCTCGCGCACGAGGGGCAGCTCGTCGGCCGCCACCTCGACCGGCACCCCGGCCGCCGCCAGGGAGCGCCGCAACCCCGGCAGGGTGGCGCGCCCCGAGCGGGCCAGCACGGCCATCTCGCTCCACGGCACCCCGTCCTCGAGGTGCGCGCGCCGGAGGAGGTCGGCGACGTGCTCCGCCTCCGCGCGCTCGGTGTCGAAGGTGAGCACGTCGACCTGCCCGCGCGGCACCCCCGTGGCGGCCACGGGCGCGGCGAAGGCCCGCCGCGCGGCCGGGTCGATGCTGCCGGTGAGGCTGAGCCGGGAGGCGACGGCGCTCGCCGCGCGCAGGACCCGGGGGCCGAACCGACGGGTCGTGGACAGCACGGCCACGGGCGCCGGCGACCCGTCGGCCTGCGGGAAGGCGCGCGGGAAGTCGAGGATGCCGCGCACGTCGGCACCGCGGAACGCGTAGATCGACTGGTGGGGGTCGCCCACCGCCACCAGGTCGCGCCCGTCACCGGCGAGCGCGCGCAGCAGGTCGACCTGGCCGGGGTCGGTGTCCTGGTACTCGTCCACGAACACGCACGAGAAGCGCGCCCGCAGCTCGTCGCGGTGCATCTCGGCCTCGATGACAGCGCGGCGCACGAGGTCGGCGTAGTCGATCGCCCCGTGGGCGTCGAGGACGTTCAGGTACTCCTCCAGGAAGTGGCCCGCCGCGGAGAGCTCGCCGAGCCCGTTCGCCGCGCCGAGGGCGACGAGGTCGTCGGGCTCCAGGCCCTTCTCCCGCGCCCGCGCCAGCACGGCCTGCACCTCGCGCGCGAAGCCGCGCGTGCCGACCGCCCGCCGCAGCCCGTCGGGCCACCGGACGGCCTCGGGGGCGTCGTTGAGCAGCTCGGCCAGCACCACGTCCTGCTCCGGCGCGGACAGCAGGCGCAACGGCGCGGCGTACAGCTCCGGCGGCGCGTAGCGCCGCACCAGACCGTAGGCGAACGAGTGCACCGTCGAGCAGATGGCCGCCCCCGTCGTGCGCCCCAACCGCGCCGTCACGCGGTCGCGCAGCTGCTCGGCCGCCTTGCGCGAGAACGTCAGCGCGAGCACCTCGGACGGGTCGACGCCCCGGTTCTCGACGCGGTCGACGATCGCCTCGACGAGGGTCGTGGTCTTGCCCGTGCCCGGACCCGCCAGCACGAGGAGGGGGCCGCCCGGGTGGTCGACGACGCGCTGCTGGTGCTCGTCGAGCCGCGGCACCGTGACGGACGCGTCGACGCGCACCAGCCGCCGCGGGGCCTCCGCCCCGACCCGTCTCACTGCGTTCCCCACGTCCGCCACGTCCGGCATCCCAGCACGGGGCACCGACAGTCCTGGATCCGGGGCGCGTCAGGTGCCGCAGAAGGTGCGGTACCCCTCCAGACCGTCCGGCGAGGGCTCCGCGAACCGCTCCAGCCCCGGCCGCTCGTCGTACGGCGCGGCGAGCGCCTCCAGCAACCGCTCCGTCGGCGCGAGGTCACCGTCCTGCGCCGCGGCGAGCGCCTCCTCGACGAGGTGGTTCCGCGGGACGTAGACAGGGTTGGCCCGGTCCATCGCGGCGGGGTCGGGGCCCAGGGCGCGCCAGCGCTCCAGCCAGGCGTCCAGCTCGGGCAGGTCGAGCACCATCCCCCGGATCCGCTCCGGGTTGCCGCGCGCGGCCTCCGCCAGCGCCCGGAACGACGACGTCCAGTCGACGCGCCCCGACGCGAGGATGCCCTGCCACCCCTCGGCCAGCGCCAGCGTCTCCTCGTCGGTCGGCCCGCCCGCCGCCGGCTCCCGCCAGCCCGAGCTTCGCCCGCATGCCGGAGGCCCAGGCCGCGACGTACTCCCCCGGAAACGTCCCGAGGAGCTCCGTCGCCCGGGCGATCGCCCGCTCCTGGTCGTCGTCGAGGAGGGGCAGCAGCGCCTCGGCGAACCGGGCGAGGTTCCACTGCGCCACGGCCGGCTGGTTGCCCAGGGCGTAGCGACCGCCCGTGTCGATCGAGCTGAACACCGCCCCGGGGTCGTAGGCGTCGACGAAGGCGCAGGGTCCGTAGTCGATCGTCTCCCCCGAGATCGTCATGTTGTCGGTGTTCATGACGCCGTGCACGAAGCCGAGCAGCACCCACTGCGCGACCAGCCGCGCCTGGGCGGCGACGACCGCGCCGTACAGGCCCGCGTAGGGCTCGGGCGTGCCCGCCAGGTGGGGCTGGTGGCGGGCGATCGCGTGGTCGGCCAGGCGCCGCAGCAACGCGGGGTCGTCGCTGGTCCGCGCGTACTGGAAGCTGCCCACCCGGAGGTGGCTGGCCGCCACGCGCGCCAGCAGCCCGCCCGGCTCGACGGCGTCGCGCTGGACCGGACGGCCGGTCGCGACGACCGCCAGCGACCGGGTGGTCGGCACGCCGAGCGCGTGCATCCCCTCGCTCACCAGGTGCTCCCGCAGCATCGGCCCGAGGACGGCGAAACCGTCGCCGCCGCGCGAGAACGGTGTGCGTCCCGACCCCTTGAGGTGGAGGTCGCGCACCTCGCCGTCGGGCGTGGTCAGCTCGCCGAGCAGCAGGGCGCGGCCGTCGCCCAGCCGCGGCGAGAAGCCGCCGAACTGGTGGCCGGCGTAGCCCTGCGCGACCGGCCGCGCCCCCGCCGGCACGGCCGCGCCCACGAGGAGCCGCACGCCGTCCGGGGAGCGCAGCTCGTCGGGGTCGAGGCCCAGCTCGCGGGCGAGGGCGACGTTGAGCACGACGAGCCGCGGCTCCGGGGCCTCCGCGGCCCGCCAGGGCAGCGCGAGCTCCGGCACCGCGGTGGCGAAGTCGTGGTCGAGGGTGAGGTGCACCGCGCCGTCCGGCAGGACCGGCGTGGCGGGCACGGTCGGGGTCTCCGTCACCTGCTCGAGCGTACGCCGCGGCCGACCCTCGTCGGCCGCGGCGCCACCCGTCCGGGTGCGGGACCGCCGGGCGCTGCGGAGGTGCTCAGCCGATCGGCGCCGTGCCCGACTCGTTGGCGACGACGTCGCGCGCTAGGGACTCCCACCTCGCGTAGGCGTCCGGGTAGGCCGAGCGCTGGACCGCCTGCGCCGCCTGCGTGACGGACATCGACTGCCAGCCGGCGATGTCGAGCAGACCCGGGTTCGGCGTGTGCGACGCGACGCCGTAGAAGGCCTTCGAGGCCAGCACCGGGTCCTGCACCTGTGCCTCCGAGCCCCACCCCTGCGAGGGACGCTGCTGGAACAGGCCGAGCGAGTCGCGGTCGCCGTAGGCGACGTTGACCAACGTCGACTCCTGCATCGCCGTCGCGAGCGCGACGACCCAGCCGTACTCCGGCACCCCGGCACCCTTGCCGACCCCGATGATCGTGCGCGCGTTGGCCTTCTGCTCCTCGCTCAGCGAGGCGTAGGTGTCGCCCGGGGGCTGCGTCGACCCGGACCCGAACAGCGCCGACCAGCTCTGCGGCCCGGCGATGCCGTCCGACGCGAGCCCGCGCGACGACTGGAACGAGCGGAGCGCGGCGTCGGTCGCCGGGCCGAACGCACCGTCGGTGGTGAGGCCGGCCCCCCGTGCGTTGAGCAGCACCTGGAGCGCCTGCACGGCGGGCCCGGAATCGCCCTGGCGCACCGTGACGACGAGCGCTCCCAGCGTCGCCGGACCGGCCACGCCGTCGGCGGCGAGACCGTTCGCGGACTGGAAGTCGGTGACGGCGGCGGCGGTGCCCGAGCCGTACTGCCCGTCCGCCGCGGTCGCGCGACCGTGGTGGGTGAGCAGGTGCTGGACGGCCGTCACGTCGGGGCCGCTGGACCCGACGGAGAGGGTGGGGTACGCCGCGTGCGCGGCCGGCGAGGCGCCCGGCAGCACGAGCAGTGCGAGCGCCAGGAGCGGCGTGAGGAGGGCTCCGAGGAGCAGGCGGACAGGACGTGGTCGAGTTTCCCGAGATCGAACCATGCGTCCCAGTCGAGCACGGGCCGCCGCTGCTGTGAACCCGGAAGTTGCCGGTCTCACGCTCGGCCGTAGCGACCGCGCCGGTGCACGAGCAGCGCGTCCGCGTCCTCCTCGGGCCCCTCGGCCAGCTCGACGGCCTCGACCACGCAGGTCACGAGGCGGGACCAGCCGACGTCGACGGCGCTCTCGAGCCGCACCTCGACCCAGCCGGCGGCGTCCGCGAGCCGCGGCCCGGCGGGGCCGTCGGCGAAGTCGCCGTGGCGGAACACGCCGCCGGGCGCCGGGGCGACCCCGGCGAACATCTCCGCCAGGTCGCGGTGCCGCCAGCGCAGCAGCTGCACGACGCCCCGCTGCGTCTCCTCGAGCGCGAGGGTCAGGTCGGCGTCGGGGTCGAGCAGCCCGAGCACGCGGCCGGGCTCGCCGTTGACGACCATGAGGGAGGTGACCGTCAGACCCGCCCGGTCCTCGCCACCGCCCGCGGTCCACAGCGTCACGACCCCGCCCAGGCGTCCCCGCAGGGCCCGGAACGGGTCGCGGTGGGGGTCGGCGAAGGGATGCGTGCTGTGGATGGTCACGGGGCGGCTTCCTCGGGGGCGCGGGGGACGGTCAGCTCCCACTCGGTGCCGAACGCGCCCGTCGCGAGCTCGGCGGTGCCGCCCAGGTCGGTCAGGCGGCCACGGATCGATCCGGTCACGCCGAGCCGGCCGGCGTCGGCGGCCTCCTCGAGGCGCCCCGGCGGGATGCCCGGCCCCTCGTCGCGCACGGTGACGACGACCCGGTCCTCGAGGTCCTCCAGCAGCACCCAGGCCGGCGCGTCGTCGCCGACGTGCGCCGCGACGTTGTCGAGGCACGCCCCGGCGGCGGCCACGAGCTCGGCGACCTGCGCGGCCGGCAGCCGCACGGGCACGCCGGGGGTCACGACGGACACCCGCGGCCGGGTGCGCCGCCCCAGCTCCTCGACGGCGCTCGCGAGGTCGACGTCGCCCGTCGCGGTCGCCGGCGCGAGGGTGTCCTGCTGGCGGATGAGGGCCCGCAGCGCACCCTCCTGCTCCCCGGCCAGGCGGGCCAGCTCGACGCCCGCGGGTCCGAGCTCCGCCCCGCGTCGCTGGGTCAGGGCGAGCACCTGCAGCACGCCGTCGTGGACGGCGCGCGCGAGTCGGGCGCGCTCCCCCGCGGCCGCGGCCTCCCGCTCGGCGCGGTCCCGCTCGGCGGCCATCCGCTGCAGCGACTCGCAGAGGTAGCCGACGACCGGAGCGCCGACCCCGATGAGGAACAGGTGGCCGTAGTTGGTCTGCGTGAGCTCCTGGCGCATCGACACGTCGGTCACGATGAGGACGACGGCGGCGACCGCGCCGCCGCGCCAGCGCCAGTGCACCGCCCAGGCGAGCAGCGCACCCATGATCCAGAACCCGGGGATGCTCGCCCGGAAGCCGTCACCCTTGATGGGGACGGTCAGCAGCATCAGCGCGACCGCGACGGCCAGGTCGAGCAGGAGCAGCAGGGCGCGGCGGCGCCGGGGGGCCGCGTACCCCCACAGGGCCACGCCGGTCCACCCGACCATCGCGATGACGCAGAGCCAGAGCGCCCACGGCACCTGGGCGTTGTCGCGCCGCACCACGTTGAGTGCGACCGCGTTGACGAGCAGCACGACGCGCAGCAGCGCGAGCGCGCGGAACATGCGGTTCTCCACCGCCACGGCGGCGGCGTCCCGCCAGCCCGGCGGGAGGATGCGCAACGCCACGTCAGGAGGCCTTGCGGTCGCCTTCCCGCGGGGCCTCGTCGTCACCGGCGCGGGCGGCCTTCTTGGCGTCGGCCTTGGCGCGCGAGGCGTAGACGTCGACGTACTCCTGCTCGGAGAGCCGCATGATCGCGTACATGATCTCGTCGGTCACCGAACGCAGGATGTAGCGGTCGCCCGCCATGCCCTCGTAGCGCGAGAAGTCGAGCGGCTCGCCGAACCGCACCGTGGGCCGCGCCAGCCGGCCGAACTTCTTGCCGGGGGGCGCCACGGTGTCGGTGCCGATGACGGCGACCGGTACGACGGGGACCCCGGTCTCCAGGGCGAGTCGCGCCACGCCGGTCTTGCCGCGGTAGAGCCGACCGTCGTGGGAGCGGGTGCCCTCCGGGAAGATGCCGAAGAGCTCGCCGCGGCCGAGCACCCCCTTCGCCGAGATGAGCGCGCCCTCGGCGGCGTTGGCACCCGACCGGTCGATGGGGATCTGGCCGGAGCCGGAGAAGAACGTGCGCTGGAGCCGTCCCTTCACGCCGGTGCCCGTGAAGTACTCCGCCTTCGCGACGTAGCTGACGCGACGGCTGAGCACGAGCGGCATGAAGAGCCAGTCGGCGTAGGACAGGTGGTTGCTGGCGAGGATCGCGGCGCCCTCGGCGGGCACGTTGTCGAGCCCCTCGGCCCGCGGGCGGAACACGACCCGCAGCAACGGGCCCAGGGCGATGAACTTGAGGAACCAGTAGAACACCGCGCCACCTCTCTGTCGGCCGGCCCGAGCGGGCCCGTCGGGCCTCGGCGGGCCCCGTCCTGCGAACGCACCCTAGACCCTGCGGGTGCTGCGGCAGAATGCCCGTCATGACCGTTCACCCGCTGGCCCACCCCTACTCGGCCGAGGGTCGCCCCGAGGAGACCGGCGGGCGCCGCATCGGTGTCCTGCTGAGCCACGGCTTCACGGGCTCGCCCGCGTCGATGCGCCCGTGGGGCGAGGCGCTGGCGGAGGCGGGCTACGCGGTCGAGGTGCCGCGCCTGCCGGGTCACGGCACGTCGTGGCAGGAGATGAACACGACGACGTGGGCGGACTGGTCGGGGCACCTCGACCGGGTGCTCACCGACCTCGCGGCCCGCTGCGACGCCGTCGTGGTCGGGGGCCTCTCGATGGGCGGCGGCCTCGCGCTCTCCCTGGCCGCCCGTCACCCCGAGCTGGTGCGCGGCGTCCTGCTGGTGAACCCGGCGGTGACGAGCACCAACAAGCAGCTGCTCGCCGCGCCGCTGCTGCAGCGCCTGGTGGCCTCCGTCCCCGCCATCGGCAACGACATCAAGAAGCCCGGGGTCGACGAGCACGCCTACCCCCGCACGCCGCTGCGGGCGCTGGTCTCGATGACCCGGGGCTGGGCGCAGGTGCGCGAGCAGCTAGCGGCGGTCCGGGCGCCGGTGCTGCTCTTCCGCTCCGCGGAGGACCACGTCGTGGACCCGTCGTCCGCCACGCTCGTCCGCGACCGGGTGCCCGACGTGATGGAGCGGATCCTGACCGACAGCTACCACGTCGCCACCCTGGACAACGACGCCGACCGGATCATCGAGGAGTCGCTCGACTTCATCTCCCGGGTCACGGCCTGACCCGCCGGACGAGGCCGACCTAGACTCGTCGGCGTGAACCGCGGCGCCGACGACGAGGCCTGGCGCGCGATCGTCGAGAACTACGGCGACCGCGCCGAGCTCGACGACACCTGGGACACCGCGGACGCCGCGGGTCCCCCGGAATCCCCGGAGTCACCCGAGGACGCCGGGACGCCGGGGGGCGACGAGCCCGACGCGGCCCGGTCGCGACGCCCGGAGCCGGAGGAGCGCTACGTGCCCCCGCCCCCGCCGCCGCTGCCCCGCCCGGCGCCGCCCCGCCTCGCGGCGTGGACGGGCGTGCTGGGCATGCCGGTGCTGGTGCTCGTGCTCATCGTGCTCCAGATCGCCGTGCCCCCGTGGGCGACGACCGGGATGGTGCTGTGGTTCCTCAGCGGGTTCGCCTACCTGGTGGCGTCGATGCCGGCCCAGCGACCCGACGACGGCGACGACGGCGCGCGGGTCTGAGCCCGTCCGCCGGCACGATCAGCCGGGTCAGCTCGTCGGCGTGCGGCCGGTGACCTCGGTGGTCCACCGCTCGTCGCTGAGGGCCGTGCCGCGGGCGGGGCGCAGCCGCAGCTCGTAGGAGTGTCCCGGGGCGAACCCCTCGAGCAGCTGCTCCTCCGCGCCCCACCCCGAGGTGGCCAACGGCGTCCAGCGGCCCCCGGTGGTGAGGTCGCGACCCTCGATGTGGACCTCGGTGATGCCGCGCGGCAGCGACCAGGCGAGCCGCAGGCTCGTGGGGCTCCGGTCGACGACGCGCGCGCCCTCGACCGACCGGTCCGGTCCCGGCGCGGGGAGGTCGTGCACGGTGGGCGGCTTCTCGGCGTACCCCAGCTCCGACAACGCCGCGACCACCTCGTGGGCGATCGCGATCTCGCCGACGGCGTTGGGGTGGATCCCGTCCCAGGTGTCGTCGTCCGCGTCGTACCCCTCCGGCACCCGGGCGAGCGCCACCCGCGACCGCTCCGTGGTCAGCTCGGCGGCGAGCGCCCGGATCTGCTCGTTGATGGCGGGCACGCCCGCCAGCCAGGTGGTGGTCTGCTCGGCGAGCACGAGGTCGGCGTACGGCGCGACCGAGCGCACGTCGTCCACGATGGCGCGCAGCCCCGCGGCGACGACGTCCGGGTCGTGGCCCTGGAGGGCGTCGTTGACGCCGAGGGAGACGACCACCAGGTCGGGCCGGGTCGCCGCGGTGAGACCCACCACGTCGTACTCGGGGTCCGTGGCGGTCATGCCGGCGACGCCGGCGTGGTCGCGGTCGAAGTCGGGATCCGCGTAGTCCTCGAGCCGCTCCTTGGTGACCGGGTCGACCGTGTCCGTGCGGTAGCCCACGAAGTCGGGCACGACGCCCTGGGCGACCAGCGTCTCGTAGGCGCGGTAGCGCCACGTGTGGTCGCCCGTCATGCCCTGCGTGATGGAGTCGCCGACGAGCAGGATCCGCGGCTGGCGGGCCACCGCGTCGCCGCGGGTCGTGCCGGCGGCGCCGGAGGCGTCGGTGCGGGGGGTCTCGCCGGTGCGGTGCAGCGCCGCGTCGATCGCGCCGGCGGCGCCGTCCTCGGCGGAGGCGTGGGCGATCCCGACCGCGGCCACCAGGGCGGCGACCGACGCGACGACGAGGACGCGGAACCCGCGCTCGTGCCACATCGCCATGCTCGCTCCGTCCCCGTCCGGCTCGTGTCGCGCCCGCCGATCGGCTCCGGTCGACGCCGGTCCACGCCGGGCGGGCGCCGGTGGAGTCTAACGAGCGGCCGGAGAGCCTCCGAATCGCGCAGCGGCGAGCGCGGCCGCGCCGACGATCGCCGCCTCCGGCCCCAGCGCGGCCGGCCGCAGCGGGGGTACGACGCGGTGCGGCGCCCCCACGAGCGAGCGCCCGAGGGCGGCGCGCGCCGGGTCGAGCAGCAGGTCGCCGACCGCGCTCACCCCGCCGCCGACGACGACGATCTCGGGGTCGAGCGCGGCGACCAGGTTGGCGATGCCGACCCCCAGCCAGTCCCCGACGTGGCCGAACGCCTGCAGGGCGACGAGGTCGCCCGCCGCGGCGGCGTCGGTGACCATCGGACCCGTCAGCCGGTCGGGGACACCGCCGCACCAGTCGTCGAGCACCGTCGGCTCCCGCCCCACGCGGGCGCGGGCGAAGGCGACGAGGGCGTTGCCCGAGGCGTACTGCTCCCAGCAGCCCCGGCCGCCGCACTCGCAGGCCACGCCGTCGGGCACGACCTGCTGGTGGCCGAACTCGCCCGCCATGCCGTTGCGGCCGCGGAGCAGGCGGGGCTCGCCACCGCCCGACCCGGCGCCCGAACCGGCGCTGGATCCGGTCTCGGGGCCGAGCACGACGGCGCCGCCGATCCCCGTCCCGACGGTGACCGTGAGGGACAGGGAGGCGCCGCGGGCCGCGCCGTACCGGTGCTCGGCCCAGCCGGCGGCGTTCGCGTCGTTGTCGAGCAGCACGGGAGCACCGAGAGTGGCCTCGAGCCGGCGCCGTACGGCCTCACCGCGCCACGGCAGGTGCGGGGCGAACATGACCCGCTCCCCCGCCCCGTCGACGAAGCCCGCGGCGGCCAGTCCCACGGCCGCCACCGGGCGACCGTCGACGACCTCCTCGACCGCCTCCGCCACGGTGCTCTCCAGGAGCAGCACCGAGCTGGTGCGGCCGGGGGTGCGGCGCACGGCGACGTCCTGCACGGCCCCCGCGGCGTCGACGACCCCGGCCAGGATCTTCGTGCCCCCGACGTCGACCCCGACGTGGACGGGACCGGGCTCGCTCACGGTGCGGTCACCGCCGGGCCAGGTCGGCGGCGCCGATCATCCCGGCGTCGTTGCCCAGCTCCGCGAGGCGGATCTCCGGCGCGGGCCGGTGCCCCCGGCCGCTGAGGGTGCGGAGGAAGGTCTCGCGCAGGCTGCCCATGAGCAGGTCACCCGCCGCGGAGACGCCGCCGCCGACCACCACGACGCCCGGGTCCAGCACGGCGACGAGGGACGAGATGCCCTCGCCCAGCCACCGGCCGAGGTCGGAGAGCTGCTCGACGCAGAACGGGTCGCCCGCGGCGGCCAGCTCGGTGATCATCGGGCCGGTGATCGCGTCGACGTCGCCACCGGCGCGGTCGACCAGCGCGCGGGCGAGCAGGGAGCCCCGGGCCTCCTCGCGGGCGCAGCGGACGAGGGCGGACCCGCTCGCGTACTGCTCCCAGCAGCCGTGGTTGCCGCAGCCGCACAGGCGGCCGCCGTGCACGACGCGGAGGTGACCGATCTCGGCCGCGATGCCGAAGGCGCCACGGCGGAGCGCACCGTCGGCGACGATCCCGCCGCCCACGCCCGTCCCGACGGTGACGAGCAGCAGGTCCGAGGCGTGGTGACGGCCGGCACCGAACGCGAACTCGCCCCACGCCGCCGCGTTGGCGTCGTTCTCGATGACGACGGGCAGACGCAGGCGCGTGGACAGCTCGGCGCCGAGGGGCTCGTCGCGCCACGCCAGGTTGGGGGCGAACAGCACGGTCGAGCGTCCGGCGTCGATGAAGCCCGCCGCCCCGACCCCGACCCGGTCGACGGGGTGGTGACGGGACAGCTCGCGCACGAGCCCCACCACCGTGTCGGCGATGGCGGCGCTGCTCGTGGCCGGCGACTCCGCGCGCAGCCGCGCCAGGACGTTGCCGTCGTCGTCGACGACGCCGCCGGCGATCTTGGTGCCGCCGATGTCGATGCCGCACGCCAGGCTCATGAGGGGCCTCCCTGCGGGAACCCGAAGGGCTCCCCGTCGTCGAGGTCGTCGAGGTCGATCCGCTCCACCCCGTCCGCGCGCTGCGACGGGGAGGTCCGCTCCCCGCGCGGCGGGGTGCTGGCGGCGGCGAGCAGCCCGGCGGCGGCCTGCATCAGCGACGCGGCCGCCGAGGCGAGGTGGTCGCGCACCTCCGGCGCGCACTCGCGGAGCAGGTGGACACCGCGGCAGATCGGGCAGTAGGTGCACTCGGGCGCACCCGTCGCGAGGTGCTCGTCGACCGCCGACGCCGCACCGGCGGCACCCGCGGCCGCGGCCGACGCCGCACCGGCGGCCGCGTCGGCGACGCCGTGCCCCAGGTCGCCGCCGTGCTCCCTCGCCCAGTCGGCGAGCGCGCCGATCAGCTTGGCGGCCTCCTCGCCCACCGAGCCGACCTGCTCCTGCTCGCCCGTGCCGTCCGCACTGCTCACGTGACTCTCTCTCCCGACCGTTCTCCCGATCGCTCTCCCGGCTGCTGGGCCGGCCGCTCCTCGAAGCGGACGCGCAACCG
The DNA here is from genome assembly GCF_030818655.1 of Nocardioides zeae. NCBI lineage: Bacteria > Bacillati > Actinomycetota > Actinomycetes > Propionibacteriales > Nocardioidaceae > Nocardioides > Nocardioides zeae. Next base: position 550,763 of record NZ_JAUTAN010000001.1, on the reverse strand, counting down.
GCCGTCCTCCACGCGGGCGCCCGCGATCCGCATCCGCGCCAGGCCCGCCGGCAGCGTCAGGAGGCGACGATACGACCCGACGGTCACGACGAGCTCGTCGCCGTTGCGGGCGAGGGCGACGTCCTTCCGCGCGACCAGCGGCAGCGCGAGGCCGATCTCCGCACGGCCCTCGGCGAGCTCGACCGTGTAGGGCCCGGAGCCGCTCGGCGGCGCGACGGGGTCGTCCGCGCCGTACACCTCCGCCGCGAGGCCGGCGAGCTCCTCGGGGCCGACGGGCTCGGCGGTGCGGTACTCCGAGCGCCACAGCGGCAGTCCCTCGAACGACGCCGCGGCCTCGGCGAGCACCTCGCGCTGCGCCGCGACCCATCCGGCGCGCCAGGGATCGGCGCCGTCGCCGGGGAAGACGCGGTTGGCCACGACGCCGTCGACGCGGTAGCCGAAGAGCGAGAGCATCGTGTAGGCCCGCCGGGCCTCCGCGAGCACGACCCGCTCGGGGGTGAGCACCACCCGCACCGAGGCGGTCGGCCCGGTCAGCAGGTCCCGCACGTCCCGCAGGTCGGCGTGCAGCCGCTCGACGGCGTCGAGCACGGAGTCCCCGGGCATGGGTACGCCGGCGGCGCGGCCCAGCACGGGCTTGAACGCCCGCAGGAGGGTGCGCTGGGTCGGGAAGATGCGCTGCATGTACCACCCGAGGGCCTCCGGCAGCGCGAGCAGGCGGAGCGTCTCGGCGGTGGGGGCGCAGTCGACGACGAGCAGGTCCCAGCGACCCGACCGGGCCTGGTGGTGCAGCTCGAGCAGGGCGAGCACCTCCTCGGCGCCGGGCAGCACGGTGAGCTCCTCGGCGGCCACGCGGTCGACGCCGACCACGTCGAGCACCGAGAGCAGGTAGCGCTGGACCTCGGCCCACGACTGCTCGAAGCGGAGCTGGGCGTCGACCTGCTGCACCCACAGCCCGTCGGCCACCGCCGTCGGCTCCGCCGCGACGGGCACGCCGTAGGCGTCCGCGAGGGAGTGGGCCGCGTCGGTGGAGAGCACGAGGGTGCGCAGGCCGCGCTGCGCGGCGAGTGCGGCGGTGCCCGCCGCCAGGGTCGACTTGCCCACGCCCCCCTTGCCCGTGAGGAGGAGGACGCGAGGGTCAGGCAAGACCCTCGACGCGCTTCTTGAGGCCCTTCAGCGCCGTGTCGATGAGGATCTTCTCGCCCCGCCGGCGCAGCATCCCGATGAGCGGGATGGTGACCTCGAGCGCGAGGCGGTAGGTGACCTCGGTGGAACCGGTGCCGAGGTCGCGCAGCGTGTAGGCACCGTCGAGGGCGCGCAGGATCCCGCCCTGGTCCAGCACCCAGGTGACCTCGGTGTCGCCGTGCCACGTGTAGGCCAGCGTGTACTCGTCCTTGATGGGGGCCACGTCGAGGACGAACCGCACCTTGCGGGGACGCTCCCCCGCCGCGCCGGGCTCGACGACCTCGACGCTCTTCATGCCGGTGGCCCACTGCGGGTAGGCCGGGAAGTCCGCGATGACGGCCATGACCTCGGCGGGAGGGGCGTCGATCACGATCGTGGACGACGTCTGCTCTGCCACTGCGACCTCCGCGCGCTCGGGGACTGCCCCTGGGTGTCTCGACCGGGCCGGCCGACGCTCGGCGAGCGTACCGGATCGACCTCCGCCCGCCCGCGGGCCGGTAACGTGCGGCTCGTGCGCGAGTACTCCACCCCGTTGACCATCGAGATCCCCAGCACGGGCAACCTGACGGACGACGTCGTCCGCAACGCCGCCGAGGCGCCGGACGCCCCCGTGCTCAGCCGCCCCGACGGGCGCGGGGGGTGGGTCGACACGACCGCCAGCGGCTTCCTCGCCGAGGTGCGGGCCGTCGCGAAGGGGCTCGTGGCCGCCGGGGTCGCCCCCGGCGACCGGGTGGCCCTCCTGTCGAAGACCCGCTACGAGTGGACGCTCCTCGACTACGCGATCTGGTTCGCGGGCGCCGTCGGCGTGCCCGTCTACGAGACCTCGTCGGCCGACCAGATCTCCTGGATCCTCACGGACTCCGGCGCCGTCGCCGTGCTCGCGGAGACCGCGGAGCACCTCGAGCGCGTCGCCGCCGCCCGGTCGGGGGCGACCGCGCTCCAGCACGTCTGGGGCATCGACGACGGGGCCGTCGCCACGCTCGAGGCGCTGGGGGCCGACGTCCCCGACGCCGAGCTGGAGGCCCGCCGCACGGCGGCGACCCCCGGCGACCTGGCCACGCTGATCTACACGTCCGGCACGACCGGGCGCCCCAAGGGCTGCGAGCTCACCCACGGCAACTTCATGTTCGAGCTGGGCGTGGCGGTCGACGAGCTGGACGAGCTCTTCGCCGAGGGCGCCTCCACCCTGCTGTTCCTCCCGCTGGCCCACGTCTTCGCCCGCATCATCCAGGTCGGCGCCGTGAAGCGGCGGGCGCGGATGGGCCACTCCGCCGACATCAAGAACCTCGTGCGGGACTTCGGGGTCTTCAAGCCGACCTTCATCCTCGCGGTGCCGCGGGTGTTCGAGAAGGTCTACAACACCGCCTCGCAGAACGCCGCCGCGGACGGGAAGGGCCGCATCTTCGACCGTGCGGTGGACGTCGCCATCGCCTACTCGCGCGGCCTCGACAACGGCCGCCCCTCGCTCGCGGTGCGGCTCCAGCACGCCGTCTTCGACAAGCTGGTCTACGCGAAGCTGCGCACCGCGCTCGGCGGCCGCTGCGGGTACGCCGTCTCCGGGGGCGCGCCGCTCGGGGACCGCCTGGGCCACTTCTACCGCGGGATCGGGCTCGTCGTGCTGGAGGGCTACGGCCTCACGGAGACCACGGGAGCCGTCACCGTGAACCTGTCCGACGCGGTCAAGATCGGCACCGTCGGCCGGCCCCTGCCCGGCACGGGCGTGCGCGTCGCCGACGACGGCGAGCTGCACTTCCGCGGCGGCCAGGTGTTCCGCGGCTACTGGGGCAACCCCGACGCGACCGCCGAGGCGCTGGACGCCGACGGCTGGTTCCGCACGGGCGACGTCGGCGAGGTCGACGACGAGGGCTTCGTGCGCATCACGGGCCGCAAGAAGGAGATCATCGTGACCGCAGGCGGCAAGAACGTCGCCCCCGCCGTGCTCGAGGACCGCCTGCGCGCCCACCACCTCGTCTCGCAGTGCATGGTCGTCGGCGACGGCCAGCCCTTCATCGGCGCCCTCGTCACCATCGACCCCGAGTCCTTCCCGGCCTGGGCCGCCGCCCACGGCAAGACCGGCACGGTCGCGGACCTCGTCGACGACCCCGACCTCGTGGCCGCCATCGAGTCCGCCGTCGACGACGCCAACCAGGCGGTGTCGAAGGCGGAGTCGATCCGCAAGTTCACGATCCTGCCCGTGGACTGGACCGAGGAGGCCGGTCAGCTGACCCCCAGCCTCAAGCTGAAGCGGAACGTGGTCATGCGCGAGTTCCGCGCGGAGGTCGACGCCCTGTACGGCGCCTGACCGCGCCCGCCGACCTCAAGGCCACCGCAAGATTGGCCGGAGGCTGCCGCAATGGCCTCAGAGTCGCCCCAGGTCAGCGAACTGGTCTAGACCAATAGGTGCACTTAGGGCGAATCGTCGAGATTGCGCCGCTCCCGGTCCGCGGATCGTGCAGGGTGCTGCATCGGGAGGGACGGTCGACGCTGCCTGGCTGCGCTGGGTACCGGAGGCGCGTCGTTCCCCGAAGGACGTCCCGCCTGAAAGGTGCAGCAGCGATGGATCGACGCAGGGTCCTCCTCATCGTGGCGGCCGTGGTCGCCGCCCTCGGCCTCGTGCTCGTCTTCGTGTGGGCCCGCGGCGCGGACGCCCGTGCGGACGCCCGCTACGACACCGTGGAGGTCTACAAGGCCGCCGAGCCGATCCAGCTCGGCGAGACCTTCGACGACGCGCTCAACACCGGCAAGATCGTCCGGGCCAACGTGCCCGAGGGCCAGCTCCTCGAGGGCTACGTCACCGTGGATACGGCCGGCCAGCTCGAGGGGCAGCTCGCGGCGATGGACATCGCGCCCGGCGAGCAGGTCACCACGGCGAAGTTCGCCGAGGAGGTGCGCACCGGCGTGGTGCTGCCGGTGCCCGAGGGGCGCGTCGCCCAGGCCGTCGAGCTCGACGACGCCGGCCGCGTCGCCGGCTTCGCCAACCCGGGCGACGACGTGGCGTTGCTCGCGGTGCTCGAGACCGGCGCGGGCATCGTGCTCATCCCCGACACCCAGGTGCTCGGCGTGGGCAGCTCCGGCGGCCTCGACGAGACCGACACCGGGGAGGGCACCGCCGAGGGCTCGACCGACCAGGTGGAGAACACGATCGTCACGCTCGCGCTCACCCCGGACGAGGCGCTCGACCTGACCAGCGCGATCGGCCAGGACGCCGTCATGTCCCTCGTGCTGCGCGGCGACGGCGTCGAGCTGACGCGCGGCCAGACCGTGTCGCTCGGCAGCATCACCACGCCCTGAGCGCCACCTCCCCATCCCCCCGACCCCAGCGAGGAGACCATGCCCGTCGTCGTCGACCCCGACAGCTCGGTCCTCGGTGACCTCCTGACCGCCCTGCCCCCGGGCGGCCACGGGATGGACACCACCGAGAAGCTCGCCGCCTGGCTGGACAACCGCCCCGACGAGTACGTCGCGGTCCTCGGCCCCGGCGTCGACTTCGCGGTCGCGCTCGAGGTGTGCGAGACCCTCCGCTTCACCCGGCCGACCGTGAGCGTCGTCGTCGTGCGCGACCATGTCGACACCGACGTGCTGACGAAGGCGATGCACGCCGGTGTCCGCGACGTCGTGCCGACGCGGGACCTCGCGGCGGTCAGCGGCGCCGTCGAGCGCGCCTACCAGCTGTGGATCGCCCTGCGTGGACCCGGCGGCGCCGCCCGCCAGGGCCGGATCGTCGCCTGCTTCTCCCCCAAGGGCGGGGTCGGCAAGACGACGGCCGCCGTGAACCTGGCCCTGGCGCTCGCCGACCGCGGTGCGCGCCAGGTCTGCCTGGTCGACCTCGACCTGGCGTTCGGCGACGTGGCCATCACGCTGCAGCTCTTCCCGTCGCACTCCATCGAGCACGCGATCGGCAGCGAGGACGTGCTCGACTTCCACCTGCTCGAGCCGATCCTCACGCGCCACGAGGACTCCCTCATGGTGCTCGCCGCGCCGAGCACGCCCGACGCGCGGGACCGGATCACGCCCACGCTCGTGGCCCGGACGCTCCGGGTGCTGGCCGAGAACTTCGACTTCGTCGTCATCGACACGGCGCCGGCCTTCGACGAGCTGACCCTGACGGCGCTCGACGAGGTCGACGAGTGCGTGATGGTCGCGACCCTCGACGTACCCACCCTGAAGAACGTCAAGGTCGCCCTCGAGACGATGGACGCGCTCGGGATCGCCCAGGGCCACCGCCACCTGCTCCTCAACCGCGCCGACGACGAGGTCGGGATCGGGGCGGAGAAGGTCGAGGCGATCCTCGGCCTGCGGATCGCCGCGCAGGTGGCGACGTCGGTGGAGATCGCCGCGGCGACCAACGCCGGCCGCCCCATCGTCGCCGCGAAGCCCGACCACGCCTCGAGCGCGGAGTTCCAGCAGCTCGCCACCCGGTTGTCCGGGACCCCGGCGGCACCCACCCCGGTGTCGACGATGAAAGCAACGACCCCGCAGAACCCGCGCGAGGAGCGTGGGGGCTTCTTCCGTCGCCGGAGGTGACCTTGATGAGCACGCTCGCCGAACGACTCGCCGCTGCCGCCGCCCGCCGCCAGGCGGAGGAGACCGCTGCCGCTCCGGTGCCCCCGCCGGCGCCGGAGCCCACCCCGGAGCCCGAGCCCGCGCCCGAGCCCGCGCCCGAGCCCGCGCCCGAGCCGGCGCCCGCGGCGGCTTCTGGCCCCGCACCGGAGCCCGCACCGCCGGCACCCGAGGCCATCCTCGATGCGACGATCGCCCGCTCGGTCGGCACGCTGGGCGCGACGCCCGAGCCGGCGGCCCCGTCGCTCGCGAAGCCCGTGCCGTCCGCGGGCCGGGCCGGCGAGACCGTCGGGCGGCACCGCCCCCTGCCCCCCAAGGCGGAGGTCGCGTCGACGTCGGGTCCCCGCAAGGTGCTCGCGGCCCAGCAGGCCGACCGGATCGAGGAGATCAAGGCCAGCGTCCACGGCCAGCTCCTGCAGCAGCTCGGTCCCCAGCTCTACGACGCGAAGATGGACCAGGCCGACCTGGAGGGTCGCGTCAAGGTGGTGCTCCAGGAGGTCCTGTCCGCGCAGGAGCGGCCGCTCAGCAGCGCCGACCGCCTGCGGGTGACCCAGGAGATCAGCGACGAGATCCTGGGCTACGGGCCCATCGAGGCCTACCTGCGCGACCCCGAGGTCTCGGAGGTCATGGTCAACGGTCCCCACCAGGTGTGGGTCGAGCGCGGCGGTCGGCTCGAGTCGGTCGACACCGTGTTCACCGACGAGGCGCACCTGCGCCGCATCATCGACAAGATCGTGTCCCGCATCGGCCGTCGCGTCGACGAGTCGAGCCCGATGGTCGACGCCCGCCTGCCCGACGGCAGCCGCGTCAACGCGGTCGTGCCGCCGCTGGCGATCGACGGCTCGGCGCTGACGATCCGGAAGTTCGCCGCCGACCCGTTCACCGTCGACGACCTGATCTCGTTCGGCTCGTTGACGCCCCGCACCGCGGACTTCCTCGAGGCCTGCGTGCGCGGCCGTCTCAACATCATCGTCTCGGGCTCCACCGGCGCCGGGAAGACGACGACCCTCAACGTGCTCTCGTCGTTCATCCCGTCCGACGAGCGCATCGTGACGATCGAGGACGCCGCCGAGCTCCAGCTCAAGCAGGACCACGTGGTGCGGCTCGAGTCGCGGCCGCCCAACATCGAGGGCAAGGGCGAGGTGCACATCCGCGACCTCGTCAAGAACAGCCTCCGCATGCGCCCCGACCGCATCATCGTCGGCGAGGTGCGCGACGCCTCGGCGCTCGACATGCTGCAGGCGATGAGCACGGGCCACGACGGCTCGATCGCGACGGCCCACTCGAACGGTCCGCGCGACACGCTCTCGCGCATCGAGACGATGGTGCTCATGGCGGGCATGGACCTGCCGATCCGCGCCATCCGCGAGCAGATGGCGTCGGCGATCGACCTGATCGTCCACCAGACCCGCTTCAAGGACGGCTCGCGCCACATCACGCACATCACCGAGGTGGAGCGGATGGAGGGCGAGGTCGTGACGCTGCAGGACGTCTTCGTCTACGACCACGGCGCGGGCTTCGACGCGGCCGGGCGCTCCCTGGGCCGCCTGCGCTCGACGGGCCTGCGCCCCAAGTTCCTGGAGAAGATGGCCTACCACAACGTCACCGTCGACCCGATGGTGTTCGCGCTGGACCGGCCGTGATGCGTCGCCGGACCGGGACTCCCCGAGCCGCACGGGCGGGTGCGCTGCTGGGCGCGCTCCTCCTGGGCGGGTACGCCGCGGCCCCCGCCCTCGCTGCCGAGCCGGGCGAGGTGTCGATCGACCTCATGGAGCCGGGCGAGTCGTCGTTGCGGGTGCTCGTGTCCCTCCCGGACGGGGTGCAGGCCGACCTCGACGACGTGCGGGTCACGCTCGACGGGCAGGACGCGCCGACGACGGCCGCGGTCGCGGGGAACCAGGTGCGCCGTACCGCCGTCCTCGCCATCGACACCAGCCTCTCCATGCAGGAGGACGACCGGATCGGCGCGGCGGAGACCGCCGCCCTCGCGTTCCTGGCGGCCGTCCCGGACGACGTCTTCGTCGGCGTCGTCACCTTCGACGACGACGCGCAGACGGTGCTCGAGCCGACCCAGGACCGCGCCGCCGCCGAGGCCGCCGTCAGCGACCTCGAGATGAACGCCGACACGGCGCTGTACGGCGGGGTCCAGGCCGCGGTGACGCTCACCGGCTCCGAGGGGGCGCGGCAGGTGCTGCTCCTCTCCGACGGCGAGGACAGCGTGGGCGGTGACCTGGCCGCGACCGTGCAGGTGCTGCAGGACGCAGGGGTGCGGCTCGACGCGGTCGCCCTCGACGAGGACTCCCCCGCCACCGCGCTCGGCCAGCTCGCGGCGGCGGGCAGCGGCGAGGTGGTCGCCGCCGATCCCGAGAGCCTCACCGCCGTGTTCTCGGAGCAGGCGCAGGCGATCGCGGCCCAGCTGGTGCTCGACGTCGAGGTGCCCGCCGGGGTCGACGGCGCCACGGCGCCCATCGCCGTCACGATCGGGTCCGCCGCCGGCCCGCTCGCGGCCTCGGCCGAGGCACCCCTGGGCGACCTCGGCAGCGCCACGACCGCGGACTCCGCGCCGCTCGTGGCCGCCCCCAGCACGGAGACCCTCGCGATCCCCGCCTGGGGCCTCTACGTCGGCGTCGCCGTCTGTGCCCTCGGGCTCGTCGCGGTGCTCGTGCTGGCGGTGCCCCGCCGGCCGGCGGCGCTGACCCCCGCCGAGCGCGTCACGACGTACGCCGAGACCGTGTCCGCGCGGCCGTCACGCCCCGCGCAGACGAAGGGCGCGGAGGACCCCTTCGCCACCACGAAGGCGGCCGCGACCAACGTCCTCAAGCGCAACCAGGGCCTCGAGGCCCGCATCGCGGCCCGCCTCGAGGGCGCCGGCAGCGCGCTGAAGCCGGCCGAGTGGCTGCTCGTGCACCTCGGCGTCTTCTTCGTGGTGGGGCTGCTCGGGCTGCTGCTCGGCGGCGGGAACGTGCTCATCGAGCTGCTGTTCCTCGTGCTGGGTGCGGTCGGTCCTTGGTTCTATCTCGGGCGGCAGCGGTCTAAGCGCCGAAAGGCCTTCAACGCGGCGCTGCCGGACACGCTGCAGCTGCTGTCCAGCTCGCTGGCCGCAGGCCTCTCCCTCGCCCAGGGGTGCGACACCGTCTCGCGGGAGGGCCGCGACCCCGTGGCGGGCGAGTTCAAGCGCGTGCTCGTCGAGACGCGGCTGGGCGTGGACCTCGACGTGGCGCTCGCCGACGTCGCCGAGCGCTACGAGAGCAAGGACTTCGGCTGGGTCGTCATGGCGATCCGCATCCAGCGCGAGGTCGGCGGCAACCTGGCCGAGCTGCTCGACACCGTCGCGGCGACGATGCGGGAGCGGGAGTACCTCCGGCGCCAGGTCGACTCGCTCGCGGCCGAGGGCAAGCTCTCCGCGTGGATCATCGGCGGCCTGCCCCCCGCCTTCGTGCTCTACCTCGTGCTGACCCAGCGGGACTACGTGATGCCCATGTTCACCGACCCCCGCGGGTGGGTGATGCTCGGCCTCGCCGGGGTGCTGCTGGGTACTGGCGTGTTCTGGATGAGCCGGCTCGTCAAGGTGGAGGTGTGACGCCGTGGTCGTGATCGCCGTGTTCGGGGCGCTGCTGCTCGTCGGCGCGTTCGTCATCGCGTGGATGGCGCTCAGCCGCACCGAGGCCACGGGCGGTCTCAACCGGTCGTTGGCCTACCTCGAGGCGCTGGGCAACGCGCCGGAGGAGCTCCGCCAGGACGCCGACCGGTCGTTCGAGGAGCGGGTCGTCACCCCGTTGCTCAACCGGTTCTCGCGGCTCGGGCGGCGCCTCACCGGCGGGGACTCGGCGCAGCGCTGGCAGCGCAAGCTCGAGCAGGCCGGCAGCCCGGCCGGGTGGACCGTCGACCGCGTCGCCTCCGCGAAGGTGGTGGGCGGCATCGTCGGTTTCATCGCGGCCCTCCTTCTCGTTCTGTTGGCCACGCCCGGGCTCCCCATCTTGGTGCTGCTCCTCGGTGGACTGACGGCCGCGGGCTTCTTCGCCCCCAACATGTGGCTCTACCAGCGCGCCTACGACCGCGCCGAGTCCACACGACGTGACCTGGCCGATGCCATCGACCTGCTCACCATCAGCGTCGAGTCGGGCCTCGGGTTCGACGCGGCCGTGCAGCAGGTGGCCCGCAACACGACCGGGCCGGTCGCCGAGGAGTTCTCCCGGGTGCTGCGGGAGATGCAGCTCGGCTTCAGTCGGGCCGAGGCGCTGCGCGGCATGGCGAACCGCAGCAAGGTGGACGACCTGCAGTCCTTCGTCGGCGCCCTCGTGCAGGCGGACTCCTTCGGCGTGCCCATCGGCCAGGTGCTGCGCACCCAGTCCAAGGAGATGCGGGTCAAGCGGCGTCAGCACGCCGAGAAGCGGGCGCAGCAGGTGCCCGTGAAGATCACGGTGCCGCTGATCCTGCTCATCCTCCCGTGCCTCTTCATCGCGGTGATGGGCCCGGCGGTGATCGGCATCATGGACTCTGGCTTCGGGGGCTGACGCCCTGAGGCTCCAAGTGGTCCGACCCTTCGAGATCGGGGCAGTCGCCCGGATCCTGGGCCTGTGCGCCGTCGCCGGCCCCGCCCTGTGGCTGCGCGACACGAGAAGCCTGGCCGTCGTGCTGCTTTTCGCCATCGTCTGGCTGGTGGCGACATCGTTGTCGGCGCTCCGGTGGGTGCCGAAACTCGCTCTCGCTGTCGCCGAGGCGGTCGCGGTGGCCGCAATCTGCGGTTACGCGGTCGTCGAGGCGGATGCGGTCCCTGTCCTCGCGCTCGCCATCCCCCCGTTCCTCGGCGGGCTCAGCCTCGGCATACGCGGGGCAGCCGGGCTCATCCTCGTCGAGATCGCGGTGCTGGGCCTTGTCCTGGTCCAGCTCGAAACCCGGCCTCCGGTGGACGCATCGGGACAGCTTCTCGCCACCCTCGCCTTCGGGCTGGGCGTTGGCCTCGTTGGCGCTTACCTGCGGTTCAACCAGAGTCGTCAGGCCGAGCTGACTCCCTACCGTGACGCGATCGACTTGTTGCAGCAGCTCCTGGCCCTGACGGACGTGCTCGACGCCGGCCTCGACCCCCAGTCGATCGGGGCGCGCCTGCTCAGCACCCTCCAGGACGACATCCCCGCCATCCGTGCCTCCCTGTGGCTGCGGGACGAGCGCGGCCTGACCCCGGTGCCGACCGGCTCCCTGCTCGAGAGCGCCGGGCACGGGACGCAGACCGGCACCGACGTCCCGGACACGCTGGTCGCGGCACTGGACGACGGGAGGCCGGTGCTGAGCGGCGGCGACTTCGCCCTGCCGCTGGCCTCGATCGGCGGGCGCTTGCTGCTGATCGAGGGCGAGCTCTCGCCCTCACCGGCCGGGGGCCGGCGGGGGCTGGTGCAACGCCTCGAGGCGGCGAGCGCCCGCCTGGTCGGCCTGACCACCCAGCTCGACACGGCACTGGTCTTCGCCGAGGTGAACGCGGCCGCCACCCGCAACGAGCGTCACCGCCTGGCCCGCGAGATGCACGACGGCGTCGCCCAGGACATCGCGTCGATGGGCTACCTCGTCGACGCGATGGCGGACGGCCCGCTGCCCGACGACCTGCGCCCCCAGGTCGAGCTGCTGCGCGGCACCATCTCGCGCGTCGTCGGGGAGGTGCGGGCCTCGGTCACCGCCCTGCGCATGGACGTGGACGCCAACCAGAGCCTGGGCGAGGCCATCTCGGGGCTCGCGCGTCGTCTCAGCGACTCGTCGGGGCTGTCCATCCGCTGCACGGTGGACGAGCGCGCCATCCGGCTGCGGCCCGACGTCGAGGCGGAGCTGCTGCGCATCGCGCAGGAGGCGATGACCAACGCCGTCAAGCACGCGGGCGCGAGCGAGATCGACGTCGAGTGCCTCGTCGACGCGCCCCGGGCCCGGATCGTCGTGCGCGACAACGGCACCGGTCTGGGACCGGCCCGCGAGGACTCGCACGGGATGACCATCATGCGCGAGCGGGCCCAGCTCGTCGGCGCATCGCTCTCGGTGGACAGCTCGGCGATGGGCACCGTGGTATACGTCGCCCTGGGCGCCCGGCGTCCCGGCAACCGACCCCAACCCCACGGAGGACGACGGTGACGGACGACCCCACCACCATCCTGCTGGTCGACGACCACGAGCTGATCCGGGCGGGTCTCGCCGCCGCCTTCACCCGCGACCCGGGCATGCGGGTGCTCGGGCAGGCGGAGAACGTCGCGGGCGCTGTCGCGGCCTACGACGGGCTGCAGCCGGACGTGGTCGTCACCGACCTGCACCTGCCGGACGGCACCGGGCTCGACATCGTCCGGCGGCTGCGGGCGCAGTCCGAGACGGTGGGGCTCGTCATCCTCACCATGCACTCCGGCGACGACCAGATCTTCGCCGCCATGGAGGCGGGCGCCTCCGGCTTCGTCGGCAAGGACGCGCCGGCCGCCGAGGTCGTGCGCACCGCCGCGCACGCCGCCCGGTCGCCCCGCACCTTCATCTGCGCCGGGCTCGCCCAGGCGATGGTGCGGCGCATGTCGGGGGAGTCCACCCGGCTGTCGGAGCGCGAGCACGAGATCCTCCTCCACCTCGCCGACGGACTCGGCACCCAGCAGATCGCGCAGCGGCTGCACATCAGCGAGTCGACGACGAAGTCCCACATCGCCCGCATCTACCAGAAGCTGGGCGCCACCAACCGGGCGCAGGCCGTCGTCACCGCCATGCGGGTCGGGCTGCTCTCGAGCGTGCAGCGCCGCGCCGACTGAGCATCTCTCGGCGCGCCCCGAACGGGTGGGGGATCTTCGGGTCCCGGTCCCACCGAGCGTCCTAGTCCGAAAGGACTACCCGAGTGCGGACGATCACACGATGTGCGCGGGGGTCGAGCTGGCGGAGGATCAGGGCATCGCCCGGGGGAACCCGGACCGACCTCCCCGAGAAACCCGAACGGCGACTCGTTCAACCCCGAAAGGTGATCACCATGATCCAGTTCCTCGCCATCCTGCTGGGCGCGCAGAAGGCCAAGGCCGACCAGCGCGGCGCCTCCGCCGTGGAGTACGGCCTGCTCGTCGCGGCGCTCGCGGCCCTCATCATCGGCGCCGTCTTCCTCTTCTACCAGGACCTGGCCGGCATCTTCTCCGACACCAGCAGCAAGCTCGGTACCGACGGCACCGGTGGCACCGGCACCGACGGCTGATCCTCGGAGTCTGCGCTGACCCAGCGCCGACGATCGACCCCGCTCCCTCCGGAGCGGGGTCGATCTGCATTTCGGGCAGACTCCTACTCCCCCGCCACCCGCCGCGCGGTGGCGACGCGCTCGAGCATGGTCGGGTGGCTGCCGAACCACAGCTGCCCCCACGCGTTCGGCGTCGGATCCGCGACGGACCGCACCGCCAGCTCGCGCTGCAACCCGATGAACGCGTCGGGATCGTCGGTCGTCCGCAGCGCGACGACGTCGGCGCGGCGCTCGATCTGCCGGCTGATCCCGTTCTCGATCGGTGACGCCAGGAACGAGCCGACCGCGAAGAGCGCCAGCACCAGGGGCACGACGGCCGGGTCGGCCAGCCCGCCGACACCGGGCCGCCTCCGCAGCGGTCCCGCACCGACGACCACGGCGAGCAGCCCGACCCCGACGAGGGCGCCCGCGGCGCCGAGGGCGGTGCCCACCGCCACGTCGTGGTTCTTCGCGTGTCCCAGCTCGTGGGCGACCACCGAGAGCAGCTCGTCCTGGTCGAGGCCGCCGACCGCCGTGTCGTAGAGGACGACCCGGTGCGTGCTGCCGAAGCCCGAGACGTAGGCGTTGAGCGCGGTGGTGCGTCGCGAGGCGTCGGCGACGAGCACGTCGTCGACGGACACGCCCTCCGCGTCCGCGACGGCCAGGATCTCGGTGCGCAGCTGCCCGTCCGGCAGGGACGTGAAGTCGTTGAAGAGGGGTTCGACGACGACCGGGTAGACGAAGGAACCGAGGACGACCAGCGCCGCCGCGATCCCGCCCGCGATCGCCGGCCACCACGTGCGCCACCGGCGGGCGCACCCGATCACCACGAGCAGCGCGATCGCCGTCCCGACCACGCCCACGACGAGGTCGAGCAGGAGGTCGGCGAACCAGTCGCTCCAGCCCTGGGTCGACAGCCCCTCGCTCACCCGGCGCCGCCACAGGGCGAGCGCGAACGGGAGCGTGACGAACCGCCCGATGGCGAGCACCGCGAGGGCCCCGAGGGGCACCTGCACCCACCAGGGGCCGGGGACGCGGCGTACGAGGGCAGCGCCCCGCGCGCCGAGACCCAGCCAGAGCGCGACCGCCAACGAGACCGCCAGCGAGCTCCAGCTGACCCAGCGCGCGTAGGTCCCGAAGGCCTCGCCCCGCGCGATCTCCTGCGCGGTGAGCACCGAGGAGGCGGGGGCGGGGTCGGGCACGCCGCCCGGCACGGGGTGCCACGGCACGAGGACGGCCGCGAGCGCCACGAGGACGAGCGCCCCACCGCCGGCGACCAGCAACCCGACACGGCGAGACCCCCGCTCCGGGTGCGGAGCGGGGGTCTCGTGGTCCTGCGTGTCGTGCGGCACGACCGGCACGGTAGCGGTCGTGGCTGAGAGGAGCCTCAGCCCGGGCGGACGGCGCCCGAGTAGGGCATCGATCCGACGGAGGCGATGGCGACACCCGACCGGGGGTTGGCCGCGTGCACGATCTGGCCGTTGCCGATGTAGATGCCGACGTGGCTAATGGGGCTGTAGTAGAACACCAGGTCGCCGGGCTGCAGCTCGCTGCGCGACACCTTGCGGCCGGAGCTGAACTGCGCCTTCGACGAGTGCGGCAGCGAGACGCCGGCCTGCGCCCACGCCATCGAGGTGAGGCCGGAGCAGTCGAAGGAGTCCGGGCCGGAGGCGCCGTAGACGTAGCTGTCGCCGACCTGGGCCAGCGCGTACTGCACCGCGGCACCCGCACGGCCGGAGACGGGGACGTCGGCCGCGATCTCGGCGGCCTGGGAGGTGTCGGCGGTGCCCTCGTCGGCGAAGAGCGTCGCAGCCTCCTCGGCCGCCTCCTCCTCGAGCTCGGCGAGCAGCGCCTCGGCCTCGTCGACCTTCTGGTCGATGGTGGCGCTCTCCTCGGCGGCCTGCTCCTCCACCGCGGCGATCTGCGCGACCCGCTCCTCGGTGGCCGACCGGCGCACCTCGAGGGCCTGCAGCTCGGTCGAGTAGGCGTCGACGAGGCGGCCCTGGATGTTGCTGTAGGTCGACGCCGTCGAGAGCTGCGCGAGGAAGGCGGCCGTGTCGTCCGAGAGCGCGGCCTCGGCCACGGGCGAGATGCTGCTGCCCTGCGACTGGGCCACGACGGAGTCCGCCACCTGGGAGCGCACGGAGTCGAAGCCGTCGCTCTGCGCGGCCTCGTCCTGCTGCAGCAGCTCGAGCTCCGACTGCAGGCGCTCGAGCTCCAGCTCAGCGTCGTTGCGGCGCTCGGCCGCCTGCTCCGACTCGTGGTAGAGTTGCTCGATCTGAGCCTTCACGTCCTCGATGTCCGGCTCCGCCGCCGCGGGGGCGCTCGGGAGCAGGGACACACCGATCACTGCGGCCGCGGCCAGTCCAGCACCGATCCGCTTTCGTCCGTCCAGCACGAGCCGGCGTTCTCCTCACACGTGTCGTACGCCTACCGGGTGAGCTGACGGGTTCGGGCACGACATTGCCCTACGCACGCTCCTCGCGGACCGATCGGTCCGCACCTCACGTGCGATTCACCCCAGGGGAATTGGTTCCCCGGCTCCGGACCACCCGCCGGCACTGCTGCGACGGCACGCGCTCCGAACTCGGCGCGACCTCCGCGCGAACCGGTCGGTCCACTTCCACGGAGGCCTCGCCCGAGGGTAGTCGCGCGGCTCCACGGCGGCAAACCTCCGGTCCGGGTGTCGGCCGGAGACGCACGCCACGTCCGCGCGTCTCAGGCCGTGCCTGCCTCCGGCCCGCGGACGGGCTGGACGAGACGCAGCGGCGGCACGAGACCGCCGGCCGCGAGCACGTCGAGCGCCCGCCTGCTCCTCGTTGTCGAACCCCTGCTCGGGGGGCGGGCCGAGGAGGGCCGTCACCACGCAGTCGTGGCAGTGCAGCCCCCGCACGAGACAGCTGTCACAGTCGATCGTCGTCATGGCCCGGGACGGTGCCAGCCGGCACCGACAGTTCTGCATCGACGGGCCCGGCGGTCGCCACGGCACCGCCCGCGGCCACCCGCTCCGGACGCCACGCGACCGCCGCCAGCACCACGTCGGCCACGGTGTGCACGAGGCGCGCGAGCAGCGCGATCGCGGTGGCGACCGGGAGCCCCGTGACCGGCGAGAGCACCGCCACGAAGGTGGCCTCCCGCGCCCCGAGACCGGCCGGGGCGACGACGACGAGCACACCGGCGACGTACCCCAGCGCGAACGCCCCGGCGAGCGCCCCCAGGATCGCCGGCGAGCGGTCCTCGACGAGCAGCAGCAGCGCCGCCGCGTAGCAGGACCACGCGACCGCCATCAGCCCCACCACCGCGAGCGGCTCGCGCCACCCCACCACGAGGTCGGTCCCGGCGGCCCGCCGCAGCAGGCGACGGGTCACGGCCGGCACGAAGCCGCCGATGCAGGCGAGGGCGGCGAGCCCGCCGAGCCACCGCGGTCCCGGCGCCGGCGCCACGCCCGCCGCGACCAGCGCGCCCCCGAGCATCCCCGCCGTCAGCAGGTGGATGCCCGTGAACATGAGAGCCGTCGTGACCGTCACGCGCACCGGGACGGCGTGCCGCGCGGCCAGCCGGGCCTGCACGCCGATCGCCCAGACGGCGCCGGGCACGTACTTGCCGAGCTGGCTCACGAAGAACACCGAGCGTGCCTCCCGGCGCGGCACGTCGTGCCCGAAGGCGGCCAGCGTCCGCCGCCACACGACCGACGTCGCGAGCAGGCCGGCACCGGTGAGGAGGACCGCCGCCGCGAGGGCGACGGGATGCACCCGGCGCACGGCCCGGGCCACCTCGTCCCACCGCCCGTCGAGGCTCCAGGCCATGCACCCCACCACGACGACGAGGAAGACCGCCCGCACCCCCCAGGTGCGCACCTGCCCCCGGCTCACGGGCTCGACTCGAGCAGCGCGGTGCGCGTCGGGTAGGGCAGCGTGGGCGTGCGTCCCCGCGTCCACGTCACGCGGGCCCGGCCCCCGAGCCGACGCTCGACCCGGGCGATGGCGTCGCGGTAGCGGGCCCGGTCGACGTTGTCGACCACCACGAGCCCGCCCGGCGCGACCCGCCCCACGGCCCGCTCGAGGCAGGCCTCCCGCGCGCGGCCGTCGACGACCACGAGGTCGAAGTCGCCGGGCACCCGGTCCACCTCGGCCACGTAGTCCGCGAAGTCGAGGTCGGCGAACCCCGCCTTGGCGGAGGGCACGACCTCCCGGGTGAGCCGCGTGCGCGCGTCCTGGGGCGGTACGACGCGGAGCTCGGCGTTCGCCGGCAGCACCGGCCGCATGGACGCCGCCCAGTCGACGTCGTGCTCGATGGAGACGACCTCGGCGCAGCGGGCCGCCAGCCAGACCGTCGACGCCCCCGAGCCCCACTCGAGCGCCCGAGATGCCGGTCGCTCGCGCAGGAACGCCTCGACCCGGTCGGCCGCGTCGAAGGTCCACCACGGCACGTCGTGCCGCACGAGCTCGTCGAGGTCGTAGATCGACAGCCAGGACCGCACCCACAGGCCGGTGCGCGAGCGCGCCGCCCACCGGTCGAGCAGCCGCAGCAGCCCGGTCGTCCGCAGCACGCCCCGCAGCGCCCGCAGGAGCCGCACGTAGAGACCCTTCACCTCATCCGTTCCCTTCTCCAGCCCGGGACCCCGCCGCGTCGGCGAGCTCCAGGGTCAGCAGGCGCGGCGCGTCACCC
This sequence comes from Nocardioides zeae, assembly GCF_030818655.1. Classification (NCBI taxonomy): domain Bacteria; kingdom Bacillati; phylum Actinomycetota; class Actinomycetes; order Propionibacteriales; family Nocardioidaceae; genus Nocardioides; species Nocardioides zeae. Next base: position 533,146 of record NZ_JAUTAN010000001.1, on the reverse strand, counting down.
GCGACGCGTTCCAGCGCGATGACGACGCGACCCCCGCCGTACGCGGCCAGCACGTCGGCGGGCACCGCGGCGGTCAGCCGCGTCCCGCTCCCCCGCAGCGCGACCTCGGTGCCGTTCACGCGCACCCGGACGGCGTCCGGTCCGACCGGGGCGACCAGCCCGACGCGTAGCTCCGCGCCCGCGGCCCACGACCCCGCCGTGGTGAACCCGACCTCGCCGCGGTCGCCGGTCAGCCGGATGCCCGCGGCCGTGGCGTGCGCGGTCCACCCGCCCAGCTCCAGCTCGCCCCCGTCGCCGCCCGGGCCGAAGGTGAGCACGCCCCCGTCGTGCGCGGGGAGCACCAGCTCGCACCGGGCGAGGCGGCTCATGACGTCGCGGGCGGGCAGGCCGAGGAGCGTGCCGATCCCCGGCAGGGGGCCGGGCCGGTCGACGCGGGCCACCTCGACGCAGTTGGTTCCGGGGCGGCGCGGGCCCGCCGTGATCGCCCAGAACTCGGTCGGCCCGAGCGGTGCCGCGGCGACGGGATCCGTGCCCCGCACGTCGGCCCAGGCCGACAGCGGCCCGATGAGGTCGCGTGCGCAGTCCTCGTCACCGTCGAGGGAACGGCGCAGCGAGCGGCGCTCGCCGTCGAGCGCCGGGGAGCAGGTCACCCAGCCCGCCGGCACCGACGGCGCCAGCTCGCGGGCGCTCGTGCGCCAGTAGTCGGTGTCCGCCGCCTCGGCGACGGCGTAGGACGGCAGGGTCGCGAACGCGTAGCCGTAGGGGTGCAGCCGCACCTGGTCGAGCGTCGGCCCGAGGAGACCCAGCGCGACGACACCGAGCAGGGGGACGGGCGCGACGCCCACCGACCGCGCGCGCCACCGGACCACGACACCGGCGATCGCCGCGACGGCGAGCGTCGCCAGCAGAGCCATCGCCGGCACCATGAAGAGCAGCTGCCGCAGCCCGTTGTAGAGGTTCGACTCGCGCACCACCGCCAGGAGCGGCAGCGTCCACGCCTGGACCCCGACGAGCAGCCAGGCGGTGGCCGCCGTGCCGACGGACGGCACCCGCACCTCGCCGACCACGCGGCGCAGGGCGAGGACCGAGCCGACGAGCACGAGCCCGAGGAGCACGAGCGGCACCTCGCCCACCAGCAGGGCCGGCACGTAGAACCACTGGCCGCTTCGCTCGTCGAAGCGCGACGACGACAGCGCCGACTCCCGCAGGGTCGTCAGCGGCGTCGCGAAGACCGCCGGGTAGATCGCCAGCAGCACCAGCCACGCCACGACAGGCACGAGTCCGACGAGCGGTCCCGCCGCGCGCACGGCGGGCGTCCCGGCCCGCAGCCGCGGGTGGAGCAGCGCCGCCGCGACCACGTGGCTGGCCACCAGCGTCGGCCAGATGCCCGGACGCGTGCCCATCGCCAGCACCCAGCCGAGGAGCACGACGAGGGCCGCCCCCGCGACGTACGCCGCGGAGCGCGGCCCGCCCGGCCGCCGGGTCAGCAGCACCACGAGGCCGGCGGTCACCAGGGTGCAGCCCGTCGCGACGGGCACGTCCTTGACGTTGAACATGGTGTGGCCGGTCCACATCGGGATCGCCCCCAGCACGGCGGCCGCGACGACCGCCCAGCCCCACGACCGCAGCAGCACGCGGGCGGGTGGCGGCCACGGCGAGCGTGCCGACGAGCCCGATGGTGACGACGACGAGGTGGCGCACGGCGTAGGCGTCGCCGGTGGCCACGACCTCCCGCGGACCCTCGAGGCCCGCGAGCACGACCGCGGCGTGCATGAGGAGGGCCGTCACCGGCGCGTAGACGTAGGCCTGGTCCTCCCACGCACCCGGCCGGTCGCCGTCGAGGTCGCCCTCGAGCAGGTACCAGCCGTGCTCGAGGAAGCTCCGCATCCGACCCACGTGGTAGGTCTCGTCCCACGACACCCCGGTCGTCCACGCGCCGTGGACCGCCAGGGCCACCGTCGTGAGCAGCACGGCCGCCGCCACGGCGAGCAGCGGCCGCGGCACCTGCGGAGGGGGTCCGCTCACGCGTCGGTACGCCGCACGTCCGCCACCAGGCGGCCGGCGTCGTAGGTCGGTCGCACGTCCCGGCCCGGTCGCGCCTGCTGCCGCGCGTGCACCACGAGCTCGGCGAGCAGGCCGAACAGCAGCAGCTGGAGGCCGACGAGCACGAGCAGCACGCCCGCGAGCAGCAGCGGACGGTCGCCGATGGTCGCGCCGGTCACGACCTTGAGGACCGTGAGGTAGGCGAGCACCAGGCCGCCGAGGACGAAGCAGGCGGAGCCGATGCCGCCGAAGAGGTGGGAGGGCCGGTTCTCGTAGGACAGCAGGAACCGCACCGTCACGAGGTCGGCGAAGCCGCGCCAGAACCGCGCGAGGCCGTACTTGCTCGACCCCGACATGCGCGGGTGGTGCTCGACGGGCACCTCGGCCACGCGGTGGCCCAGGTCGTGGGCGACGACCGTGAGGTAGCGGTGCATCTCGCCGTAGAGCATCGGCACGACGTCCGCCGCCACCTCGGCGCGCATCATCTTGAACCCCGAGTTGAAGTCGTTGCCGGGCGCGCCCGAGAGCAGGGCCGTCGTGCGGTTGTAGACCCGCGAGGTCGTGCGCTTCACGAACCGGTCGCGGCGCGTGAGGCGCGCCCCGGTCACCAGGTCGGCCCCCTCGGCGAGGGCGGCCGCCAGGGCCGGCAGCTCCGCGGGGTCGTCCTGGCCGTCGGCGTCCATCATCACGACGACGTCGGCCCCGCCCTCGAGCGCGCGCTCGAAGCCGATCCGGAGGGCGGCGGCCTTGCCCCGGTTGTGCCGCAGCATCTCGAGCTCGACGGAGGGGTGGGCCGCGGCGAGCGTCCGCATCACCTCCGCGGTGTCGTCCGTCGAGCCGTCGTTGACGAGCAGCACGCGGGCGTCCGGGTGGAGCGCGACGGCGTGCTCGACCACGCGCGGCACCAGCACGCGGAGGTTGTCCGCCTCGTTGAGGGCGGGGATGACGACCCAGGGCAGCACGGGGACTCCTCGGTGACGCTCGGCGACGCACGGCGGCGCGACCGGGGACACGAGACGGCCGCTCGAGCCGTTGTCGCCGGTCGAGGAGAACGCCAGCCCAACCCGAGCCGACTCCTGCGTGCCGGGTGGCCTGCTAGCGGGTGAGCAGTCCGGCCAGCGCCACGGCGTCCATGACGGTGGCCCCCGCGCGCCGTACGTCGCGGGCGAGCGCCTGGTCGCTCGTCACGACCACGACCATCCGGCCCGTGGGCTCGAGGTTGACGAGGTCGCGGATGACGTCGTCGGCGATGACGTGCTCGGGGCTGAACGCCACGCGCACGCCCCGCGGTGCCGTGATGACGGGCCGCGTCGGGGAGGAGGCGGCGTCGAAGACGACGGTGGTCTCGGCGCCCGAGCGCGCCACGACGGGGGCGATCCCGTTGACGAGGCGCAGCCGCTGCACCTCGAGCGACGAACCGCCCCACGTCTGCTTCGTGACGTTGTAGCCGTCGACGATGAGCCGGGCGCGGGGCATGGCGATCAGCTGCTCCAGCAGCGCCGGGCTGCCGGTGCCCAGCGCGCCGGCTGCGGAGGTCGTGCGGGTCCCGGTCGCCACGAGCGAGGCCTCGTGCCGCTCCCCCGGCGTCGCGGTCTCCGGGGCGGCGGGCAGCCCGAGCTCGCGCTGCAGGCCCTGCGCCGAGGCGACGAGGGTGTCGAGGAGCAGCCGCGTCCGCATCGTCGCGTCCTCCCGCTCGGCGCGCGCGCCGCCGCGACGGGTGGCGACCTGGGCCTGCAGCTCCTCGACCTGGCGGCGGAGCCGACGCACCTCGCCCTCGGCGGCGGAGGCGGCAGCGGTCGCCCGCTCCTGGGCCTGGCGCTGCTCCTCGAGCGCCCGCTCGCGGGCCTCGTCGGCACCCCGCCCGGCGGCACGCGCCTCGCCCACCTTCCGCCGCAGGGAGGTGTTCTCGGCACGCAGCGCGTCGTGCTGCTCCCGCGCCTCGACCCGCTGGCGGGCGAGCTCGTCCTCGAGGACCGCGACCCGCCGCTCGAGGGCCCGCCGCGCCTCGGCGTCCTCCGCGGCAACCGCCGCGTCGCGCACCTCGTCGAGGCGCGCCAGGGCCGCGTCGTACGCCGCCTCCCAGCCCGGGGGGCGCACCAGCCACAGGAGCGCGGCGACGTCGACGGGGTCGTGCAGGGGGAGGTCGCGGACCTCGCGCTCCTGCTCGTCGTCCCCCGTGGCCGGGCCCAGCAGCTCCGTCGCGAGCCCACCCAGGTCGGAACGCGCCACGACCTGCGTCGCGACCCGGTCGCGGAGGTCGTCGTCGCCCAGCGCGGCGGCGATCTGCCCTCCCCCGAGCCGGGCACGGCGCTGGGGCGCGAACGTGGCGACCTTGCGCAGCGGGGGCGGCAGCACCCCGACGTCGGGCAGCACCTGGGCGCTCAGCTGCACCACCCGGGCCCGCAGGGGCTCGGGCAGCGCGGCGGGGTCGGTGCTCGTGGTGGTCACAGTTCCTCCAGCCTAGTGGCGCGGAGCAGGACTGTCGGTGCCGTTGCCTAGCGTCCCGCGGCATGAGGCACCAGCACTCCCGCCCCACCACGCCGCGGCCCGCGCCGGGCCCCGGGCCGAGGCCCGCTCCCGGGCCGGGTCCGCGTCCCACGGGACGACCCCGCGGCGAGGCCTCGCGCTGGGAGGAGCAGCGCGGGTTCGACGAGATGGGGCGCCTGCTGCGCGACGTCACCTTCTGCGTCGTCGACCTCGAGACGACCGGCGGCTCACCGGCGGCGGGCTCGAAGATCACGGAGGTCGGGGCCGTGAAGGTCCGCGGCGGCGAGATCCTCGGCGAGTTCCAGACGCTGGTGAACCCCCACGAGGAGATCCCGGCCTTCATCACCGTGCTGACCGGCATCACGACGGCGATGGTCGTCGACGCCCCGACGATCGACACGGTGCTGCCCTCGTTCCTCGAGTTCGCGCAGGGGTGCGTGCTCGTCGCCCACAACGCGCCCTTCGACGTGGGGTTCCTCCAGCACTTCGCGCGTGAGCAGCAGCGGCCGTGGCCGGCGTTCGAGGTGCTCGACACCGCCCGCCTCGCCCGTCGTGTGGTGACGCGCGACGAGACGCCGAACTGCAAGCTGGGCTCGCTCGCGCAGCTCTTCGGCGCCACGACGACCCCCGACCACCGGGCCCTGCACGATGCGCGGGCGACCGTGGACGTGCTGCACGGCCTCATCGGTCGCCTCGGTGGTCTGGGGGTCCACACGCTCGAGGAGCTGCAGGCCTTCAGCTCGAAGGTGACGACCGCGCAGCGGCGCAAGCGACACCTGGCGGAGGGCCTCCCCCACGCGCCGGGGGTCTACCTCTTCGTCGATGCGTCCGACCGGGTGCTCTACGTGGGCACGTCGAAGGACCTGCGCACACGGGTGCGGTCCTACTTCACGGCCTCCGAGACCCGGTCGAGGATGGGCGAGATGATCCAGGTCGCCGAACGGGTGCGCACCATCGAGTGCGCGACCCCGCTGGAGGCGCGGGTCCGTGAGCTGCGGCTCATCGCGGAGCACAAGCCGCGCTACAACCGCCGGTCGCGGTTCCCCGAGAAGACCCACTTCGTCAAGCTCACGGACGAGCCCTGGCCGCGCCTCTCGCTCGTGACCCGGGTGCTCGACGACGGGGCGACCTACCTGGGTCCCTTCGGCTCGCGTCGCGGCGCCGAGGCCACCGTGGTCGCGCTCCACGACACCTATCCCCTGCGCCAGTGCGCCGGCCGGATGGCCCGCACCCCGAACGGCACGCCCTGCGTCCTCGCCGAGATGGGCCGGTGCCTGTCGCCGTGCGACGGGAGCGTGACCTGGGAGGACTACGACGCGGTCGTCGGCGCCACCCGCGCCGCCCTCGTCGCCGACCCCACGGAGGTGGTCGAGCGGCTGGGCGCCCGCATGACGACGTTCGCGGAGCAGGAGCGCTTCGAGGAGGCCGGTCTCCACCGCGACCGGCTCGTGGCGCTCGTCCGCGCCGCCGCCCGCACCCAGCGCCTGGTCGCGCTCACCCGGCTGCCCGAGCTCGTGGCCGTGCACCGGGGCGACGACGCCCGCTGGGCCGTCCACGTCGTCCGCCACGGGCGGCTGGCGGCGGCGGGCGTGATCCCGCCGGGCCACGACGCGCAGGCGTACGTCGCCACCCTCCGGGCCGGCGCCGAGACCGTGCGCCCCGCGCCCGGCCCGGTGCCGGCGGCGAGCGCGGAGGAGACCGAGGCCGTCCTGACCTGGCTCGAGCAACCGGGCGTGCGGCTCGTCGACGTGGACGGCGCCTGGACCTGCCCCGTCGGCGGTGCAGCCCGCCACCTCTGGATCGGTGAGGCGCAGCACCAGGCCCGCACGGCCGCGGCCCCCTTCGACGACCGCCGCCCCCTCAGCACCCACCACCGCCCCGTCCGCTGACCGCGACGTACCCCCGGTCGCCCGCCGGCCCGCCGCTCCCCCGCAGCAGCCCGACCCGCCGGTCGTGGTGCCAGACCTGCGGAAAGCGGTGGCCTCGCACCACGACCCGGGGTGGCCGGTGCAGGCGGTGGCTCCACCCCACCCTCGGGACTGTGCGCTCGGTGCGGCCCGGGGCGTGGCGGCGGCGTACCAAGGTCCCAGTTCCAGCGCCAGGGGCGCCCGCAGCAGCCCGACCCGCCGGTCGTGGTGCCAGACCTTCAGAAAGCGGTGGCCTCGCACCACGACCGGGGTGGGTAGGCCGCGGCGCGCGCCCCGCGACCGTCGCCCCCCACGGCGCCACGGCCTAGGCTTCGACCGTGATCACCGCCATCGTGTTCGTCAACGCCGAGGTCGACCGCATCCCGGAGGTCGCCCAGTCGATCGCCGCGCTCGACGGGGTCAGCGAGGTCTACTCGGTCACCGGCCAGATCGACCTCATCGCCCTCGTGCGGGTGCGCCAGCACGACGACATCGCCTCCGTCGTCGCCGACCGGCTCAACAAGGTGGAGGGCGTCCTGGCGACCGAGACCCACATCGCCTTCCGCACCTACTCGCGGCACGACCTCGAGTCCGCGTTCTCGCTCGGCCTCGACTGACACCTCACCTGAAGTGATGTACCTCACGTCACGCTTCGGTTAAGGGAGCCGGTCGCCGATCGGGGCCTTCGTACGATCGCGACTGTGACCCCGAGCATCGACCCCTGGCCGGCCCTCCTGGTGCTGCTGGTGGTCGTGGCGGCGGTCGTCGGGCTGTGGGTCGGCCGGTCCCGTCGCTCGGCGACCGCGGCGACGCCGACGGCCACGGCCCGGGTCCGCAGCTTCACGGTGCTCGCGGTGGGCTCGGACGACGCCTACCTCAACCACGTGCTCCGCACGCACGACGTCGACATCCACGAGCACCAGCCCGACTTCGTGTGGTACCCCACCCGCACCGACCTGCAGGCCTACCTCGTGCAGGAGGGCGACCAGACCGTGGGCGTCGTGGTGCTGCGCACGAGCGGCGACGTCGCGCACGTCGAGCTGGACTGGGTCACGCCCGGGTTCCGCGACTGCGCCGCGGGCGAGTACGTCTGGCTGCGCAGCGACATCCTCCGCAACCGCGGCATCCGCCGGGTGATCACCCCGGCGAACATGAAGGACCCCTACTACGCGCGGCTCGGCTTCCGCCGCCTCGGGGAGTCCTACGCCCTCGACCTGCCGGGGACCCTCGCGCCACCGGCCACGCCGACGCCGCCGGCCGCCGAGCCCGCCGCCTGAGCGGACCCCAGGCCGACCCCAGGCCGGCCTCAGGCCGCCGAGGCCTCCACCCACTTGGCCAGGGTCGCCTCCGCAGCACCGGAGTCGATGGCGTCCGCCGCCCGCCGTACGCCGCGGGCCAGCTGCTCCGCGACGGGCAGGGCGGCCGCGGCCGGGTCGTCGAGCCCGTGGACGGCGAGAGCCGCACCGGCGTTGAGGAGCACCGCGTCACGCACGGGCCCACGGTCGCCGGCCAGCAGACGACGCACGACGGCGGCGTTGTAGGACACGTCCCCGCCCCTCAGGTCCTCCGTGGTGGCGCGGGCGAACCCGAGGTCGGCGGGCTCGACCCGCTCCTCGCGGACCTCTCCCCCGTGCACGACCCAGAGGGAGGACGTCGTGGTGGTGGTCAGCTCGTCGAGACCGTCGTCGCCGCGGAACACCCAGGCGTCCACGCCGCGCCGGGCGAAGACGCCGGCCATGACGGGCGCCATCGCGGGGTCGGCACACCCGATCGCCTGCGCACCCGGCCGGGCCGGGTTGGTGAGGGGGCCCAGGAAGTTGAAGGTCGTGCCGATGCCGAGCTCGCGCCGCGCGACGGCGGCGTGACGCATCGCGGGGTGGAAGGCCGCCGCGAAGCAGAAGGTGATGCCGACCTCCTCGGCCAGCTCGCCGACCCGGCTCGCCGGCAGGTCCAGGCGCACGCCGAGGGCCTCGAGCACGTCGGCGCTGCCCGACTTGGACGACGCGGAGCGGTTGCCGTGCTTGACGACCCGCGCACCGGCACCGGCGGCGACGATCGCGGACATCGACGAGATGTTGACCGACATCGAGCGGTCACCCCCGGTGCCGACGACGTCGAGGAGCCGCCCGGGGACGGACAGCGGCGTACCGGCCGCGATCATCGCGTCCGCGAGGCCCGAGACCTCGTCGATGGACTCGCCCTTCGCGCGCAGGGCGACGGCGAAGCCCGCCACCTGCGCCGGCGTGGCCTCGCCGGCGAGGACCTCGCTCATCGCCCAGCCCGCCTGGGCGGGCGACAGGTCGTGACGAGCGACGAGGGCGGACAGCACCTCGGGCCACGACGAGGAGACCGACGACACCGGCGCGCTCACCGTGCCGACACCGCGAGGCGGGCGCGCAGCAGCGACACGACCGTCTCCGCGAGCAGCACGGGGTCGACGGGGTGCGGCACGGCGGCCTCGGCGCGCGACCACGTGGCGAGCCACGCGTCCTGCGGACGTCCGGTGAGGACGAGCACGGGCGGGCAGCCGTAGACCTCGTCCTTCAGCTGCTTGGCGATGCCCATGCCACCGGCGGGCACGGCCTCGCCGTCGAGGACCGCCAGGGCGATGCCACCGCCGGCCACCTGCTCCCGCACGACCGGCTCGGTCGCCACCTCGACGTACCGCACCTCCGGGAGGTCGGGGTGGGGCCGGCGGCCGAGCGCCAGCACCACCTGCTCCCGCGTGCGGACGTCGTCGCTGTAGACGAGGATCGTCAGCGGCTCCTCGGAGGTCGTCGCGGCGGCGGGCCGGTGCTCAGGGATCGCGCTCACCCGCGCGATGCTACCCGTCCCTGTGGGGAGCCTGATTTCACCGTAAATTCCGCGCCGCTACGCGGTCTACGACACTGCGTCGGACTTTGTGGGGGGCCAGTGGTCACAACCCACCCGTCCTCGGGCCATAATGGCGCTCGTGGCGACAGCAACTGCAGCGATCCCGGCCTCCCGTCTGCGCGGGCAGCACGGCCGCCCCGACATGGTCAGCGTGGGAACGATCATCTGGCTCTCCAGCGAGCTGATGTTCTTCGCGGCGCTGTTCGCGGCCTATTTCACGATCCGTGCGGCGGAGGTGGACCTCTGGGCCACCGACACGCAGCACCTCAACGTCCCGTTCGCGCTCGCGAACACGACGATCCTCGTGCTCTCCTCGGTCACCTGCCAGATGGGTGTCTTCGCCATCGAGCGACCGGCCGCCAAGGGCGGCCCGCGCGTCGCCCGCATCGGCAAGCTCCACCAGGTCGGCCTGTGGGGCATGCGCGAGTGGTTCATCCTCACCTACGCCATGGGCGCCGTCTTCATGGCCGGCCAGGCGCTGGAGTACACGGAGCTCGTGCACGCCGGCCTCACGATGCAGAGCTCGGCCTACGGCTCGATGTTCTACCTGACGACCGGCTTCCACGGCCTCCACGTCACGGGTGGACTCATCGCGTTCCTGCTGGTCCTGGGGCGCACCTACATCGCGCGGCGGTTCACGCACGAGCAGGCCGTGTCCGCCATCGTGGTGTCCTACTACTGGCACTTCGTCGACGTCGTGTGGATCGGTCTGTTCGCGACCATCTACCTGATCATGTGACCCCCGGGTCGCCCCTCTTGCCCCCGACCTACCGCACGAGCACTTTCGTCCGGACCTGAACAAGGGACATCACGTTGCGTTTCCTGAACCGATCTGCGGGCCGGCTCTCCCGCCACCGCCGCGGCCGCTTCGCCGGCCTCGCGGTCCTCCTGGTCGCCCTGCTCGTGACGGGTGGTGCCTACGCCGCCCTCGCGCCCGCCGGCCAGGCGGAGCAGTCGCAAGACAACGCCGAGCTCGTCGAGCAGGGCCGCGAGCTCTTCCTCGTCGGCTGCTCGACGTGCCACGGCCAGAACGGCGAGGGCGTCCTCGACGTCAACGGCAACCAGCTCGGCCCCTCGCTGCAGGGCGTCGGCGGCGCGGCCGTGGACTTCCAGGTCGGCACCGGCCGCATGCCGATGGTGCAGCCGGGTCAGCAGAACCCCCGGAAGAACGTCGCCTACAGCGACGACGAGACCGCGGCCCTCGCCGCGTTCGTGCAGTCGCTCGCGCCCGGCCCGGACGTGCCGGACGAGTCGGACTACGACCCGAGCTACATCTACGACCTCCCCGAGGACGAGCGCGACGCCGCGATCAACCGTGGTCAGCAGATCTTCCTCACGAACTGCACCGCGTGCCACAACTTCAACGGCCGCGGCGGCGCCATGCCCCGCGGTGGCTACGCGCCCTCGCTGCGCGGCGTGAGCGACAAGCACATCTACGAGGCCATGCTGACCGGCCCGTCGCAGATGGACGTGTTCTCGGACGGCAACATCCCGCCGGAGAACAAGCGCGAGGTCATCGCCTTCCTGGAGACGCTGCAGGAGCAGCCCCAGCAGGGTGGCTTCAGCCTCGGCGGCCTCGGCCCCGTGGGTGAGGGCCTCTACGTCTTCGTCGTCGGCATCGGCGGCCTCGTCGGATTCGCCGTGTGGATCGCGGCGCACACGACCCGCACCAAGAAGGGCAAGGAAACGGCGTGAGCGACCAGAGCAACCTCCCCGCCGCCGGCGACGGAGCGGGACACTCGCGGGTCCCGGAGCCCCTGGAGGACCAGGACGTCGCGCCCGGTCTCCCGGCCCACGTCTGGCGTCCGACGGACGTCGACCCCAAGGCGGAGAAGCGCGCCGAGCGCCAGGTCGCCGGACTCTTCGTCTTCTCGATGATCTGCGCCGTCCTCTTCGTGGTGGCCTACTTCAGCTTCGAGATCGGTCGCGAGATCGACACGTTCCTCGGCTTCGGCGCGTCGAACCTGTTCCTCGGCCTCACGCTCGGGCTCGGCATGCTGGCCATCGGTGTCGGCGTCATCCAGTGGGCCCGCAAGCTCATGACCGACGTCGAGATCGCCGAGCTCCGCCACCCGGCCGCGTCGAGCGAGGAGGACCGGGAGACGACCCTCAAGGCCCTCACCGCGGGCCTCGACGAGTCCGGCATCGGCCGCCGCCCGCTCATCCGCAACACGCTCCTCGGCGCGCTCGCCTTCGCGGGCGTCCCGCTGATCGTGGCGCTGCGCGACCTCGGCCCCCGCAACATGAGCGCGAGCCGCCTCGAGAAGACCTTCTGGATGGAGGGCATGTACATCGTCCGCGATGTGCTGGGCACGCGGATCAACCGTGCCGACCTCGAGATCGGCGACCTGCTCAACGGCGAGCCCGAGGGTCTCGTCCCCAACTCCGAGGGTCACCTCCCGGCGCCGATCGGCCCGGACGGCGAGGAGCTCCGTCCCGCCCTCGACCACGAGCAGCTGCTCATCGAGAAGGTCAAGTCCGCCGTCATCGTCCTCCGCATGTCGCCCGGCGACATCGTCCGCAACCCGGACCGTGAGAACTGGGACGTCGACGGGATCGTCTGCTACTCCAAGATCTGCACGCACGTCGGTTGCCCCATCGCGCTGAACGAGCAGCAGACCCACCACCTGCTGTGCCCCTGCCACCAGTCCACCTTCGACCTCGCCGACTCCGGCAAGGTCGTCTTCGGGCCGGCGGGGCACCCCCTCCCGCAGATGCACCTCGCTGCTGACGACGAGGGTTACCTCTACGCGATGGGCGACTTCGACGAGCCCGTCGGTCCGAGCTACTGGGAGCGTGGCTGACCATGAGCACGACGTCCAAGGTTGCCGACACCAACGGAGGCACCGCTGCCCGCAGCGGCAAGCCGTCGAAGGTGGGCGCAGCCGCCAACTGGGCCGACGAGCGTCTCGGCCTGGCCGGCCTGGCCAAGAAGAACCTGCGCAAGGTCTTCCCCGACCACTGGTCCTTCATGCTGGGCGAGATCGCCCTGTGGAGCTTCGTGGTCCTCCTCATCACGGGCATCTTCCTGACGTTCTGGTTCAACCCGAGCATGACCGAGATCGAGTACCAGGGCTCCTACGCCCCGCTGCGCGGCTCGTACATCTCGGAGGCCTTCAACTCCTCGCTGCACATCTCGTTCGACGTGCGCGGCGGCCTGCTGCTCCGCCAGATGCACCACTGGGCGGCGCACCTGTTCATCGGCTCGATGCTCATCCACATGATGCGCGTCTTCCTGACGGGCGCCTACCGCAAGCCCCGCGAGATCAACTGGGTCATCGGCGTCCTGCTGCTGACGCTCGGCACGCTCGAGGGCTTCACCGGCTACTCGCTCCCCGACGACCTGCTCTCCGGCACCGGCGTCCGCGCGGCCGACGGCTTCGTGAAGTCGATCCCCGTGGTCGGCACCTACGGCTCGTTCCTGCTCTTCGGTGACGAGTTCCCGGGCCACTCGATCATCCCGCGGCTCTACATCATCCACGTGCTGCTGATCCCCGGCCTGATCCTCGGCCTGATCGCCGCCCACATGCTGCTGCTCGTCTACCACAAGCACACGCAGTGGCCCGGCCCCGGCCGCACGGAGCAGAACGTCGTCGGTTTCCCGATGCTGCCGGTGTACGCCGCGAAGGCGGGTGGCTTCTTCTTCATCGTCTTCGGCGCGACCGCGCTGATGGGCGGCCTGATGACGATCAACCCGATCTGGATGTACGGGCCCTACGACCCGACGAAGGTGACCGCAGGATCCCAGCCCGACTGGTACATGGGCTGGCCCGACGGCCTCCTCCGCATCATCCCGGGCTGGACCGAGGTCAGCTTCTGGGGCGTCACGCTCGCGCTGCCGGTGTTCCTCACCGTCATCATGGTGCCGACGCTGATCATCATCTTCCTGATCCTGTACCCGTTCATCGACAACTGGATCTCGGGCGACAAGCGGGAGCACCACCTGCTCCAGCGTCCGCGCGACACCCCTGCCCGCACCGGCCTCATGGCGGCGCTCGTGACGTTCTACGTCCTGGCGCTGTTCGCCGGCGGCAACGACATCATCGCGATCAGGTTGGACCTCTCGATCAACCAGATCACCTACTTCCTGCGTGCCGCGATCTTCCTCGGGCCGATCCTGGCCTTCTGGATCACGAAGCGCTGGTGCATCTCGCTCCAGCGTCACGCGAAGGAGCAGGCGCTGCACGGCTACGAGACGGGCATCATCGAGCGGTCGCCGGACGGCGCCTACTCGGAGCGGCACCTGCCGCTGCCCGACGCCAAGCAGGCGCTGATCGTCGAGCGCGAGCGCGACCAGCTCCTGGAGCTGGAGCCCGCTGTCGACAAGAACGGTGTGGAGCGTCCCCACAACCGCAAGGAGCGGCTGCGCCTGGCCCTCAACCGGTTCTGGTTCGCCGACAACCTGCAGCCCCCCACGGCTGCGGAGCTCGAGGCGGCGCACCACCACCACGACGGGCACGACGGCCACGAGCTCGAGGCCGGCTCGCACGACGACGACCGCGACGCGCTGGTCAAGGGACACTGAGGGCGGCCGGCCTCCGGGCCGGCTGACCTCCACCCCATGGTGACGTCCACCTCCGCACGGGCGCCCGGATCCGACGAGGATCCGGGCGCCCGTCGGCGTTCCCCGGCGGCGCTGCTCGACAGCCTCCCGTGGTGGTTCCCGCCGCTCGCGCTCGTGCTCCTGACGCGCCTGGCCGACGCCTGGATGCTGGTGCGGCTCGGGGCCGACCAGGTCGCCCTCGACGTGGGTCAGGGCTTCTACCTCGTGGAACCCGTGCCCGCCGACCCCGGCTACTTCGACCTCGTCACCAACTGGGACGGGCAGTGGTACCGCACCATCGCGGAGCAGGGCTACCCCACCGAGCTCCCCCGGTACGACGGCGAGGTCCAGCAGAACCCCTGGGCGTTCTTCCCCGCGCTACCCGCTCTCGCCCGCCTGGTCATGACGCTCACCGGCGCCTCGTTCGGGCTCGCGGCCTCCACCGTGAGCCTCGTGGCGTCGACGGTGGCCCTCGTGCTGCTGTACCGGCTGCTCGCCCGCCACGGTGGCCGCTACGTGGCCCTCGTGACCACGACGGCGATCAGCGCCGCACCCGCCGGGGCGATCCTCCAGACGTCGTACACGGAGGGTCTGAGCCTCCTCCTCATCGTGCTGGTCCTCGACGCGCTCTCCCGGCGGAGGTACGGCGCGGTCGCCGCCTGGGTCGTGCTCCTCGCGCTCACGCGACCGGTGGTCCTCGCCCTGGTGCCGGTGCTGCTCGTCCACGCCTGGTGGCGCTGGCGCGCGGAGGGTCCCCTCCCCCACCGCGAGCTCCTCCGCCTCGGCGGTCTCGTGGTGCTGACGGGCCTGTCGTTCGGGCTCTGGCCGCTCGTGGCCGCCGTGGTCACGGGAGAGCCGAACGCGTACCTCCTCACCCAGGGCGCCTGGGTGCTGACCGAGGAGCGCAGCTGGCAGACCTGGCTGGGGCAGCTCCTCGGCGTCACGGGGGCCACGCTCGCGGCGGACGTCGCCGTCGTCGTGCTCCTCGTGCTCGCGATCGTCCTGCAGCCGGCGGCGCGGGCCTGGACGCCCGAGCTGCGCGCCTGGGCCGTCTCCTACGGCGCGTTTCTCCTCGTGACGGCCCGGCCCACGCCGAGCATCACGCGCTACGCGCTCCTGCTGCTCGTCGTCTGGTGGCCGTTCCCGACGCTCGGCCGCCGCTGGCCCCGAGCCGGCCAGGCGGTCGTGCTCGGCGGGGTGCTCGTGGTGGGGCTCCTGCTCCAGCACGCGTGGCTGGAGTCGTCGTTCCTGCTGACGATGCGTCGTACGGCCTATCCCTGACGGGCTGGTCCGCAGCGCCGCGCGGGCCTAGAGGGCGGAACCCTCGGCGTACGCCTCCGGGGTGGCGTTCCAGTCGCCCCACCCGTTCTCGAGGGTCATCTGCCGGTCCGTCCCGGTGACCTCGACGACGTCGCCGCGGCGGGAGTTCTCGAAGACCCAGCGCGCGTCGTCCGTCGCCATGCCCACGCAGCCGTGGCTGACGTTGGCGACGCCCTGCGAGCCGGCGGACCACGGGGCGGCGTGCAGGAACTCGCCGGAGGTGGTGACGCGCAGCGCGTACTGCACGTCCTCGATGTTGTAGTAGTCCGGGTCCCCCGGTTCGATGCCCGTGGTCGCGGCGTCCATGGTCTTCTCGCGGAACTTCTCCATGATGACCTTGATGCCCGACCGGGTCTCGAAACCCGGCTTGCCCGCGCTGATGGGCATGGTGCGTGCCGTCGCTCCGTCGACCACCGAGGTCAGCGTGTGCGTCGTGGCGTCCACGCGGTGGATCACCGAGCGTCCGATCGTGAACGCGACCGTCCGGCTCTCCTGACCGTAGATCCCGCCGCCGGCGGGCAGGCTCTTCACGTCGACGTCGACGGTCACGGCCGTGCCGGGCTGCCAGTACTCCCGGGGCCGCCACCGCACCTCGTGGTCGTCGAACCAGTGCCAGGACCCCTCCTGCGCCGGTTCGCTGGTGACCCGCATGTGCTGCTCGTACGTCGCGTGGTCGGTCACCGCCAGGTCGAAGCGCACGACGACGGGCATGCCGACCCCGACCTCCTCGTCGGCCAGGGGGGCGATCGAGGGGTAGGTCAGCTCGTCGAGGGAGAGGTCGACCGTGGTGAAGGAGCGCTCGGTGGAGGTGTCGCCGCCGTCCCCGGTCGCCTGCACGGTCAGCGTGTACGACGCGCCCGGGTCGAGGAGGCTGCCGGCGGCCCAGCTGATGCCGCCCTCGCGCATCTCGCCCGCGACCTCGGCGCCGTCGGCCGTCGTGAGCGCGACGCCGGACAGGGTGCCGTTCTGCGCCTCGACCTGCACCTGGGTGTCGACGGCGACCGGCTCGTCACCCTCCGGCAGGTTGGTGACGATCGCGACCGGGTCGGCCGCGTCCCCGCCGGCTCCGCCGCTGGCCCCGGAGCCCGAGTCGCCCGAGCCGCCCCCGTCACCGCTGCACGCCGCGACGGCACCGCCGAGCGCGGCCGCCACGCCGCCGGCGCCGACGATGCGCACCAACCCGCGGCGGGTGAACCGCCAGCTGCTCGTGCCGGTCGACAGGTCGTCCGAGGCCATGCGTTGCGTCCTTCCCGAGTGCCCCTGGGTGCCGCTGGGTCCCCTCCGGAACCGCGAAAGCGCCCGTCGGAACGAGTCCGACGAGCGCTTCCAGCGTAACCCCGCCACCTGTGCGGGACCTGATCAGTGGGCGTGCACCCCGCGGTAGTACTCGAACACCCAGCCGGACAGCGCCAGGATGCCGAAGGCGCAGCCGATCATGAAGAGCCACCAGCCGAAGATGACACCGAGCACCAGCACGCCGAACACGATCGCGTTCCAGAGCGGCCACCACGAGTACGGCGGGAAGAACCCGAGCTCACCCGCGCCGTCGGCGATCTCACCGTCCTTGCGGTCCTCGGGACGCTCGTCGAGCTTGCGGGCCTGGAAGCCCAGGTACCACGTCACCATCGCCGCGAGCAGCGTCGTCATGACGAGCGCCGAGGTGCCCGTCCAGTCGCCGCCCTCGTCGCTGGCGTCCGTGACGAACCAGTACGCCGGCGTGACCAGCACGAGGAAGACGGTCGTGATCAGGAAGATCCAGACCTCGGAGCGGAGCGCCTTCACTTGTCCTTGCCCTTCGTGTCGTCGGCGTGGTCGACGTCGGCGCCGCGCGAGCGCAGGTGCTCCTCGCGACCCTCCATGTCGGGGGCGTCGGCCACGCGGCCGTCGCGCTCCGCCGAGTTCTGTGCCAGCTCCAGGGCGGCGATCTCCGGGTGGTGGAGGTCGAACGCCGGCGACTCCGAGCGGATGCGCGGGATCGAGTGGAAGTTGTGCCGCGGCGGCGGCGAGGAGGTGGCCCACTCCAGCGAGCGGCCCCAGCCCCACGGGTCGTCGACCTCGACCTTCGGACCCTTCGCCGAGACGTAGACGTTGTAGAAGAACGGCAGCATCGAGGCGGACAGGATGAAGGCGCCGACCGTCGAGATCTGGTTGAGCAGGGTGAAGCCGTCACCCTCGAGGTAGTCCGCGTAACGACGCGGCATGCCCTCGACGCCCAGCCAGTGCTGCACGAGGAACGTCGTGTGGAAGCCGACGAACAGCAGCCAGAAGTGCACCTTGCCGAGACGCTCGTCGAGCATCTTGCCGGTCATCTTCGGCCACCAGAAGTAGAAGCCGGCGAACATCGCGAACACCACGGTGCCGAACACCACGTAGTGGAAGTGCGCCACCACGAAGTAGGAGTCGGAGACGTGGAAGTCGAGCGGCGGGCTGGCCAGCAGGACGCCCGTCAGACCACCGAAGAGGAAGGTCGTGAGG
Organism: Nocardioides zeae; assembly: GCF_030818655.1. Lineage (NCBI taxonomy): Bacteria > Bacillati > Actinomycetota > Actinomycetes > Propionibacteriales > Nocardioidaceae > Nocardioides > Nocardioides zeae. The sequence continues at coordinate 515,497 of NZ_JAUTAN010000001.1, read as the reverse complement.
AAGCCGATCGACCACAGCATGGGGTTGTCGAACGAGATCGACCCGCCCCACATCGTGCCGATCCAGTTGAAGAACTTCACACCTGTCGGCACGGCGATGAGGAACGTCATGCCGGAGAAGAAGGGCAGGTTCACCGCACCCGTCACGAACATGTGGTGGGCCCACACGGCGACGGAGAGGATCGCGATGCCGAGCGTGGCGCCGACGAGGCCGACGTAGCCGAAGATCGGCTTGCGGCTGAACACCGGGAGGATCTCCGTCACGATGCCGAAGAACGGCAGCGCGATGATGTAGACCTCCGGGTGGCCGAAGAACCAGAACAGGTGCTGCCACAGGATCGGCCCGCCGTGGGACGCGTCGAACACGTGGGTGCCGATCGACCTGTCGGCCTCGAGCATCAGCAGCGCGCCGGCCAGGATCGGGAACGCGATGAGCACGAGCAGGCTCGTGATGAGCGTGTTCCACACGAACAGCGGCATCCGGAACATCGTCATGCCGGGCGCGCGCATGCAGATGATCGTGGTGATGAAGTTGACCGCGCCGAGGATCGTGCCGAGACCGGCCATGTAGAGACCCATGATCCACAGGTCGCCACCGACACCGGGGCTGCGCACCTCGTTGGAGAGCGGGGTGTAGGCGAACCAGCCGAAGCTGGCCGCGCCCTCACGGGTGAAGAAGCCGCTCGCGGCGATGATGCCGCCGAACAGGAACAACCAGTAGCTGAACATGTTGAGACGCGGGAACGCCACGTCCGGCGCACCGATCTGCAGCGGCATGATCACGTTCGAGAACCCGAAGAACAGCGGGGTCGCGAACAGCAGCAGCATGATCGTGCCGTGCATCGTGAACATCTGGTTGTAGACCTCGTCGTTCACGACCTGCTGGCCGGGGAACGCGAGCTCGGACCGGATGACGAGCGCCATGATGCCGCCGATGCAGAACCAGGCGAACGACGTGACGAGGTACATCTTGCCGATGAGCTTGTGGTCGGTCGTCGTGAGGAGCTTGACGACCATCTCGCCGAGCGGCTTGCGTCCGGGGACGAGCGTCTCGGACGGCTCCGACGGCTGGCTCGCCGCCGGGGCAGGAACAGTGGCGGTCACTCGGAGCCTCCGTTGTCGTCGTTGTGCAGGCCGCGCGTCGTGCGGGCGTCCTCGCCGCCGACCAGCGGGCCGTTCGCGGAGACGTCGCCGTTCTCCGCCAGCTCCTCGACGTACGCGTCGTACTCCTCCGGGGAGACGACCTCGACGTTGAACAGCATGCGGGAGTGGTAGACGCCGCAGAGCTCGGTGCACTTGCCGGCGAACGTGCCCTCCTCGGTGGGCGTCACCTGGAAGTGGTTGAGCCGCCCGGGGACGACGTCCATCTTCATGAGGAAGCCGGGGATCCAGAAGCCGTGGATCACGTCGGGCGAGTGCAGGTTGAACCGGACGGTCTCGCCGAGGGGCAGCACGAGGGTCGGGATCTGCGAGGCGGTGCCGACGTTGTAGGCGTACTCCGAGCTCTCGACCTCCTCGCGGTCGCCGCCGCCGACGCCGTCGGTGGGGTAGTTGAAGGTCCACGACCACTGCTGGCCGACGATCTCCAGCGTCAGGTCGGGCTCGGAGTCGTCCAGCACGGTGTTCTGCACCTGCACCGTGTGGAAGAAGAAGACGATCACCATCATGACCGGGGCGATCGTGTAGAAGATCTCCAGCGGCAGGTTGTAGCGCGTCTGCACCGGGACCTCGTCCGCGCTGCGGCGGCGGTAGCGCACGACGACCCAGAAGATCAGGCCCCACACGAGGATGCCGGTGGCCAGGGCGGCGACCCACGACCAGATCCAGAGGTCGGCGATGTGAGGCGCCTCCTCCGTGGCCTGACCAGGCAGGCCGAAGTGCTTCAGCTGGTACTGCGTCTCCTCCGAGCAACCGCTCAGGAGGATCAGGGCAGCGCCCAGGGAGGCGGCCAGCGCGACGCGTCGGGGCGCGCTCGCGGCGCTACGCCGAACGGCACCGGCGCCGGACCGGGAGAGTTGCAGACCCACGAACGAGCCTCTCTTTCGAGATGATCACACGACGGACGTGACTTTATCTGAATCCTGCCCTCAGGTCGCGCACAGGGTCGCCTCATCTACTACGCGATGTCGTCGATCCCGCGCCCTGCCTGAGGATACGGTCCTCAGGTGATTCCAGGACCCCCCGCCGCGTCCGTCCCACCGCCGTGGACCGACCTCGACAGCGCGTCGGCGCGGCCCCTCCACCCGGCCGCTCGGGAGGCGCTCCTCCTGGCCCACGAGCACGGCTACGCCGACCCCCGTCGGCTGCACCACGCGGGCCGTCGGGCGCGCCAGCTGCTCGACAACGCCCGGGAGGTCGTGGCCGGCTGCCTCGGCGCCCGGACCGACGAGATCACCTTCACGGGGTCCGGCACCGAGGCGGTGCACCGCGGCCTGCTCGGACTGGCCCGGGGCCGCCGCCGGGCCGGCGGCGTCGTCGCCCACACCGCCGTCGAGCACTCCGCCGTGCTGCACGCGGCGGACTTCTCGGCCGCCGAGCACGGCACCACGACCCGCGTCGTCGACGTCGACCCGCGCGGCCGCGTGGACCTCGACGCCCTGGCCGCGGCCCTGGATCCCCGCGACGTCGCCCTGCTGGCGATGCAGAGCGCCAACCACGAGGTCGGCACCCGCCAGCCGCTCGCCGACGTCGCGCGGCTCGCCGCGGCGTACGGCGACGTCCCCCTGCTCGTCGACGCCTGCGCGTCCGTCGGCTGGGAGCCGCTGCCGAGCCCGTGGGCGGTCGCCGCGGCGTCGGCCCACAAGTGGGGCGGTCCGCCGGGCGTGGGGGTGCTGGCCGTCCGGAAGGGCGCCCGCTGGCGCGACCCCTCCCCCGCCGACGACCGCGGCGACCGGCGCGCCCTCGGCTTCGAGGACGTGCCCGGCGCCTTCGCCGCCGCCGCCGCCCTCCAGGCCGTGCTCGGCGAGGCCGAGGAGGCCGGACGGCGGGTGGCCGCCCTCGTCGACCGGCTCCGCGCCGAGGTGCCGCGCCTCGTCCCGGACGTCGACGTGGTCGGCGACCCCGTCGAGCGGCTGCCGCACCTGCTGACGTTCTCCTGCCTGTACGTCGAGGGCGAGGCCCTCGTGACGGCTCTCGACCGCGCCGGGTTCGGGATCGGGAGCGGGTCGGCCTGCACCGCCAGCACCCACGAGCCGTCCCACGTGCTCGCCGCGATGGGCGCGCTGACGCACGGGAACGTGCGCCTCTCGCTGCACCCGGGCACGAGCGCGGACGACGTGGACCGCTTCCTCGGCGTGCTGCCCGGGGTCGTCGCCCGGCTGCGCGCGGAGGTCGGGCTGTGAGCGCCGCGCCCTTCGGAGCAGCGCCCGGCGTGGCCGTCGAGGAGGAGCTGGACTGCCGGGGGCTCCCCTGCCCGGCGCCCGTGCTGGCCCTCGCGAAGGCGGCCCGCGCGCGGGGCGACCGGGCCGCCGGCACGGTCCTCGCGGTGGTCGCCGAGGACCCCGCGGCCCGCATCGACGTGCCGGCGTGGTGCCGGATGCGCCGCCACGACTACCTGGGGGCGGACACCGCCGCCGACGGGGTGGCGCGCCACGTGGTGCGCCTCGGCGACGCCGTCTGATCCCTCGTCAGGACGGCGTCAGTCGCGGAAGGTCCGCAGGTGCTGCGCGACGTCGGCGACGGCGTCCGCACCGTACGCCGCCTCGAGGCGCTCGAGGAAGGACGCGCGGCCGAGCACGTACTCCTGGGTGCCGACCTGCTCCACGACGTACACGGCGAGGAGGCAGCCCAGCTGCGCGGCGCGCTCGTGGTCGAGGCCCCAGCTGAGGGCGGCGAGGAAGCCCGCCCGGAAGGCGTCGCCCACACCGGTGGGCTCGACCTTGGCGATCTCGGGCACGGCACGCACGACGACGGGCTCGGACCCCTTCGTCTCCAGCCGGACGCCGTCCGGGCCGAGCGTGACGACCCACGTGCCGACGCGGTCGAGGACCTCGTCGTGGCTCCAGCCGGTCTTCGACTCGATGAGGGCGGCCTCGTACTCGTTGGAGAACAGGATCGCGGCGCCGTCGATGAGGGGGCGGATCAGGTCGCCGTCACCGAACGCCAGCTGCTGCGAGGGGTCGGCGACGAAGGCGTAGCCACGCTGGCGGCACTCGTCGGTGTGGCGCAGCATCGCGTCGGGGTCGTTCGGGCCGACCAGCACGAAGTCCACCGACCCCGCGCGGTCGACGATGGGCTTCAGCTCGATCTCGCGCGCCTCGCTCATCGCCCCGGCGTAGAAGGTCGCGAACTGGGCCATCGCGGCGTCGTTCGTGCAGACGAAGCGCGCCGTGTGACGCGTCTCCGAGACGTGGACGGAGTCGCAGTCGACGCCGTGGCGCTCGAGCCAGGCGCGGTAGTCGACGAAGTCCTCGCCGACCGCGCCGACGAGCACGGGCCGCAGGCCGAGGTTGCCGAGACCGAACGAGATGTTGGCCGCGCACCCGCCCCGCCGGACCTCGAGGTCGTCGACCAGGAAGGAGACCGACAGCTTGTCCAGCTGGTCCACCACGAGCGAGTCCGAGAACTTGCCGGAGAAGGTCATCAGGTGGTCGGTGGCGATGGAGCCGGTGATGAGAAGCGACACGTCGGCCGACCCTACGCGACGCGCGCGAACACTACCGATCGGTACCCCTCGGCCTACCCGGCGGTAGTGCCTACCGTCGAGGTCATGAGCACCGCCACCCCCGCCGACCGCCTCGCGTACGACGACCACGCGGCCCCCGCCGACCTGCAGCGCGACTGCCGCGAGACGCGCGCCGCGCTCCGCCCGAGCGACGTCGACGCGATCGCCGCCGCCGCACGTCGCCCCGCGCCCTCGCTCGACTACGCCGACCAGCGCCGCGACCTCAAGCCGCAGATCGAGGTCAGCGAGGCGGCCGCCCGGCTCGCCGCCGCGCTCTACCAGGACTGACCCGCACCTCCGCCCGCCCCCGGGCGCACGCGAACGGCCCCCGTCCTCCTCGCGGAGGACGGGGGCCGTTCGGCGTCAGCGGCGCGGGGCCGGACGACTCAGTGGAACGAGTCGCCGCAGGCGCAGGAGCCCGTCGCGTTGGGGTTGTCGATCGTGAAGCCCTGCTTCTCGATGGTGTCGACGAAGTCGATCTCCGCACCGTTCAGGTAGGGCACGCTCATCCGGTCGACGACGACGGAGACGCCGTCGAAGTCGGTGACGATGTCGCCGTCGAGCGTGCGCTCGTCGAAGAAGAGCTGGTAGCGCAGGCCCGAGCAGCCGCCCGGCTGCACGGAGATGCGGAGCGCGAGGTCGTCGCGACCCTCCTGCTCCAGCAGGCTCTTGACCTTGCTCGCGGCCGTCGCGCTCAGGTTGATCTGGTCGGTGCGACGCTCCGTCGCCTGGGTGTCGACCTGCTCGGTCATGTGCGTTCTCCCTACGGGATCTCGACGATTGTGGTGCTGCGGCGCGGTCCTCTGCGTCGTGCAACGTCATCAATGGTTGCACACCGGTGCCCTATTCCCGAGGTCCCGGGGGCACTTTATCCGGACCGCGGTCCGTTCCTCCCGGGTCAGCGTGACCAGGTGCGCGCGACGCGCTCGGTGGTGCGCACGAGCGCGTCGTACGCCGCGGCGACCGCCTCCTCACGGCCCACCTCGTCGACGAGGGAGTACGCCGCCTCGACCCCCAGCGCCCGCATCTCACGCGTGCCGACCAGCACCTCGCCGGCGACCACCACGCACGGTCGGACCGCCGCGGCGGCGAGGAGCGCGACCCCGTGGGGCACGGTGCCGGCACGGCTGGCGAAGTCGAACCGGCCCTCGCCCGTCACCACGAGCTCGGCCCGCCGGCACCGCTCGGCCAGCCCCACGGCCTCCAGCACCTCCTCGGCACCCGGACGGTGGCCGGCCCCGAGGAGCATCGGGCCGAACCCCAGCCCCCCGGCCGCGCCGCTCCCCTCCCGCAGCGACAGCCGACGATCGGTGGCGTGCGCCCAGGCCTCGAGCGCGTGGTCGACCGCCAGCACGCCGTCGTCGCCGAGCCCGAGGTCGGGCCCGAACGTCCTGGCCGCGCCGAAGAGCCCGGTGAGGGTGCAGGCGACGTCGACGGCCATCGTCAGGCCCACCCCCTCCAGCCGACGGCGCGGGGCGCTCAGGTCGACGGTCCGGACGTCGGCCAGCGGGAGCGGGCCGGCGTCCAGGGGCGCGTCGGCGGTGGCCCCCAGGGCGGCGAGCAGCCCGGCACCCCCGTCGAGGACGGCCGAGCCGCCCAGCCCGACGACGACGCGGCGCGCACCCGCGGCCACGGCGTGCCCGACGAGGTCCCCCACACCGACGGACGAGGCCGTCAGGACGCGCGCGGGGTCCCCCACCGCGTGGCCGCACGCCTGCGCCGCCTCGACGTACGCCGCCGGCCCGCCCTCCTCCTCCACCAGGAGCACCGCGGCGGGGGCCGGGGCGCCGAAGGGGTCGCGGGTGGTCACGCCGAGGAGCGATCCCCCGAGGGCGTGGTGGAGCACGTCGAGGAACCCGGGTCCGCCGTCGGCCACGGGGGCGAGGTCGACCTCGTCACCCGGCGAGCGCCGGCGCCACCCCTCCGCCATCGCGCGGGCCGCCTCCACCGCGCTCAACGTGCCGTCGAAGCGGTCGGGAGCCAGGAGCACGCGCACGGGTCCATCCTCACCCACGGCCGGAGCCACCCCTCTAGGATGGAGCCCGTGACCACCGTCGACCTCCCCCTGCTCCCCCTGGGCCGCGGCTCCGACCCGGCCACCGAGCCGGGCGTCGAGTGCCCCGGCGACCTCCCGCCGGCGTCCGACCCGCACCTGGTCGAGCGCGCCCGCGCCGCGAAGGAGGCGTTGGGCGACCAGGTCTTCGTGCTGGGCCACCACTACCAGCGCGACGAGGTCATCCAGTTCGCGGACGTCACCGGCGACTCCTTCAAGCTGGCGCGCGACGCCGCGGGGCGCCCGGACGCGCCGTACATCGTCTTCTGCGGCGTGCACTTCATGGCCGAGTCGGCGGACATCCTGACGACGGACGCGCAGCAGGTCATCCTGCCCGACCTCGCGGCCGGGTGCTCGATGGCCGACATGGCGCTCATCGGGCAGGTCGAGGACGCGTGGGACGCGCTCGTCGACGCGGGGATCGCGGACGACGTCGTGCCGATCACCTACATGAACTCCTCGGCCGACATCAAGGCCTTCTGCGGCCGCAACGGCGGCGCCGTGTGCACGTCCTCGAACGCCGACGTCGCGCTCGAGTGGGCCTTCGGCCAGCGCCCCGAGGGCACGGGCAAGGTGCTGTTCCTGCCCGACCAGCACCTCGGTCGCAACACCGCGGTGCTGCAGATGGGCATCGCGCTGGAGGAGTGCGTGGTCTGGAACCCGCACCGTCCCAACGGCGGTCTCACCGCCGAGGAGCTCCGCAACGCCAAGATGATCCTGTGGAAGGGCCACTGCTCGGTCCACGGCCGGTTCTCCGCCGAGTCCGTCGACCAGCTGCGGGCCACCGTGCCCGGGGTCAACATCCTCGTGCACCCCGAGTGCCGCCACGAGGTCGTCACCCGCGCCGACCTCGTCGGGTCGACGGAGTTCATCATCCGCACCATCGAGGCGGCCGAGCCCGGCTCGTCGTGGGCGATCGGCACCGAGCTCAACCTCGTGAAGCGGCTCGCCGACGCCCACCCGGACAAGAACATCTCGTTCCTCGACCGCACGGTCTGCTACTGCTCGACCATGAACCGCATCGACCTGCCCCACCTCGTGTGGGCGCTGGAGTCGCTCGTGGCGGGCCAGGTGCCGAACGTCATCTCGGTGGACGCCGAGACGCAGGAGTGGGCACGCGTCGCGCTGCAGCGCATGCTCGACCTGCCGGGTCGCACGGCCCGCTGACGCTCAGGCGTCGGGCAGCCACACCCAGGCGACGGTGCCGCCGCCCTCGCGCGGCTCGAGCCCGATCCGGCCGCCGTGGGCCTGCACGACGCGGCGGCAGGTCGCGAGACCGATGCCCGAGCCGTCGGCACCCTCGTCGAGCCGCACCAGCGGCTCGAACACGCGCTCCGCGTCCGACGGCTCGATCCCGAGGCCGCGGTCGGCGACCTCGATGCGCCACCCCTCCCCCGACCGACTGCCGGTGATGGCGATCTCGGCCGGCTGGCCGGGCCGGGTGAACTTGGCCGCGTTGGCGACGAGGTTCTGCAGCACCGCGCGGAGCTGGGTGGCGTCGCCGCAGACGGTGGGCAGGTCGCCCAACGTGACGTCCGCGCCCCGGAGCGCTCCGGCCAGGTCGGCGAGGATCACGGGGACCTCGGCCGCCAGGTGGACGTCCTCCCGGCGGAGCGAGCCCCCGACCCGGGCGAAGGCCAGCAGGTCCTCGATGAGCGCCTGCATGCGCTTCGTGCCGCGCAGGGCCCGCTCGACGGTGCTGGCTCCGGCCGGCACCTCCTCCTCGTCGAGCTCCTCCTGCAACAGGTAGAGCGACATCGCGACCGTCGACAGCGGGTTGCGCAGGTCGTGGCTCACCTGCCCGGCGAACGCGGCCAGGTGCTCGTTGGAGCGCACCAGCTCGTCGCGCATCTCCTCCATCCGCTCGAGGGAGTCGTTAAGCGCCCGGGTGCGGCGCGAGAGCTCGAGGATGTCGACGATCCGGTCCGCCATCGTGCGGAGGGCCGTCTTCTGGTCCTCGTCGAGCTCGCGCGGCTCGGTGTCGAAGATGCAGAGCGTGCCGATCGCGAAGCCGTCCGGGGTCAGCAGCGGCTGCGCGGCGTAGAAGCGGACGCCACCGAGCGGGCCGCTCACGAACGGGTTGTCGCGGTAGCGCTCGTCCCTGCTGGCGTCGGGAACGACGACCTGGCCGCCGATCGACAGCGAGATGGCGCACATCGAGTCCTCACGGCGGCACACGGAGGCCTCGAAGCCGACCGCGGCCACCTGGTGCTGCTCGTGGGAGGTGATGACGTTGACGGTCGCCATGGGGACGCGCGCGACGTACGCCGCCATCTCGACGACCGCCTGGAGCTCCTTGGGCGGAGGGTCGGAGACGATGGCGTAGCTGGCGATCGCCTCGTCCACCCGACGCAGCTGCTCGTGGGTCATCCTCGTTCCTCCCCGCGGCCCCAGCCGCTTGCCTCGGACCTCGCCGGCCCCCCGCTACAGACCCGGTGCTCCCCAGAGCGCCAGCCACCGCTGCAAGCTCTCCTCGACGGGGAGCTCGCCGGCCAGCTGGTCGCGCACGTTGATCTCGAGAAGGTTGTCACGCTGCTGGGGTCCGGTGGGCGCGAACGGGTAGAAGGTGCCCTGCTTGTAGAGGTACACCAGCCCCACGGTCCGCCCGTCCGCCCCGGCGAAGCCGACGACCGAGCACAGGAGCGCCGGGCCGAACCCCTGCTCCTCCAGCAGCACGTTGACGGCGTGCAGGTCGGTGCACAGGCCCGCGACGTCCTCCGGTGCCCGGCGGACGACCAGCCAGGTGAACCCGAAGTCGTCCACGGTGCGCTCCACCGGCGGCGTGCGTGGGTCGGCCTCGAGCAGTGCCTCGATGTCGTGCTGGGTCGCCGCGAAGGCAGCCCCCTCGGCGGCGCGGAAGCAGACCGAGCCCACGCCCGTCGCCCGCATCCCGAGAGCCGTCTCCAGCGTGATCGCCGCGCTCGGCACCCCGAAGAGCGCGTCGAGGTCGGCCTGCCGCGGCGCCCGGCGACCCAGGATGGCGTCCCAGAAACCCATCGTCGTCCTGCTCAGGCGCCCGGGCCGGGACGGCTCAGGTCGGCCTGGATCCGCGCCAGCTGCTCGAGCCGCTGCTCGAGCGAGGGGTGGGTCGAGGTCAACGTCGAGAGGGACGCACCGCTGATCGCGGGGGCGATGAAGAAGGCGTTCATGGCGCTCGTCGTGCGGAGGTCGCGCTGCGGGATCGAGGCCATCTCGCCGGTGATCTTCTGCAGCGCCGAGGCGAGCTTGGCCGGCTTCATCGTCAGGTAGGCGCCCGCCCGGTCCGCGCACAGCTCCCGGTAGCGCGAGAGCAGGCGCGTCAGGAAGAAGCTGATCGCGTAGACGACGAGCGAGACGACGAGCGCCACCAGCAGGAGCGCCCCGCTGTTCTTGTCGTTGCGACCGCGGCCGCCGGACAGCGCCCCGAACTGCGCGCCGCGGGTCACCATGCCCGCGACGATGCCCGCGGACGAGGCCACCGTCATGACCATGACGTCGCGGTGGGCGACGTGGGACAGCTCGTGGGCGAGGACCGCCTCGAGCTCCTCCGCGTCGAGCCGGCGCAGGATGCCGGTCGTCACGCAGACCACGGCGCGGTTGGGCGAGCGGCCGGTGGCGAACGCGTTGGGGATGTCCATGTCGGCGACCCCGACGCGGGGCTTGGGCATGTCCGCCAGCGCGCAGAGACGGTCGATCATCCCGTGCAGCTCCGGGGCCTCCTGCGGGCTGACCTCCCGTGCGCGCATGGCCCGCATGGCCATCGTGTCGGAGGTCCACCACTGGAAGAACGCGATGCCCAGGCCCACGATGCCGACGATCACCGCGAGGCCGGGGCTGCGGACGGCGACCATGATCGCCACCACCAGGGCGACGAAGAGGCCGCCCAGCAGGAACATGACGAGCGTCATCCGGGCGGTGAGCCCGGAGTCGGGGAGGAAGCGCGTGCGCGCCATCGGCGACCCGGCGTCAGCCGGGGATCAGGCCCTCGTCACCCAGCATCTCCCGCACCTCGTCGATCGAGGCGTCCTCGGGGGGCAGGATGAGGTCGGACTCGTCGAGCGACTCCGGGTCGTGGGGCACGCCCTCGGCGCGCACCCCGGCCAGCAGGGCCGCGAGCGCCGGGCGGAAGGCCGCCTCGTCGCCGGCCTCCACCGCCTTCTCGACGGAGTCGTCGAGCACGTTCAGGGACTCGAAGCAGGCGTCGGTGATGTCGAACTGGCCCTCGCCGAGGATGCGGACGATCATGCCTGCCCGCCCTCCTTCTGCTTCTGCGCCTCGCCCTGGAGGATGTCGCCGCTCGCGGAACCTCCCTCGAGCGCCTGGGGCGAGGACGGGGCCGAGAGACCCTTGAGCGCGGCGAGCTCCGCCTCGACGTCGGCGGTCGAGCTCAGCGCGTCGAGCTCACGCGCGATGTCGTCGCCGCGGTTGAGGGACGACGCGTCGTCGAGCGCGCCGGAGGCGAGCAGCTCGTCGATCGCACCGGCGCGCGCCTGCATCTGCGCGGTCTTGTCCTCGGCCCGCTGGATGGCCATGCCGACGTCGCCCATCTCCTCGCCGATGCCGGACATCGCCTCGTTGATGCGCGTCTGCGCCTCGGCGGCCGTGTAAGTCGCCTTGATGGTCTCCTTGCGGGTGCGGAAGGACTCGACCTTCGCCTGCAGGCGCTGCTGGGCCAGGACGAGCTTCTCCTCCTCGCCCTGCAGCTGCGTGTGCTGGGTCTGGAGGTCGGCGATCTGCTGGCCGAGCCCCGACTTGCGGGTCAGCGCCTCGCGCGCCAGGTCCTCGCGGCCGACCTGGATGGCCTTCTGCGCCTGGTCCTGCAGCTTGTCGGCCTGCTGCTGCAGCTGGTTGATCTGCAGCTCGACCCGCTTGCGGCTCGTGGCGACGTCGGCGACGCCGCGTCGTACCTTGCTCAGCAGCTCGATCTGGCGCTGGTAGCTGTAGTCGAGCGTCTCGCGAGGATCCTCGGCACGGTCGAGGGCCTTGTTCGCCTTCGACCTGAAGATCAGGCTCATGCGCTTCATCAGACTCATCGGGGTGCCTCTCCTCGGCGGCTCGCGACCTTCGCTGACGATCGGCCGCGGCGACGCGACCGGCCGACGCTGCGGCTTCCCGCTCAACAGTAGGGGCAAACCTCAAGCGGGGGCGACACCGGTGCCGGGCTCCGCGGAACGGGTCGACCGCTAGGATGCGCACGTGTGGCGCGCCCGTCGGCGTGCCCGTCCCGCCCGATCCACCGGTCCGCCGAGCGGGCCGCCCGTCCCGTGAGGCCCCGTTGTTCCGTCGCAGCTCCACCGCCAGCGAGAAGTCCGCCCCCTCCCCCGCGGAGGAGGTCGGCGCGGGGGACGCACCGCGCCCCGGGGGCAAGGGTCGCCCCACCCCGTCGCGCCGCGAGGCCGAGGCGGCCGCGCGCGCCCGGGCCAAGCCCGCGCGCTCCCGCAAGGAGCTCAACGCCAAGGCCCGCGAGGACCGGATGGCCCGGCAGAACAAGGTGCGCGAGGCGATGCGCACCGGCGACGACCGCTTCATGCCCGCGCGTGACCGCGGTCCCCGCAAGCGCTTCGTGCGGGACCTCGTCGACACCCGCTTCGGGTTCACCGAGCTCGTGCTGCCGCTCATGCTGCTCTCGTTGGTGCTCCAGTGGTCGGGCAACGCCAGCATGGTGAGCGCGGGCTACCTGATCTTCACGGCGCTGCTGCTGCTCATCGTGCTCGACCTGATCTGGCTCCGGCTGCGGCTGCGCCGCGAGGCGCGCAAGCGCCTCGAGGACCCCTCCGCCAAGGGCCTGATGTTCTACGCCGTGACGCGCTCCATGCAGGTCAAGCCCCTCCGCCTGCCCAAGCCGCAGCGCAAGATCGGCGAGCGGATGGCGGACACCTACCGGTGACCCACCGGTGACCGACCACGGCGTGCGGGTCGCCTGGGCCCGCGACGCCGAGGCACTGGCCGAGCTGCAGCTCGCCACCTGGACGGAGCGCCTCGCGGCACCCCGCGCCCTGCCCGAGGCCGCCGACGTCGCCGCGGCCTGGCGACGCTCCCTCACCGCGCCCGGTGACGCCCGGCTCCGCGTGCTGGTCGCCCTCGAGGGCGACCGGCTCGTGGGGTACGCCGTGGTGGGGCCCGACCCCGACCCCGACGCCTCGCCGGCCCGCGACGCCCAGCTGGCGGAGATCGCCGTGGCGCTCCCGTCGCGCGGTCGCGGACACGGCTCCCGCCTCCTCCACGCCTGCGTCGACACCTGGCGCGCCGACGGGTTCGAGCACGCCACCGCCTGGCTGGAGTCGAGCGACGACCCGCGGCGCGCGCTCCTCACCGCGGCGGGGTGGGCGCCCGACGGCGCGCACCGGGCGCTGGCCGACGAGGACGGCACCGAGGTGACCCAGGTCCGGCTGCACACCGCGCTGGCTTGAGGCAGGTCTCACCCGGACGGGGATGGGACCGCGCGGCTCGATGGGGCAGAATGTGATGCCCGTCACCCGCTGCCCCGGGTGGCGCGCACCGACCGCACCGCACCGACCCGAGGAGGAGCAGCGTGCTCGGACCCCTGCCCCGGCGTCACCGGACCCTCCTCGTGCTCGTCGCCGTCGCGGCGGGCGTCGCCGCCGGCCTGCTCGCCAGTGCGGCGAGCGCCGTGCCCGTGGTGCTCCCGACGGGCCTGGCCGCGGGGATCGCGGTCGGCATGCTCGCCGCCGTCGTGCTGCTGCACGACCCCCACCACCACCGCTGACGGACCCCACCGCCCCGCCCCGTCGGTCGGGTGACCCGGTGACCTAGCCTCCGGGGGTGGACGACTCGACCGCAGCACGTCGCGCACTCGTGCGCCAGGGTCTCGCGATCGGGGTCGCCACGGGGCTCTACGGCACGTCCTTCGGAGCCGTCGGCGTCGCGTCCGGACTGAGCGTCCTGCAGACCTGCGCCCTGTCGCTCCTCGTGTTCACGGGCGCCTCGCAGTTCGCCTTCGTGGGCGTGCTCGCCGCCGGCGGGTCGCCCTGGTCGGGCGCCGCGACCGGGCTCATGCTCGGCGCCCGCAACACGCTCTACGGCCTCGGGCTCGCCGACCGGCTGCGGTGGCGCGGCCTCCGCCGGGCGGGGGCCGCCCAGCTCGTCATCGACGAGTCGAGCGCCGTCGCGACCACGCAGGACGACCGGCCGCTGGCCCGGCTCGGCTTCCTCGTGACCGGGGGTGCGGTGTTCGTGCTGTGGAACCTCATGACCTTCGTCGGCGCCCTCGCGGGCACGGCCCTCGGCGACCCGCGCACCTACGGGCTGGACGCAGCCGTCGGCGCCGCCTTCCTCGCCCTGCTCTGGCCCCGGCTCGCGGACGGGTCCGCCGTCGCGGTGGCCCTCGCCGCAGCGGCCCTCGCGCTCGCCCTGGTGCCGCTCACGCCCGCCGGGGTGCCGGTGCTCGCCGCGGCCTCCGTCGCCGTCGTGGCCGCCCTCCTGCCGGCCCGGGTGGTCGCGTGAGTACGACGTGGGCCGCGATCCTGGTGCTCGCGGGCGGTTGCTACGCGCTCAAGCTGGCGGGCCTGTCCCTGCCGTCCGGCGTGCTGGAGCGACCGCTGGTGCGCCGCGTCGCCCTCACCCTGCCCGTCGCCCTGCTCGCCGCGCTCGTCGCGGTGCAGACGGTGGCCGACGGTGCCCGCCTGGTCGTCGACGCGCGGCTCGCGGCGCTGGCCGTGGCCACCGTCGCCCTGACGTTGCGCGCGGGCTTCCTCGTCGTCGTGGTGCTCGCCGCGGCCACGGCCGCGGGGCTCCGGGCCGCCGGGCTCGCCTGAGGGGTCAGTCCAGCTCGAGCAGGTGCTCGAGGCCGACCGTCAGCCCCGGGTGGTCCGCGATGGCGCGCACGCCCAGCAGCACGCCGGGCGCGAACGAGGCCCGGTCCATCGAGTCGTGGCGGATGGTCAGCGTCTCCCCCGGACCTCCCAGCACGACCTCCTGGTGGGCGATCATCCCGCGGATCCGGAGCGCGTGGACGCGCACGCCGTCGACGTCGGCGCCGCGCGCGCCCTCGAGCCCGGTGGAGGTCGCGTCGGGCATGGGCGGGCTGCCCGCCGCCCGGCGGGCGGCGGCGACCAGCTCCGCGGTGCGTCGCGCGGTGCCGGACGGGGCGTCCGCCTTCGTGGGGTGGTGCAGCTCGACGATCTCGACCGAGTCGTAGAAGCGGGCGGCCTCGGCCGCGAACCGCATCATGAGCACCGCACCGATCGAGAAGTTCGGGGCGATGAGCACACCGGTCGACGGCGCGTCGGCCAGCCAGCCGCCGAGCGTCGCGAGCCGGTCGTCGTCGAAGCCCGTGGTGCCCACGACCGCGTGGATGCCGTGGGCGATGCAGAACTCGAGGTTCGCCATCACCACGTCGGGGTGGGTGAAGTCGACGACCACCTGCGCCCCGCTGGTGCGCAGCACGTCGACGTCGTCACCGGCGTCGACCTCCGCGACCAGCGCGAGGTCGTCCGCCGCGTCCACCGCGGCGCAGATCTCGCGGCCCACCTTGCCCCGGGCGCCGAGCACCCCGACGCGGAGGGGGCTGGACGTCGTCGTACCCGCTGCGTTCTCGCTCACGGGGCCCCAACCTAGGGCACGCGGGAGACCGCAGGGCGAGGCGGTCGGTGCAACCGCTCTGGCGAGGTGGCAGGCTGTACCGCATGAGGCAGCAGACCATCCCCGCACGCATCCGCTGGGGCGTGGACGTCATGGACGTCCAGCCCGGCGACCAGCTGCTGGAGATCGGCTGCGGTCCCGGCGCGGCCGCCGAGCTCGTCTGCTCCCGCCTCGAGTCGGGCAAGCTCTTCGCGATCGACCGCTCGGAGTCGGGGGTGGACCGCACGAAGCGGCGCTGTGCGCAGTACGTCGAGGCGGGACGCCTCACGGTGCGCCAGATCGACCTCGCGACGCTGCGCGTCCCGGTCAAGCGGCTGCACAAGGCCTTCGCGTTCAACGTCAACCTGTTCTGGGTGCGGCAGGCCACCGACGAGATCGCGCTGCTCCACGAGAAGCTGCTGCCGGGCGGCCGGGCCTACCTGTTCTACGAGGCCACCATGCCCGAGGGCAAGGCCCGCGTCATCGAGGCGGCGACGAGCGCGCTGGCCGACGGCGGGTTCCGCGTGTCGGTGCTGCAGAGCCAGCAGCCCGCCGCGTTCGCCGTCATCGGCCAGCGCGTCACCGCCCAGGACTGAGCCCAGACGGGCTCAGCCCGGCCGGACGACCGCCAGCACCTCGGGTCCGCGCAGCACCTCCGCCGCGAGCGCGGCGACGTCCTCGGGCGTGACCGCGTCGATGCGGGCGATGACGGCGTCGACGTCGAGCAGGCGGTCACCGACGATCTCCGCCTTGCCGAGGCGGTGCATCCGCGACGCGGTGTCCTCCAGCCCCATGACGAGGCCGGCGCGCAGCTGGCCGGCGCCGCGGCGTACCTCGTCGGCGTCGAGGCCGCGCTCGGCGACGGTCTCGAGCTCCCGGCGCACGACGTCCAGGGTGGCGTCGACCTTGGAGGGGAGCACCCCGACGCCGACCCCCACGAGTCCCGCGCCGACGTGCTGCGTCGTGAACGCGTAGACCGAGTAGGCCAGGCCTCGACGCTCGCGCACCTCCTGGAAGAGGCGCGAGGACGTGCCGCCACCGAGACCGGTGGTGAGGATCCCCATGGCGAACCGGCGCTCGTCGCCGCGGGCCAGGCCACGCCGGCCGAGCACCACGTTGACCTGCTCGAACCCGCGCTCGGCGACGATCGTGCCGGCGCGCACGTCCTGCACGGCCGGGCGCGCGGGGGCGTGCAGCAGTGGCGCCGCCACCGGGTCGGCCGTGCGGTCGAGGAAGCCGCGGCGGTCGAAGGCCGCGGCCACGAGCCGCACCACCTCGTCGTGGTCGACGTTCCCCGCCGCGGACACGACGATCCCGGGTGCCGTGTAGTGCGCCCGCCAGAACTCACGCACCTGCTCGGCGGTGAGCGCCGCGATGGAGGTCTCCGTGCCGGCGATGGGGCGACCGTAGGGCGTGTCGCCCCACGCCTGCTCGGCGAACAGGTTGTGCACGACGTCGTCGGGGTCGTCGTCGTGCATCGCGATCTCGTCGAGGATCACCTCGCGCTCGGCCTCGACGTCCTCGTCCGTGATCGACGAGGAGGTGAGCATGTCGCCGAGCACGTCGATCGCGAGCGGCACGTCGGTGTCGAGCACTCGGGCGTGGAAGCAGGTGTACTCCTTCGCGGTGAAGGCGTTCACCTCCGCGCCCACCTCGTCGAGCTGCACCGAGATGTCGAGCGCCGACCGGGTGTCCGTGCCCTTGAACAGCACGTGCTCCAGGAAGTGCGACCCACCGTGCAGCGCCGGCGACTCGTGGGCCGAGCCCACGCCGATCCAGACGCCGATCGCGGCGGAGCGGACGCCGGCGACGTGCTCGGTGACGATCCTCAGCCCGCTCGGGAGCACCGTGCGTCGCACACCCGCGGGCAGCGGCTGCAACGCGACCGGCCGGTCAGCAGGGGGCTGCTGACCGGCCGGGGCGTGCTCGTGGAGCGAGGTCACTCGGCGGAGTCGCCACCCTCGGCGTCCGCGGCCGGAGCGTCCGCGTCCTCGACGACCGGGACCAGCGACAGCTTGCCGCGGTCGTCGATCTCGCCGATCTCGACCTGGATCTTCTGGCCGACCGAGACGACGTCGTCGACGGACTCGACGCGCTTGCCGTCGTTGAGGGCCCGCAGCTTCGTGATGTGCAGCAGGCCGTCCTTGCCCGGCATGAGGGCGACGAACGCACCGAAGTTCGTCGTCTTCACGACGGTGCCGAGGTAGCGCTCGCCGACCTCGGGCATCGTCGGGTTGGCGATGGCGTTGATCGCGGAGCGCGCGGCCTCGGCGGCCGAGCCCTCGTTGGCACCGATGTAGATCGTGCCGTCGTCCTCGATCGAGATCTGGGCGCCCGTGTCGTCCTGGATCTGGTTGATGACCTTGCCCTTGGGGCCGATGACCTCGCCGATCTTGTCGACGGGGATCTTCACCGTGATGATCCGCGGCGCGGTCGAGGACATCTCCGCCGGGGCCTCGATGGCGCCGGCCATGACGTCCAGGATCGCGAGACGCGCGTCGCGGGCCTGGGTCAGGGCACCGGCCAGGACCTGCGCCGGGATGCCGTCGAGCTTGGTGTCGAGCTGCAGGGCCGTGACGAACTCGCGCGTGCCGGCGACCTTGAAGTCCATGTCGCCCATCGCGTCCTCGGCGCCGAGGATGTCGGTCAGCGCGACGTACTGCGTCTGGCCGTCGACCTCGCCGGAGATGAGGCCCATCGCGATGCCCGCGACGGGCGCCTTCAGCGGCACACCGGCGTGGAGCAGGCCGAGCGTCGAGGCGCAGACCGAGCCCATCGAGGTGGAGCCGTTGGAGCCCATGGCCTCGGAGAGCTGGCGGATCGCGTAGGGGAACTCCTCGCGCGACGGCAGCACCGGCAGGAGGGCGCGGCGCGCGAGAGCGCCGTGGCCGATCTCGCGGCGCTTGGGCGAGCCCACGCGGCCGGTCTCGCCGGTGGAGAACGGCGGGAAGACGTACTTGTGCATGTAGCGGCGGTGCTTCTCCGGCGACAGCGTGTCGAGCTGCTGCTCCATCTTCAGCATGCCGAGCGTGGTGACGCCCAGGATCTGCGTCTCGCCGCGCTCGAAGAGCGACGAGCCGTGGACCCGCGGGATCACGCCGACCTCGGCGTGCAGCGGACGGATGTCGGCGAGGCCGCGACCGTCCATGCGGACCTTGTCGCGCAGGACGCGCTCGCGCATGAGCTGCTTGGTCAGCGAGCGGAAGGCCGCGCCGACCTCCTTCTCGCGACCCTCGAAGTCCGCACCGATCTTCTCGACCAGCTCGGCCTTGACGGCGTCGAGGCGCTCCTCGCGCTCCTGCTTGCCGGCGATGGTCAGCGCGGCGGCGGTCTGCTCGGAGACGGCGCCCTCGACCGCGGCGTACACGTCGTCCTCGTAGTCGAGGAAGATCGGGAAGTCGACGACCGGCTTGGCGGCGGCCTTGGCGAGCTCCGCCTGGGCCTCGACGAGCTGCTTGATGAAGGGCTTGGCCGCGTCGAGACCGCCGGCGACGACCTCCTCGGTCGGCGCCTGCGTGCCGCTGCGCACCAGGTTCCAGCTGCCCTCGGTGGCCTCCGCCTCGACCATCATGATCGCGACGTCGCCGGTCTCCGTGACGCGGCCGGCGACGACCATGTCGAAGACCGCGTCCTCGAGCTGCGTGTGCGTCGGGAAGGCGACCCACTGGCCCTCGATGAGCGCGACGCGCACGCCACCGACGGGGCCGGAGAAGGGCAGGCCGGAGAGCTGCGTCGACATCGACGCGGCGTTGATCGCGAGCACGTCGTAGGGCGCGTCGGGGTTGAGCGCCATGACGGTGATGACGACCTGGACCTCGTTGCGCAGGCCCTTCTTGAAGGTCGGGCGCAGCGGGCGGTCGATCAGCCGGCAGGCGAGGATCGCGTCCTCGCCCGGGCGACCCTCGGAGCGGAAGAACGAGCCGGGGATCTGGCCCGCGGCGTACATCCGCTCCTCGACGTCGATCGTCAGGGGGAAGAAGTCGAAGTGGTCCTTGGGGTGCTTGCCCGCGGTGGTGGCGGACAGCAGCATCGTGTCGTCGTCGAGGTAGGCCGTCACGGAACCGGCGGCCTGGCGGGCCAGCAGGCCCGTCTCGAACTTGATGGTGCGCTTGCCGAAGCGGCCGTTGTCGAGGACGGTCTCGACCGCCGAGATGACGGGGCCGGCAGGAGTGGTCTCGGTCAAGGAGATCCCTGTTCTGTGTGCGGAGCGAACCGCGATGCCCACCCGGCACTCGCCGGGTGGTGGCCGTCCGCGCACGGCGGGGCCGGTAGTAGTGGTTTCCGCGGTGCTGCGTGCCGGTCTTCGATCGAGGCCCGCGGAGCATCCGGGCGGCCTCCGCGAGGAGGCCACCGGGGATCCGAGGGCCACTACCGAGGACCGGGCCGGACGGTGCGGGCCGCTCCTGGTGGATGGAACTTCAGTCACTCAGGTTGTTCAGTTGTGAACCGGCTCCGACGATAGCGGGTCGTCCCGCCGAGGCGGAGCAGGCCTGATGCAGCAGGAGCGGCCGCCCGGCTGGGCGACCGCTCCTGGCGCGATCAACGACGGAGGCCGAGGCGCTCGATGATCGAGCGGTAACGGTTGATGTCCGTCTTGTTGAGGTAGTTGAGCAGACGGCGGCGCTGGCCGACCAGCAGCAGCAGACCACGACGGCTGTGGTGGTCGTGCTTGTGCTGCTTCAGGTGCTCCGTCAGGTGCGAGATGCGGTGGCTCAGCAGCGCGATCTGCACCTCGGGCGAGCCCGTGTCACCGGGCGTCGTGCCGTACTCGGCGATGATCTTCTTCTTGGTCTCCGCATCGGTCCCGATCGACATGCGGGCTCCTCTCGCTCGTTGCGCGGCGCGCCGGGGCCTGTCCACCCGGGCACTACGATCCGCGGCCGTTCTGACGGCAACCGCAGAAAGGTAGCAGCCCCGTGGGAGGCCGCCCAAAACGCCGCCGTCAGTCGACGAGCACCGCGCGGGCCGCGGCCCGCGCCGCCGTCGGGTCGACCGCCCCGAGGACCGCGTCGGCCGCCTCGCGGCACTGCTCCGCCGTCACCCGCGCCAGCTGTGCCCCGACCGCCCGTACGGCGCTGGGCGCCATCGACAGCGACGTGATGCCCATGCCGACGAGCGCGCAGGCGAGCAGCGGGTCGGCCGCGGCCTCGCCGCAGACCCCCACGGGCTTGCCCGCCTGCTGGCCCGCGGCCGCCGTGATGGCGACGAGGTGCAGCACGGCCGGCTGCCACGGGTCGGTGAGGTGGGCGAGGTCGCTGGCGAGCCGGTCGGCGGCCATCGTGTACTGCGTCAGGTCGTTGGTGCCGATCGAGAGGAAGTCGACGACCTCGAGCACGCGGTGGGCGAGCACCGCGACGGCCGGGACCTCGACCATGGCGCCGGCCTTGAGCCCGCGCGCGTGGACCTGCTCTGCGAACGCCTCGGCCTCGTCGCGGGTCGCGACCATCGGCGCCATCACCCACGCCTCGACGCCGGTCGCGGCCGCCGCCTCGGCGACGGCGTCCAGCTGGTGGGTGAGGAGCCCGGGGTTGTCGGCCGCGAGCCGGAGGCCGCGCACGCCGAGCGCCGGGTTCTCCTCCCCCTCGTGGGTCGCGAAGGCGATCGGCTTGTCGGAGCCGGCGTCGAGCGTGCGGACGACCACGTGGTGGCCGGCCTCCGCGTACGGCGCGAAGACGGCCTTGTAGAGCTCCGCCTGCTCCGCGGTGGTGGGCTCGGTCGGGCGGTCGAGGAAGGAGAGCTCCGTGCGGAACAGGCCGACGCCCTCGACGGGCTCCTCCGTGGCCGCCCGGGCGGACGCCGGGTCTGCGACGTTGGCGAGGAGCTTGACGCGCACGCCGTCGCTGGTCGCCGCCGGCCCGGTCCAGGCCGCCGTCGTGGCGCGGAGCTCGGCGTCGTCGCGCACCCGGCGCTCGGCGGAGGCGGGGTCGGGCCGCACCTCGAGCACGCCGGCCGTGCCGTCGACCAGCACGTCGACGCCCGCCTCGACGGCGAGCACCCCGGCGACGCCGACCACGCAGGGGATGCCGAGCTGGCGCGCGATGATCGCGGTGTGGCTCGTGGCGCCGCCGCGCTCGGTCACGAGGCCCACCACGACCGTCGGGTCGAGCCCGGCCGTGTCGGAGGGGGCGAGGTCCGCGGCGACGAGCACCACGGGGCTGCTCGGCATGACCACGCCCGGCTCCGGCACGCCGGCGAGCCGCGCGACCAGGCGGCGCTCGATGTCGCGCAGGTCGGTGACCCGCTCGGCCATGAGCCCGCCCTGCTGCTCGAAGAGGGCGACGAACGTGTCGACCGCGGCCTCGACCGCACCGAGGAGGTCGGCCCCCGCGCGCAGCTGCTTGCGGACCGCGGAGCGCAGGCCGCGGTCACGGGCGAGGCCTGCGCTGGCGGTCAGCACCTGCGCCGCGGCCCCCTCCACGCGCCCCGCCCGTTCGGAGAACCCGTCGGCGACGGCGGCGGCTGCCGCGTCGTACGCCGCGAGAGCGGCCTCCTCGTCGGCCGGCGCGGCGGCGCGGAACCGGGCCACGGCGGCGGGGTCCACCTCGGTCGCCACCCGCAGCACGGGCGCGTGGGCAACACCCGGGACGACGGGGGTACCGCGGAGGACGGGGGCGTCGGTGGAGTCAGCAACGGTGAGCACGCTCACAAATTACCCCCCTACCCCCCTTGACAGTCAACACAATCGGACATAGAACAACACAAACACAGGTTTCAGCCACATGAACCCAGATCGCCAGGAGGTGAACATGTACGCCGAGGAACGTCAGAACGCGATGGCCCAGCGCATCGCGACGGAGGGTCGGCTCTCGGTCGCGGCCCTGGCGAAGGAGTTCGACGTCACCACCGAGACCGTCCGGCGCGACCTCACCTCGCTCGAGCGCCAGGACCTCATCCGCCGGGTCCACGGCGGCGCCGTGCCGTCCAGCGCGCTCCACGTGATCGAGGCGGGCGTGCAGGACCGGGCACGCACCCGGCCCACGGAGAAGGACGCGATCGCCCAGCGTGCGCTGCGCTACCTCCCGGCGCCCGGCAGCACGATCCTGCTCGACGCGGGCACCACCACCGCGGCCCTCGCCGCGGCGCTCCCGCCGGCGCACCGACTCACCGTCGTGACCCACTCGGTCCCGATCGCCGCCCGCCTCGCCGGGCTGCCGCAGGTCGAGCTGCACGTGCTGCCCGGGCGGGTGCGGTCCACGACGCTCGCCGCCGTCGGCACCGAGACCGTGCACGCCCTCGGCCAGCTCCGCGTCGACGTCGCCTTCGTCGGCACCAACGGCGTGTCGACCGACCACGGCCTCTCGACCCCCGACGCCGACGAGGCGCACGTCAAGGCCGCCATCGTCGGCGCGACCCGATCGGTCGTCGTGCTGGCCGACGGCAGCAAGATCGGCGAGGAGCACATCCGCCGCTTCGCCGCCATCGAGGACGTCGACACGCTGGTCACCACCGGCGACGCCGACGACGACGAGCTGGAGGCCCTGCGCGCCAGCGGACTGGAGATCGACCTCGCATGATCCTCACCCTCACCCCCAACCCGAGCGTGGACGAGACGATCGCGCTCTCCGAGCACCTCGAGCGCGGCGCCGTGCACCGGGTCGCGACGACCACGTCGCAGTCCGGCGGCAAGGGCGTCAACATCTCGCGCGCCTCGGTCGCGGCCGGCGAGCCGTCGGTCGCCGTGCTCCCCGCCGACGCCGACGACCCGTTCGTCCTCGAGCTCGCCGCCAGCGGCATCGAGCTGCGCGCCGTGCCGACCGGGGGCGCCGTGCGCGTCAACGTCACGATCGCGGAGCCCGACGGCACCACCACCAAGCTCAACAGCCCCGGCACCGAGATCTCGGGCGCGGTGCTCGACCGCCTCACGGTCGAGCTCGAGGAGCTGGCAGCCGGTGCCGACTGGACCGTCCTCGCCGGGTCGCTGCCGCCGGGCGCGCCCGTCGACTGGTACGCCGCGCTCTCCGCCCGGCTCCGGGCCCGCGGCACCCGCGTCGCGGTCGACACGAGCGACGCCCCGCTGAAGGCGCTCGTCGCGGCCCTGCCCGGCTCCGCCCCGCACCTGATGAAGCCCAACGCGGACGAGCTCGCCTCGTTCACCGGGCTCGACGCCGCGACGCTCGAGGCGGAACCGGAGGCCGCGGCCGGTGCCGCGCGCCACCTGCTCGACCGCGGCGTCGACACCGTGCTCGCCACCCTCGGCGGCAACGGCGCGGTGCTCCTCGAACGAGGCCCCGACGGCACCGTCGGCGCCTGGCACGCGTCCCCGCCGCCGACCACCGTGGTCAGCACCGTGGGCGCGGGCGACTCCAGCCTCTTCGGCTACCTGCTCGGCCACCGGCGCTCCCTGCCCCCGCAGGAGCGTCTGGCCCTCGCCGTCGCGTACGGCAGCGCCGCCGCCGGGCTCCCCGGCACGACCATCCCCCACCCCGACCAGGTCCGCCCGGACCTGGTCATCACCCGCACCGTCCAGTTCACCCGAGGTGACGCATGACCCACGACACCAGCCCCGCGCTGATCACGCCCGACCTGGTTCGGCTCGACGCCGACCTCGGGACGGACAAGGACGGCGCCATCCGTGCGCTCGTCACGGTCCTGGCCGACGCAGGTCGCGCCCGGGACGCCGCCGTCGTGCTCGACGACGTCATGGCCCGCGAGGCCAAGTCGAGCACCGGCCTGCCCGGCGGGATCGCCATCCCCCACTGCCGCACGGCGGGCGTCGAGCACCCGACGCTCACCTTCGCGCGGCTGGCGCCGCCCGTGGACTTCGGCGCGAAGGACGGAGCCGCCGACCTGGCGTTCCTCATCACCGCGCCCGAGGGCGGCGGCTCGCTGCACATGAAGATCCTGCAGCAGCTCGCCCGCGCGCTCGCCAAGCCGGCGTTCACGCAGGCGCTGCGCGCCGCGACCACGCCGGAGGAGGTCGTGGCCGCCGTCGAGTCCGCCGTGACGCTGCCCGCCGAGGCCCCCGCCCCGGCCGCCGCTCCCGCCGCTGCCCCGGCCGCCGCCGCGTCGTCCACGCCGCCCTCGATCGTGGCGGTCACCGCCTGCCCGACCGGCATCGCGCACACCTACATGGCGGCCGAGGCCCTCGAGGCCGCCGCCGCCCGCGCCGGCATCACCATCCACGTCGAGACGCAGGGCTCCGCCGGCTCCACGCCGCTGGCCTCCTCGGTCATCGCCGCCGCCGACGCCGCGATCTTCGCGGTGGACGTGGGGGTGCGCGACCAGGGCCGCTTCGCCGGCAAGCCGCTCGTGCGCTCCTCGGTCAAGCGTCCGATCGACGACGCCGACGCCATGATCGCCGAGGCGCTCCGCGCCGCCAGCGACCCGTCCGCGCGCCGGGTCGAGGGCGGCTCCGGCAGCTCCGCGGGCGACGACGAGGCCACGGAGTCGTGGGGCGGGCGCACGCGCCGGGTGCTCATGACCGGTGTCTCCTACATGATCCCGTTCGTCGCGGCCGGCGGCCTGCTCATCGCGCTCGGCTTCCTGCTCGGCGGCTACGACATCACGAACGCGTACGGCGCGATCGCGGTCGACCACACCCTCACCAACCTGCCGAACCCGGCCGACTACGGCCTCGAGCACGTGCTCTTCGACTCGGGCCTCATGGCCTACCTGGGCGCCCTGCTCTTCATCATCGGCAAGACCGCCTTCATGTTCTTCATCCCGGCGCTCTCCGGCTACATCGCCTACGCGATCGCCGACCGCCCGGGCATCGCCCCCCGGCTTCGTCGTCGGCGGCCTCGCGATGAACATCTTCAACGTGACCGACGGTGCCGAGCAGGCCACGTCCCTCCCCGCGACCGGCTTCCTGGGCGCGATCGTCGGCGGCGTGCTCGCCGGTGTCATCGCCCACTGGCTCGCCGTGCGCAAGGTGCCCAGCTGGCTCCGCGGCCTCATGCCGGTGCTGGTCATCCCGCTCGTCGCCTCGGTCGTCGCCGGCCTGCTGATGATCCTGGTGCTCGGCAAGCCGATCAACTGGCTCATGACGAACCTGACCGACGGCCTCAACTCGCTCTCCGGCTCCAACGCGATCCTGCTCGGCGTGATCCTCGGCCTGATGATGGCGTTCGACATGGGTGGCCCGCTCAACAAGGTCGCCTACAGCTTCGCGGCCGTCGGCGTCGGCTCCGCGAGCCTCGCCAGCGACGCCCCCGAGCTGAAGATCATGGCCTCCGTGATGCTCGCCGGCATGGTGCCCCCGATCGCCATGGCGCTCGCCACGGTGCTGCGCCCCCGCCTCTTCACCGAGGCGGAGCGCGAGAACGGCAAGGCCGGCTGGCTCCTGGGCGCGTCCTTCATCTCCGAGGGCGCCATCCCGTTCGCCGCGGCCGACCCGCTGCGCGTCATCCCCTCCATCATGCTCGGCAGCGCCGTCACCGGCGGTCTCTCGCAGGCCCTCGACGTCACGGTCCGTGCGCCCCACGGCGGCATCTTCGTGCTCTTCGCCGTCGGCAACGTGCTGGGCTTCCTGATCTCGCTGGCCGCCGGTACCGTCGTGGGCGCCCTCGCCGTCCTCGTGGCGAAGACCTTCTTCGGCGCCACCCCCGCGGCCGCCGCCGGCGAGGCCGACACCGACCCGGCCATCCCGCTCACCAGCCCGGAGACCGCCCGGTCCCGCCGGGCCACCGCCTCGGCCTGACCCGGCCGAGCACTCCACCAGAGGAAGGGAACGACATGCCCACCGTGACCGCCGTCGTCGGCTCCGCCGACGGCCTGCACGCCCGCCCCGCCGGTCTCATCGCCGACGCCGCTGACGAGCTCGACGCCGATCTCACCATCGGCCTCCCGGGCGACGAGCCCGTCGACGCCGCCTCGGCGCTGCTCATCATGACGCTGGGCGCCGGCAAGGGTGACACCGTCGAGGTCGCCGGCGACGACGAGGCGGCCGTCGCCGCGATCGTCGCGCTGGTCGAGAAGGACCTCGACGCCTGACCCACGCTCGACGCGAACGGCCCGCACCCCCTCGGGGTGCGGGCCGTTCGTCGTGGGGGGCAGGCAGCATGTGTCACTTTCCCCGGTCGACCGGGGAAAGTGACACTTCGACCATCGAATTTGATGGTCAAAGCGGCGTGTTCCCCGGTCGACCGGGGAAAGTGTCGCGAGCGCCTCAGCCCAGCAGGGCGCGGGCGCGCTCGACGTCGTCGGCCATCTGCTCGACGAGGGCGTCGACGCCGTCGAACCGCACCATCCCGCGAAGGTGCGCGACGAACGAGACCTCGACCTCGACGCCGTACAGCTCCAGGTCGTCCCGGTCGAGCACGTAGGACTCGACGCGCCGCTCGCGGTCGCCCTCGAACGTCGGGTTGGTCCCCACCGAGATCGCCGCGGGCAGCTCCTCGCCGGTGTCCACCCGGCGCAGGCGTCCGGCGTACACCCCGTCCGCCGGGGCGGCGACGAGCGCGGAGGTGGGGACGTTGGCCGTCGGGTACCCCAGCTCGCGGCCCCGCTGGTCGCCCTGCACGACGGTGCCCCGGATCGTGAACGGGCGGCCGAGCGCCTCGGCGGCACCCTCGACGTCACCGGCGGCGAGGCAGGTGCGGATGTAGGTGGAGGACCAGACCTGCGGTCCCCCGTCCAGTGCGATGCCCTCGACGACGAAACCGTCCTGCTCGCCCTGGGCGCGCAGGCTCGCCACGTCGCCCGCGGCGCGTGCGCCGAAGCGGAAGTTGGCGCCGACGACGACGCCCTTGACGTGCAGCGCGTCGACGAGGACCCGCTGCACGAACTCCTCGGGCGACCAGGCCGCCACCGAGCGGTCGAACGGGACGACGAGCGCGTGGTCCACACCGGCCGCGAAGAGCAGCGAGAGCCGCTCGTCGACCGTGGTGAGGGCGAGGGGGGCGTGCTCGGGACGTAGCACCGCCATCGGGTGCGGGTCGAACGTCACGACCACGACGTCCTCGACGCCCAGCTCGGCCGCGAGCTCGCGGGCCCGCCGCACGACCTGCCGGTGCCCGAGGTGCACCCCGTCGAAGTTGCCGATCACCGCCACGGTGGGACCGACGTCCGCCGGGACCTCGCTCCACGATCGCCACGTCGTCACGGCGCCGATCCTAGACCGCGCGCCCTCACCGCCTGCGAGCGCGCTCAACAGAACACCGCGACGGCGCGCGCGGCCCCGTCCCGCGGCTCGTAGAGCGCCAGGAACTCGCCGTCGGGCGCGAACAGCGCGGTCAGCCCGTCCAGCGGTACGTCGAGCGCGCGGCCCACGCGGACCGCCCCGGCCTCGCGGGGGTCGAGGTCGCGGGCCGGGAAGGCGGCTCGGGCCGCGTCGGCCAGGGGCAGCGCCGCGTAGGTCTCCTGGAGCTGCTCGAGGGTGTGCGCCTCCGCGAGCCCGTAGGGCCCCACCGCGGTGCGGCGCAGCGCCGTCAGGTGTCCGCCGAGGCGGAGGGCCGCGCCGGCGTCGCGCGCGATCGCCCGCACGTAGGTGCCGCTCGAGCACCGCAGCGTCACGTCGACGTCGATGACGTCCACGCCGTCGGCCGCGGTCCGTCGCACGTCGCCGACCACCAGCTCGTGGACGGTCACGCGGCGCGCGGCCAGGGCGACCTCCTCGCCGTCCCGCACCCGCTGGTAGGCCCGCTTGCCGTCGACCTTGATGGCCGACACCGCGGTCGGGACCTGGTCGATCTCCCCCACGAAGCCGGCGAGCACCGAGAGCACCGCCGACGCGTCGACCGCCGCGACGGCGCCCGGCTCCGCGGTGGCGGTGACCTCGCCCTCCGCGTCGTCGGTGGTGGTGGCCACACCGAGGCGGATGGTCGCGGCGTACCCCTTCTCCGTCAGCATGAGGTGGCCGAGGAGCCGGGTGGCACGGCCGACGCCGAGCACGAGCACACCGGTCGCCATCGGGTCCAGCGTGCCGGCGTGCCCCACCTTGCGGGTGCCGGCCAGGCGCCGCACGCGCGCGACGACGCCGTGCGACGTGAGGCCCGCCGGCTTGTCGACGACGACGAGTCCGGCAGCGGGCTCGGTCATCGTGCGGCGTCGTCCTCGTCGAGGTCGTCGTCCTCGTCCTCGTCGAGGTCGTCCTCGTCGTCCTCGTCGCGCGGCTTCTTGTACGGGTCCTCGTCGCCGGCGTAGGCCGTGCCCCGGGCCGCCGCGACGGCCTCGTCCTGCGCCTTGGCGCGGGCGAGCACCTCGTCGAGCTGCCGGGCGGACTCGGGCAGCGCGTCCGCGACGAACTCGAGATTCGGGACGTGGCGCATGCCGAGCTGCTTGCCGAGCTCGGAGCGGATCATCCCCTTCGCCGACTCCAGCGCCGCCGCCGTGCCCGCGAGGTCGTCCTGCTCGCCGAGCACCGTGTAGAACACGCTCGCGTGCTGGTTGTCGCCCGTCACCCGCACGTCCGTGATGGTGACGAAGCCCAGGCGCGGGTCCTTGAGCCGGCGCTCGAGCATCTGGGCCACCACGACCTGTACCCGGTCCGCGATCCGCCGCGATCGGGGGTTGCTCATCTCGTTCTCTCCTGTGTCGTGGAACCGACCGCGGGCCGGGGCCGAGGGCTCGCGCCCCGGGCTCCGGCCCGCGTCCGTGTCGTGCCTGTACGCCGCTGGTGTCAGCCGCGCGGGATCTCGCGGAGCTCGAACGCCTCCACGATGTCGCCTTCCTTGATGTCCTGGAAGTTGCGCAGCACCAGACCGCACTCGAAGCCCTCGCGGACCTCGGACGCGTCGTCCTTCTCGCGCTTGAGCGACGCCAGGTCGAGGTTGTCGGCCACGACCTTGCTGTCGCGCAGCACGCGCACCTTGGCGTTGCGACGGATCGACCCGCTGGTGACCATGCAGCCCGCGATGTTGCCGATGCGGGAGCTGCGGAAGATCGCACGGATCTCCGCCTGGCCGAGGGTGTGCTCCTCGTACTCCGGCTTGAGCATGCCCTTGAGGGCCGCCTCGATCTCCTCGATGGCCTGGTAGATCACCGAGTAGTACCGGATCTCCACGCCCTCCTTGTCGGCCATCTCGGTCGCCTTGCCCTGCGGGCGGACGTTGAAGCCGATGATGATCGCGTCGGAGGCCGCGGCGAGGTCGACGTTGGTCTCGGTGATGGCACCGACACCGCGGTCGATGACCCGCAGGTTGACCTCGTCGCCCACGTCGATCTTCGCGAGGGCGTCCTCGAGGGCCTCGACCGAACCGGACACGTCGCCCTTGAGGATGAGGTTGAGCTCCTGGCTCTCGCCCTTCTCCATGGAGGCCATGAAGTCCTCGAGCGTGCGACGGACGCGACGCTTCGCCTGCAGCGCCGCCCGCTCGCGGGCCTCGCGCTTCTCGGCGATCTGGCGCGCCATCCGGTCGTCCTCGACCACGATGAAGTTCTGGCCCGCACCCGGCACCGCCGAGAGGCCCAGGACCATCGCCGGACGGGCGGGGTCGACCTCGGTGAGCTCGTTGCCGTGCTCGTCGAGCATCGCCCGGACGCGGCCGTAGGCCGGACCGGCGACGATCGAGTCGCCCACGCGGAGCGTTCCGCGCTGCACGAGGACCGTGGCCACGGGGCCGCGACCGCGGTCGAGGTGCGCCTCGACCACGAGGCCCTGCGCGTCCTGCGTCGGGTTCGCCCGCAGGTCGAGCGAGGCGTCAGCCGTGAGGATGACGGCCTCGAGGAGACCCTCGAGGTTGAGGCCCGCCTTGGCCGAGACGTCGACGAACATCGTGTCGCCGCCGTACTCCTCGGGCACGAGGCCGTACTCCGTCAGCTGGCCGCGGACCTTGGTCGGGTCGGCGTCCGGCTTGTCGATCTTGTTGACCGCGACCACGATCGGCACGCCGGCGGCCTTGGCGTGGTTGAACGCCTCCACCGTCTGCGGCATCACGCCGTCGTCCGCCGCGACCACGAGGATCGCGATGTCGGTCGCCTGGGCACCACGGGCACGCATGGCGGTGAACGCCTCGTGACCCGGGGTGTCGATGAGGGTGATGCGACGGTCGGCGCCGTCCACCGTCGTGGCGACCTGGTAGGCACCGATGTGCTGCGTGATGCCCCCGGCCTCCTTGTCCACCACGTTGGCGTTGCGGAGCGCGTCGAGCAGCTTGGTCTTTCCGTGGTCGACGTGACCCATGACCGTGACGACCGGCGGGCGGACGACCAGGTCGTCCTCGTCGCCCTCGTCGCTGCCGAACTCGAGGTCGAACGACTCGAGGAGCTCGCGGTCCTCGTCCTCGGGGGAGACGACCTGCACCTCGTAGTTGAGCTCGTCACCGAGCAGCTGCAGCACGTCGTCGTTGACCGACTCGGTGGCCGTGACCATCTCGCCCAGGTGGAAGAGCATCTGCACGAGCTGCGCCGCGTCGACACCGATCTTGTCGGCGAAGTCCGTCAGCGAGGCACCACGGGAGAGACGGATCGTCTCGCCGTTGCCCTTGCGCACGCCCTTGACGCCGAGCGTCGGGGCCTGCATGGCCTCGAACTCCTGACGCCGAGCGCGCTTGCTCTTGCGACCACGACGCGACGGGCCGCCGGGGCGACCGAAGGCGCCCTGCGTGCCACCGCGCTGACCGGGACGGCCACCGCCGGGACGACCGGCACCGGGGCCGCCGCCGTACCCGCCGGGACCACGGCCCGGGGCACCGCCGCCACCGGGAGCGCCACCCGGACGACCGGGACCGCCGGGGCGACCCGGACCACCGGGACGACCGCCGGGACCGCCACGGCCGGGGGCCGGACGGGCGCCGGGGCCCGAGCCGAACGCGGCCGGGGACTTCGGCATCATCGCCGGGTTGGGCCGGGGCATGCCCGGACGACCCGGAGCGCCGCCCTCACGGGCGGCCGGCGGCCGCGGCGGCCGCTGGTCGTTGCCCGCACCGGCAGGCGCGCCGCCACCGGCAGCCGGAGCAGCGGGACGACGGCCCATGCCCTGGTTGGAGGCGAAGGGGTTGTTGCCCGGACGGGGCGAGCCGGGGCGACCGACGGGACGCGGACCGGGGCCCTTGGGACCCGGACGGGAACCGCCACCGGCCGGGCCGGGACGCGGCGCACCACCGGAGGGAGCCCCACCGGACGGGCCGGGACGACCCGGCGTGGGCGCACCCGCACCGCCGGCACGCGCGGCCGGCGCCGACGGCTGGGCCGGGGCAGGACGCGCCGCCGGGCGGGCAGCGGGCTGGGCGGGCTGGGCGGGCTGGGCCGGAGCCGCCGGCTGCGCGGGCGCCGCGGGAGCGGGCTGCGCAGGACGGGCGGCGGGAGCCGCAGGGGCAGCCGGGGCCGGCGTCGCCGGCTTGGGCGCAGGGCGGGGGCCCGGCGTCGCGGGACGCGGGCCGGGGGTCGCCGGGGCACCGCCGGAGGGGCGGGGACCCGGTGCGGCCGGGCGGGCCGTGGGCTGCGCGGGGGCGGCCGGGGCGGAACCGCCGGCCGTCTTCAGCTCGTTGCCGAACTGCTTCTTGAACCGCATCTCGACAGGCGGCTCGATCGTCGAGGAAGCCGACTTGACGAACTCCCCCATCTCCTTGAGCTTGTCGAGAACGAACTTGCTCTCGACGCCGTACTGCTTGGCGAGCTCGTGAACTCGGGTCTTGGCCACGTTTCTCCTTCTGGCCTGCGACCCGGTTCCGGGGGGTCTCAGACCGTTGGTGGGTGTTGCACACTCATTGCGAGTTACTCATCGAGTGCTCATGAGCTGCGTGCTCCAGCTTCTGGTCGCGGTCACCCACGTCGGGCGACCTCGTCGGTCGGTCAGGTCGTGCTGCCACCACTCCTCGAGGGGGTGGTGGTGAGCGTGTCGAGGTGCTCCGCCACGGCGTCGACGGGCAGCCCTCCGCGCCGCAGGGCACGGGAGAAGGCCTTTCGCCGGACCGCGAGGTCGTAGCACTCGCGCACGGGGTGCAGGTGGGCGCCCCGCCCGGGTGCGGTCGCCGACGGGTCCGGCGCCACGACCTCACGGCCGTCGACGCCGAGCCGCACGGTCACCCGCAACAACTCGCTCTTCGCGGCCCGTCGTCGGCACCCGATGCAGGTCCGGACCGGGCCCGATCCCTCGAGGGGGTCGGGCGCACCGTCCATCCCCGCGTCAGCATGCCGACCGCGAGCCACTCGTCACACTCTACTCCTCCGCCCGTCCCGGACCGAAACCGCGTCGGGGAGCAGCGGCGGAGGCCCGGGCGAGCCCGGGGGGCTCAGCCCTCGGAGCCGGGGACGCCGTCGGGCGTCCCCTCCGGAGCATCCTCCGGCGTCTCCTCGTCGGAGCGGATGTCGATGCGCCAGCCGGTCAGCCGAGCGGCGAGACGGGCGTTCTGGCCCTCCTTGCCGATGGCGAGGGACAGCTGGAAGTCCGGCACGACCACCCGGGCGGAGCGTGCCGCCGCGTCGACGACCGTCACGCTCGTCACCTGGGCGGGCGACAGGGCGTTCGCCACGAGGCGGGCGGGGTCGTCGGCCCAGTCGACGATGTCGATCTTCTCGCCGTTGAGCTCGGACATCACGTTGCGGACGCGCTGCCCGACGGGGCCGATGCACGCACCCTTGGCGTTGACGCCGGGCACCGTGGTGCGCACGGCGATCTTCGACCGGTGGCCGGCCTCGCGGGCGATGGCGGCGATCTCGACGGTGCCGTCGGCGATCTCCGGCACCTCGAGGGCGAACAGCTTCGTCACGAGGTGCGGGTGCGTCCGCGAGAGCGTGACCTGCGGTCCGCGCATGCCCTTGCGGACCGAGACGACGAAGCACTTGATGCGCTCGCCGTGCACGTACCGCTCCCCCGGCACCCGCTCGCCCGACGGCAGCAGCGC
Source organism: Nocardioides zeae (assembly GCF_030818655.1). Lineage (NCBI taxonomy): Bacteria > Bacillati > Actinomycetota > Actinomycetes > Propionibacteriales > Nocardioidaceae > Nocardioides > Nocardioides zeae. The sequence continues at coordinate 482,500 of NZ_JAUTAN010000001.1, read as the reverse complement.
CTCGAGCCGACCGAGGTCGACCATCACGTCGTCGGGGTTGCGACCCTGCTGGATGACACCGGAGACGATGTCGCCCTCGCGGCCGGAGAACTCGCCGAACTTGATCTCGTCCTCGGCGTCGCGCAGGCGCTGCAGCATGATCTGCTTCGCCGTGGTGGCCGCGATGCGGCCGAAGCCGGCGGGGGTGTCGTCGAACTCGCCCACCGGGTTGCCCTCGTCGTCGAGCTCCGTCGCGAGCACCCGGGCCCGGCCCGACTTGCGGTCGAGGTCGACCCGCGCCCGCGAGCTCGCGCCCGGGGACTTCTGGTAGGCCGTCAGCAGGGCCTGCTCGATCGCCTCGACGAGCACGTCGAAGGGGATCTCCTTCTCGCGCTCGAGGACGCGCAGGAGGCTCATGTCGATGTCCATCAGGCGTTCTCCTCCTCGGCGGCGCGGCGCCGGTTGAACTCGATCTGCACGACGGCGCGCGCGATGTCGGCGTACTCCACGCGGGCGGGCTCCGCGCCCGTCGTCTCGGGGTCCACGAGGGCCCCGGTCTCGTCGCTCCCGACGATGCGTCCGACCACGTCGCCGCCCTCGACGAGCGCGATGCGCACCAGGCGGTCCTCGTTGCGGCGCCAGTGGCGCGGGTGGGTCAACGGACGGTCGACGCCGCGGGAGGTGACCTCGAGGGTGTAGGGCTGCTCGCCCAGCACGTCCGCGTCGTCCAGCACCGTCGAGACGGCCTTCGTGGCGGCCGCGATCTCGTCGAGGTCGACGCCGCCGTCCTTGTCGACCGCGACCCGCAGCACCCTGCGCTTGCCGGCGGGCGTCAGCTCCACCGCCTCCAGGTCCATCCCCAGCTCCGCGAGAGGGCCGGCGATCGCCGACTCCACGGCGCCGACGACGGCGTCCTGCTTGCTGCTCACGCCTGCTGCCTCCTGTGCTGTTGTCGTGCTGCCCGGCGCGCACGCGTGCGCGCCGTCGTCCACCATAAGGCAGCCGGGGCGCCCCCCGAAACGCAGCGGACGCTAACCTCCCCGCGTGGTCCCCGCCCCGCCCCGCCCGCTCGTCCCGGCCCCGCCGTCGGACCGGTGGCTCACCTCGCGCCGCGCCGTCGTCGCGGCGCCCGCAGCGCTGGTCGCAGCGTCCCTGCTGGCCGCGTGCGACGGTGACCGCGGGACGCCGGACGGCGTGGTGAGCGCCACGGAGGACGGCACGTCCGCGGACGTCGAGCGGGTGGACGAGGCCCTCGCCGCGATCGGTACGGCGCGCGAGCAGGCCGCGACCGCCGCGGCGGCCCACGCGACCCTCGCGCCGGCCCTGGCGCCCCTGCTCGACGTCCACGACGCCCACCTCGCCCTGCTCTCGGAAGCGGCCGGGACCGACGGCTCGGAGGGCAGCAGCAGCAGCAGCACCGAGGGGACCGACGGCCCCGCGAGCACGGGCCCGACCGGTGTGACGGAGACCCCCGCGGACCCGGTGCTCGACCCCGCCGCCGCGCTCGCCGGGGTGCGCACCACCGAGACCGACCTCGCCACGACGCTGACGGACCTCGCGGTCGCCGCGGACAGCGGTCCCCTCGCACGGACCCTCGCCGCGATGGCCGCCGCCGTCGACCAGCAGCTGCTCCTCCTCGCGCGGGCGGCCGCATGACCACGGAGGCGCTCCAGACCGCCCTCGAGGCCGAGCACGCCGCCGTCTGGCTCTACGCCCTGCTGGGAGCCCGGGTGTCGGCCTCGACCGAGGCCGAGCTGCACACCGCCCTCACGAGCGCGTACGTCGCCCATCGCGCCCGCCGCGACACCCTCAGCGCCTTGGTGCTCGACGACGGGGCGGAGCCCGTGGCGGCCGCCGCCTCGTACGTCGCGCCGACGCCCCTCACGACGTCCGACGAGGTGCGGGCGGCGGCCGCCACGGCCGAGGGGGACGCCGCCGCGACGTACGGCTTCCTCGTGGCGAGCACCAGCGGCGAGCGGCGCCGCACGGCCGTGGCCGCCCTGCGGGACGCTGCCGTGCGCGGCCTCGGCTTCGGCGGCGTCGCCGAGGACCTGCCCGGCGGCGACTGAGCGCAGCGGCGGTCCGGGCGCCCCGGAGACGCACGAAGGGCCTCGGCCGGTCGGCCGAGGCCCTTCATGACTCGCGGCCCGATCCGCGAGATTCCCCGAGAGGTGCGACGTCGGACTCGGCTCCTCCGAGGAAGTCCCGAGATCTCCCCCGAAGGAGCCGAGTCCGTCGTTGCTGCGAAACGTCCGTCAGTTCGTTCCGTCTGCAGAAGTTTGTAACGCGCTGCCACCTCCCGTAAACGGCTGACGCGTTGCAACTTTCTGCATTGCGAGAATGTGAAGGTGTCCCCCGTCTCACATGTGGCCGTCGCGGAGGAACGCGCGGTGCCAGCCGAGGGCCTCGTCGAGCAGGTGCGGCGTGTGGCGGGCCTCGGGGCGCGCGGCCTTCGCCCGGTCGACGTAGTCGCGGAGCCGGTCCGCGTAGTCCGGGTGGGCGCAGTGCTCGATGATGCGGTCCGCCCGGTCGGTCGGCGAGAGCCCGCGGAGGTCCGCGAGGCCCCGCTCCGTCACGAGGACGTGCACGTCGTGCTCGGTGTGGTCGACGTGGCTGACCATCGGGACGACCGAGGAGATGCTGCCCCGCTTGGCCGTCGAGGGCGAGACGAAGAAGTTGAGGTAGGCGTTGCGGGCGAAGTCCCCGCTGCCCCCGATGCCGTTCATGATCGCGCTGCCCATGACATGGGTGGAGTTGACGTTGCCGTAGACGTCCGCCTCGATCATGCCGTTGACGGCGATCACGCCGAGCCGCCGCACCAGCTCCGGGTGGTTGGAGATCTCCTGGCTGCGCAGCAGGATCCGGCCCTTGTAGTGCCCGGGGTCGGCGAGGAAGCGCCGGGCCCCGTCCTCGGACAGGCCGAACGAGGTCGCCGAGACCGCGTCGAGCTTGCCCGCGTCGAGCAGGTCGAGCAGCCCGTCCTGGATGACCTCGGTGAAGGCGGTCATGCCCGTGAACTCGGCCGTGAGCAGGCCCTCCATCACCGCGTTGGCGACGTTGCCGACCCCCGACTGCAGGGGCAGCAGGTTCGGGGGGATGCGGCCGGCGGCGACCTCGTGGCGCAAGAAGTCGACGAGGAAGCCCGCCATGTCGCGGGAGGCGTCGTCGGGCGGGTTGAGCGGGGAGTTGCGGTCGGGGGCGTTCGTCTCCACGACCGCGACGACCTTCGCGGGGTCGACCCGCAGGTAGGGGTCGCCGATCCGCTGCATGGGGTGCGTCATCTGGATCGGCAGGCGGTGCGGCGGCAGGGCCGTGCCGTAGTAGACGTCGTGGAACCCCTCGAGGTCCCGGGGCTGCCAGTGGTTGACCTCGAGGACGACCTTCTCGGCGCGCTCCAGCCAGGCCTTGTTGTTGCCGACCGAGCTGCCGGGCACGAGCAGCCCGTTGGGCAGCACGGCCGCGACCTCGACGATCGCGACGTCGAGCGGGCCGTAGAAGCCGAACCACGCCTGCTGCGCCGTGTGGGAGAGGTGGGCGTCGACGTAGTCCACCTCGCCCGTGTTGATGAGCCGCCGCAGGGTCGGGTCGCCGTTGTAGGGCAGCCGCTTGTGCAACCCGTGCACCTCGGCGAGCCGCCCGTCGACCTCCGGGGCCGTCGAGGCGCCCGACCACAGCCCGATGCGGAACTCCTCGCCGCGGGAGTGGGCGACCGCGATCCGGTCGGCGAGCGCGCCGGGCACCGCCTTAGGGTGCCCGGCCCCGGTGAAGCCGCTGATGCCGACCGACATGCCGTGCGTGACGTGACGGGCCGCCTCCTCCGCCGTCGTGACGCGGGTGGAGAGGACGGGGCAGGTGATGCGGTCCGCGTGGGCCATCGACCGGGCTCCGGCTTCAGCCGCGGACGGCGGCGAGGGTGCGCTCGACCACGGCGTCGACCGCGACCTCCTCGCGCTCCCCGCTGCGGCGGTCCTTGATCTCGACCACGCCGTCGGCGAGGCCCTTGCCGACCACGACGATCGTCGGGATGCCGATGAGCTCCGCGTCCTTGAACTTCACGCCCGGGCTCACCTTCCCGGCACGGTCGTCGTAGACCACGTCGAGCCCGGCCGCCGAGAGCTCCGTGCTGATCCGCTCCGCGGCGGCGAACAGCTCCTCGCCCTTGCCCGCCGCAACGACGTGCACGTCCGCCGGGGCCACCTCGCGGGGCCACACGAGACCGGCGTCGTCGTGGTTGTACTCCGCGATGACGGGGACGGCCCGGGAGACACCGATGCCGTAGGAGCCCATCGTCACGGTGACCAGCTTGCCGTTCTCGTCGAGCACCTTGAGGCCCAGCGCCTCGGCGTACTTGCGGCCGAGCTGGAACACGTGACCCATCTCGATGCCGCGGGCGAGCTCGAGCGGCCCGGACCCGTCGGGGGCGGGGTCGCCGGCGCGCACCTCGGCCGCCTCGATCGTCCCGTCGGGCGTGAAGTCGCGGCCGGCGACGAGGTCGATGACGTGCTGGCCCTCGACGTTCGCGCCGGTCACCCACCGCGTGCCGGTGACGACGCGCGGGTCGACGAGGTAGCGGATGCCCGACTCGGACTCCTCGCCCAGGATGGTGCGACCCTCGTGCGCGGGCCCGATGTAGCCCTTGACCAGCGCGGGGTGCTCCTTCAGCTCCTCGTCGGTCATGGGCGCGACCTCGATGGGCTCGAGCTGGCCCTCGAGCCGCTTCTGGTCGACCTCGCGGTCACCCGGGAGACCGACCGCGAGCGGCTCACGGGTGCCGTCGGGGTGGGTCAGCATGAGGAGCACGTTCTTCAGCGTGTCCGCCGCGGTCCAGGGCCGGTCCTCGCGGGGGTGCGCCTCGTTGAGGTGGTCGACCAGCGTCGCGATGGTCGGGGTCGCGGGCGTGTCCTCGGCGTGGGCGGCGGGCACGTCGTCGTACGGCAGGGGGTCGGGCGCCGGGGTCGTGACGGCCTCGACGTTCGCGGCGTACCCCCCGGGGCTGCGCACGTAGGTGTCCTCGCCCACGTCGAGGCGCGCGAGGAACTCCTCGCTCCGCGAGCCGCCCATCGCGCCGGAGGTGGCCTTCACGATCGCGTAGTCGAACCCGAGGCGGTCGAAGATGCGGACGTACGCCGAGCGGTGGGCCTCGTAGGAGCGCTCGAGCCCGGCGTCGTCGATGTCGAAGGAGTAGGAGTCCTTCATGACGAACTCCCGCCCGCGCATGAGGCCGGCACGCGGACGCGCCTCGTCCCGGTACTTCGTCTGGATCTGGTAGAGCCAGACCGGGAGGTCCTTGTAGGACGAGTAGAGATCCTTCACCGTGAGGGTGAACATCTCCTCGTGGGTGGGGCCCAGGAGGTAGTCGGCACCCTTGCGGTCCTGCAGGCGGAAGATGCCGTCGCCGTACTCCGTCCAGCGGTTCGTCGCCTCGTAGGGCTCCTTGGGCAGCAGTGCGGGGAACTGCAGCTCCTGCGCGCCGATCACGTCCATCTCGTCGCGCACGATCTGCTCGACCTTGCGGTAGACGCGCAGCCCCAGCGGCAGCCACGTGTAGATGCCCGGCGCCGCACGACGGATGTAGCCCGCGCGGACCAGCAGCCGGTGGCTCGGCACCTCCGCGTCGGCGGGATCGTCGCGGAGCGTGCGGACGAACAGCTGGGACATGCGCAGGATCATGGGACGAAGGCTACTGGCGGGTGCGGCGACGCCGTGCAGGGGTTTCCCGGGGCGCCGCGCGGCCTCAGCGGCCGGCGCGCAGGGCGGCGCGCACGAGCGGCACCTGCAGCGGCAGGCGCGCGACGGTGCCCCAGCGGTACGCCGCGTTGCGGCTCCGGCGGGCCCGCCAGGCCATCGTGACGTTGCCCGGGAACACGCCGACCAGCAGGGCGGCGCTGGCCAGGCCGGCCACCTGCCGCGTGCGGGGGTGGAGCAGCCCGGCGGCGCACGCCAGCTCGGCCACGCCGGAGCCCTTGATGAGCTCGGTGTGCGCAGGCAGGGCCTTGGGCATCAGCGGCGTGAACGTCTCGGGACGCACGAGGTGGACGACGCCGGAGACGGCGAAGGCGGCGGCGAGGCCCCGCGCGGTCGGGCTGAGCGGCTGGACGTCGGTCGAGGTCATGGACGGCAACGTTACCGGCCGGTCACCGGGCGGCCGAGGACCCGACCCGGCGACGCAACGCCGTGCAGCGCTGTCGCCGGCACCGCGGCGTACCTAGCGTGCGTCGGTGATCCCGCACCCACCCGCGACGAAGGGCACCGAGATGAAGGCAGCGCGCTACCACGACCGTGGCGACATCCGCATCGAGGAGGTGCCGGAGCCGGTCGTCGCGCCGGGGACCGTCGGCATCGAGGTCGCGTTCTGCGGCATCTGCGGCACGGACCTGCACGAGTACCTCGACGGGCCGATCTTCGTCCCCCCGCACGGCCACCCGCACCCGATCTCGGGCGAAGCGGCGCCGATCACGTTGGGCCACGAGATGTCGGGGACGGTCTACGCGCTCGGCGAGGGCGTCGACGACCTCGCGGTCGGCGACAGCGTCGTGGTCGAGCCCTACATCGTGCGCGACGACGTCGACACCAGCACCGCCAACGACTCCTACCACCTCTCCCCCGACATGAACTTCATCGGCCTCGGCGGCCGCGGCGGGGGCCTGTCGGAGCGGATCGTGGTGCAGCGCCGCTGGGTGCACCCGGTCGGCGACCTGCCCCTGGACGAGGCGGCGCTGATCGAGCCGCTCGCCGTCGGCTACCACGCCTTCCAGCGCTCGGGCGGCTCGGCGGGCGACGTCGCGCTCATCACCGGCGCCGGGCCGATCGGCCTGCTCACGGCGGCCGTGCTCCGGGCCGAGGGCATCACCGTGATCATCTCCGAGCCCAGTCCGCTGCGCCGCCGGAAGGCGCTCGAGACCGGCGTCGCCCAGCACGTGCTCGACCCGACGACGCAGGACGTCGTCGCGGAGGTGCTCGCCCTCACCGACGGGGTGGGCGCGGACATCGCGTTCGAGGCCACGAGCGTGCAGCCGGCCCTCGACACGCTCGTGGAGGCGACGAAGCCGCGCGGCGTCGTGGTCGTGGTCTCCATCTGGGGCCACCGCGGCGAGCTGGACGTGCAGAAGCTGGTGCTCAAGGAGCTCGACCTGCGGGGCACGATCGCCTACGTCAACTCCCACCCCGCCACGATCGCGCTGGCGCGCGAGGGCAAGGTCGACCTGAAGCCGTTCATCACCGGGGTCATCGGGCTCGACGAGCTCGTCGACGCCGGGTTCGACACGCTGATCCACCGCAACGAGACGGCGGTCAAGATCCTCGTCGACCCGCGTCGCTGAGGGACGCCGTCAGAACATCACGGTCGTGAAGCGCGCCGTCTCCACGAAGCCGACGCGCTCGTAGGCCAGCCGCGCCCCGGTGTTCCACTCGTTGACGTAGAGCGAGACCACCGGGGCGATCTCGGCGCGCACCGTCTCCACGACGGCCGCCATGCCGGCCGTCGCCAGCCCGGCGCGCCGGTGCTCGGGCGCCACCCAGACACCCTGCACCTGCGCGGCGTGGGGCGACGTGCACGCCACCTCCGCCTTGAAGATGACGCGGCCCCGGTCGTCGAAGCGCGCGAACGACCAACCCCGCGCGACGAGCTGGGCCACCCGTGCGCGGTAGAGCTCCGCGCCGCCCCCGCGCTCGGGGGAGACGCCGACCTCCTCGGTGTACATCGCCACGCACGCCGGGTAGAGCGCGTCCATGTCGGCCGTGGTCGTCCGGCGCACCTCGGGGTCGGGCGCGACCAGGGGCGTGTCACCGATCTCCAGGTGCGGCTGCGCGAAGCGGATCTCGCGGGGAGCGCCCCACCGGGGCGAGACGCTGCTCCAGAAGACGTCCACCGCGGGCTGCGGGCCCACGATCGTCGACACCGAGCGGATGCGCTCGGGGGCGTGGGCCGCGAACGCCCGCACCGCCTCGGCGTCGGCGTTGACCGGCACCAGGTTGGCGGCGACGTGGCACGCCGCGACCAGGTCGCCGGCGTCGTAGTGGCCCCACACCTCACCGCCCAGCCAGCGCGGCTGCAGACGCGTCGTGCGGGCTCGGTGGTCGACGAAGACGTTGATGACGGGGTCGCGCTCGACGAGCGCGAGGAACTCGTCGAGGTCGGCCGGGCCCAGCACCCGGACCCCCTGCTTCGTCAGCACCACGCTGCGAGCCTAGGCGAGGGCGCCCCGTCATCCACAGGGCGGCACGCGGGGGTGGTCGGGTAGGTCCGGGCTGTCCTAGATTTGCCGTGGTTGTCGACGCGATCGGGCGCGTCGACGCGGGCTCGTCGGAGGGTCGCATGCAGTGCCGTGGAGGCAGGTTGGTCGGACTCGTCGTCGGTACGTCGCTGCTCGCGGCGTGCACCGGTGGCGGGGGCGAGACGGAGGAGGCGGGGCCGTGGCCCTCGTCGTCGGCGTCGGAGTCGGCTGCGGCGACGTCCTCGTCAGCGGCGACCTCGGCGCCGGCCGTTCCGGTGATGCCGGAGGAGGCGCGGGGCGAGGGTGACGCGGCCGCCGTGGCGTTCGTGGAGCACTGGGTGGAGCTGCTCAATTACGGCCTGATGACTGGGGAGTCTGGACCGGTGGAGGCGCTCGTCGATCCCCGGTGCATCACCTGCGCGGCATTGATCGACAGCATCCAGGAGGAGGGTGGGCCCGAGACAGAGGGCCAGTGGACACCGTCGGACCTACGTGCAGCGCCTGTATCCGACGACCAGGCCGATGTCGTCGTCACCGCTTCGATCACCATCGCGGGCGAGTCAAGCGAACCTCATGGGACGGCCACGTTCGGTCTCGGTCGGGGACCCGAGGGTTGGTCCGTCGCGTGGCTGACCGCGGAGGCGGCGGGATGATGGGCTTTGGACCGTTGCTCGCGATCTGTCTGTTGACGCCTACCGCCGCCGCAGATGACGACACGAAGGTCGACCCGGGTGTCGACGCCTTCGCCGTGATTGTCGAGCTGAGCGAAGCCGAGGCCGGTCGAGTTCAAGAGGACCGAGAAGTCGTCGCCAGCCAGCCCATCACCAGAGGTGACATCGTCGAGGCTCGCGTGGACTACCTCGCGACGACCGCCTGCACCACCGGGTTCAACGGCCTCACGTGCTTCGCGCCGACCCCATGCGCCGAGGGCGAATTCACGATGGTCACCCACTTCGCCTACGCGCTGACCGACATGACGCTGCCCAGCAACTGCACCCCCACCCCCGGCCAGGACCCCACCGCCGTCATCAACGCCGCGGTCTACCAAGCCTTCCGCGACGTACCCCTGCCCCAGACCGTCCTCCAGATCCAACCCCCCGACGGCACCACCCTGGTCAACCTCGCGACCAACTTCTTCACCACCACCCAACCCTTCACCACCACCGTCACCGTCCTCGGCTACACCGTCGAGCTCGACATCACCCCCACCACCTACACCTGGGACTTCGGCGACGGCACCACCACGACCACCACCACCCCCGGCGCGCCCTACCCCGACCTCGACATCACCCACGTCTACACCCGCACCGGCACCTACCCCACCACCCTCACCACCACCTGGTCCGCCGACTTCCGCGTCGACGGACGCGACTGGCAACGCGTCCAGGGCACCGTCGACATGCCCAGCCCCACCCTTGACCTCCAGGTCCGCGAAGCCACCCCCGTCCTCACGGGGTGACCACCCGCCACCACCCACAGCAAAGGGTCACCAACGACACTGGAACCGCCCCCCGGTCCGTCGTCCGTGACCCTTTCTCGGCAGGACCCGCCGGATAGCCACCAAGCCCGAGCAACGCGCCACGCGCAGGCCCAGCAAGTGGTCATTTACGACAGCGGGTCCGGCCCCCGGGCCGCACCAGGCGCACATTTCTCGGATCGACGCGCGACCGGAGACGCGAGCAAGCGCCACCCCCCAGACAACGTCGCCCAGCGCACCGATCCGAACTGGTCACCAACGACGACGGGCCCGACCCCCGACCTGCACCACGTGCACAGATCTCGGGGACGGGCCCGCGTCGTACCGTCAGATCAGGAGACGGAGACCTCGGCAGCAGCGCCCTCGACGGGCTCCATGCTCTCGGCGATCCGCATGGCCTCCTCGATGAGGGTCTCCACGATCTGGCTCTCGGGCACGGTCTTGATGACCTCGCCCTTGACGAAGATCTGGCCCTTGCCGTTGCCGGAGGCGACACCGAGGTCGGCCTCGCGGGCCTCGCCGGGCCCGTTGACGACGCAGCCCATGACGGCGACGCGCAGCGGCACCTCGAGCCCGTCGAGGCCGGCGGTGACCTGCTCGGCCAGCGTGTAGACGTCGACCTGCGCGCGACCGCAGCTCGGACAGGAGACGATCTCGAGCCGACGGGGGCGCAGGTTGAGCGACTCGAGGATCTGCAAACCGACCTTGACCTCCTCCACCGGCGGGGCGGAGAGGGAGACGCGGATCGTGTCGCCGATGCCCTGGCTCAGCAGCGCCCCGAAAGCCGTCGCCGACTTGATGGTGCCCTGGAACGCCGGGCCCGCCTCGGTCACGCCGAGGTGGAGCGGCCAGTCGCCGGCCTCAGCGAGCAGCTCGTAGGCCCGCACCATGACGACCGGGTCGTTGTGCTTCACGGAGATCTTGAAGTCCCGGAAGCCGTGCTCCTCGAACAGCGACGCCTCCCAGACGGCCGACTCGACGAGCGCCTCGGGGGTCGCCTTGCCGTACTTCTCGAGCAGCCGCTTGTCGAGCGACCCGGCGTTGACGCCGATCCGGATCGACGTGCCGTGGTCGGTCGCGGCCTGCGCGATCTCCTTGACCTGGTCGTCGAACTTCCGGATGTTGCCCGGGTTGACGCGCACGGCGGCGCACCCGGCCTCGATGGCGGCGAAGACGTACTTCGGCTGGAAGTGGATGTCGGCGATGACCGGGATCTGCGACTTCCGCGCGATGGCCGGGAGCGCGTCGGCGTCGTCCTGGCTCGGGCACGCGACCCGGACGATGTCGCAGCCCGATGCCGTCAGCTCGGCGATCTGCTGGAGGGTCGCGTTGACGTCGGACGTCAGCGTGGTGGTCATCGACTGCACCGAGATCGGGTGGTCGCTCCCGACGCCGACGGAGCCGACCTTGATCTGGCGGGTGGTGCGGCGCGGGCTGAGCACCGGCGGCGGGGCCGCGGGCATGCCGAGGGCGACAGAGCTCATGGGCTCGATGCTACGCGGCGCTCCCCCACCCCACCGACTCGGCGAGCCCCGGCACCGAGCGGCGAGCGCGGATCAGGAGTACGGGCTGAGCGGCACCACGAGGTCGCCGACGATGAGCACGACACCCATGACGAGGATGGCCGAGCCGACGACGTACGCCACCGGCAGCAGCCGCGCCACGTCGACGTACCCCGGGTCGGGCCGACGCCGCAGGCGGGCGAGCCGCCGGCGGACGCCCTCGTACGCCGCGCCCGCGATGTGGCCGCCGTCGAGCGGCAGCAGCGGGATGAAGTTGAACATGCCGATGAAGAAGTTGAAGCCGGCGATGAGCAGGAGCAGGAAGACCACCTTCTCCTGCACCGGGAACTCCTCGAGGGCCGTGGTCTCGCCGGCGATCCGTCCGCCGCCCACGATCGAGACGGGGCTCTCGGGGTCGCGCTCCTGGAGGCCGACGATGGCCCTGCCGACGCCGAACACCTTGGCCGGCAGCTGCACGAGCGCCTCCACGGTGCGCACCGCCATGGTGCCCATCTGGTCCAGCGTGTAGATCGGGCCGCCGGTCCCGAGCTCGGTCGTCGGCGTGACGCCGAGGAAGCCGACCTCGGTGGTCGCCGCCGGGTCCGCGTCCTCGTCGTTGCTGGGGCGCGCCGTGACCGTCGTGTTCGTCGTCAGCGTGAGCTCGCGGCCGTCGCGCTCGACGACGATCTGCGCCTCGCCGTCGGAGTTGCCGCGGATGAGGTCCTGCATCTGGCGCCAGTCGCCGATCCGCGTGCCGTTGAAGGCGACGATCTCGTCCCCGGGCTGCAGTCCCGCCGCCACGGCCGGCGTGACCGGGTCGTCGTCCGCCGTGCACTCGCGACCGGACTCGGCGTAGGGCACGACGCACTGGGAGATCGCCCCCACCGTCGTGGTGGTGCGCTGGTCGTCGGGGTTGCCGTACGTCGCGAAGACGCCCGCGAAGATGCCGAAGGCGATCGCGATGTTGACGGTCGGACCCGCCGCCATCACGACGATCTTCTTCCAGGGCGGCATCTTGTAGAAGAGCCGGTCGGCGTCCTCGGGGCCGATGGTCTCCCACTCGGCGGCCCGCGCGTCGCTCACCAGCTGGGTGAACATGCCGGTGTTGGACTTGCGGACCCGGTAGACGGGCTCGCCGCCGGGATCCACCCCGGCCTGCTCCGCGAGGTCGTCGGCGCCGGGCGGCAGCATCCCCACGATCTTGACGTAGCCGCCGAGCGGGATCGCCTTGACGCCGTACTCCGTCTCGCCGACCTGCCTGCTCCAGACCGTCGGGCCGAAGCCGACGAAGTACTGCGTCACCTTCCCGCCGAACGCCTTCGCCGGGATCATGTGGCCGAGCTCGTGCAGGGCGATCGAGACCAGGATCGCCACCACGAAGACGACGACACCGAGGGTGTAGAGCAGGGCGGCGGTCATGACGGTCCTTCGGTGTGCGGAGCGGGTCGTGCGGGTCTGCTAGGCCGAGGCCGTCCCGAGCAGGGACCGGGCGGTCTCGCGAGCCCAGGCATCGGCGTCCAGGACGGCGTCGACGGTGAGCGGCTCGATCGAGGGTACGTCGTGACGCCCCAGAACGCTGGCCACCGTCGGCACGATGTCGACGAACGGCAGGCGACCGGCCAGGAACTCCTCGACGCACACCTCGTTGGCCGCGTTGTAGACGGCCGGGGCGGTCGACCCCGCCGCACCGGCCCGGCGGGCCAGGTCGACCGCGGGGAAGGCCTCGTCGTCGAGCGGGTGGAACTCCCAGGTCTCGGGCCGTGACCAGTCGACGGCCGGCGCCGCGTCGGGGACACGGTCGGGCCAGCTGAGGCCCAGGGCGATGGGGATCATCATCGTGGGCGGGCTCGCCTGCACGAGGGTCGAGCCGTCGACGAACTCCACCATGGAGTGCACGACGCTCGTCGGGTGGACCACCACGTCGATGCGGTCGAACGGCAGCCCGAAGAGCAGGTGCGCCTCGATCACCTCGAGGCCCTTGTTGACGAGCGTGGCGGAGTTGACGGTGATGACCGGCCCCATCGCCCACGTCGGGTGCTGCAGGGCCTCCGCCGGCGTGACGTCCGCCAGCTCCGCGCGGGAGCGGCCGCGGAACGGGCCGCCCGACGCGGTCAGCACCAGCCGTCGCACCTCGTCGGCCCGGCCGCCGCGCAGGCACTGGGCGACGGCCGAGTGCTCCGAGTCGACCGGCACGATCTGGCCGGTAGCGGCCGCGCCCACGACGAGCGGGCCGCCGATGATGAGCGACTCCTTGTTGGCCAGCGCCAGGGTCGACCCGGCCTCGAGCGCCGCGAGGGTGGGGCGCAGTCCGACCGCGCCGGTGATCGCGTTGAGCACGACGTCGGCCTCGAGCCCGGCGGCCTCGACGGAGGCCTCCTCCCCCAGCCCGGAGTACGCCGGCGCGAACTCCGCCACCTGCTGCTCGAACAGCTCCGGGTTGGACCCTCCGGCCGTCAGGCCCACCACCCGGTAGCGGTCGGGGTGGCGGCGGGCCAGCTCGAGCGCCTGGGTACCGACCGACCCGGTGGACCCGAGCACGACGACGTCGCGGCGGTCCCGGGCGGTACCGCCCCCTGCGCGTGGTGCGGACGGCGAGGACGAGAGCGTCGAGGTCACGGGCGGAGTCTGGCAGGCCGACCGCACGCCGTGACCCCCGGCGCCCGCCATCGTTGACGACCTCAAGCAGATCTCCACGAATCTTCAAGGAATCTGCAAGCATGGCGTGGGGCGGACGGACGCACTGGGGCGCGTCCGTCCGCGCCCGCCCCGGCTTCGGGGCTCCCGGCAGACTGGCGGACGACCCAGATCCTGACCCGAGGAGCGACCTTGATCTTCATCACCGCGGTGTTCGACGTCCTGCCCGAGCACGCCGACGACTGGCCCGAGATCTCCCGCGAGTTCACCGAGGCCTGCAACGCCGAGCCCGGCTGCAAGTGGTTCTTCTGGTCGCGCTCGGTGAAGGACCCGCACCAGTACGTGCTCGTCGAGGCCTTTGACGACGGCGACGCCGGCGCGGCGCACGTGCAGTCCGACCACTTCCGGGCGGCGCAGGAGAAGCTCCCGCGCTACCTGGCGTCGACCCCGCGCATCGTCAGCCAGGACGTCGACGCCGACGACTGGTCCGAGCTCGGCGAGATGGCCGTCGACCGCGCCTGACCCGGGCGTCTCAGCGCCCCAGCGTCACGGGGCGGCCGCCGAGCAGCCCGCCCAGCCGGCGACCGATCTGGGTGCCCACCTCGGGCACCTCGCGGTGCAGCACCGCACGGTTGCCGACGACGTACGCGCACGCCTCGGCGGCCGCCGCGTGGACGTCGGCCGCGGGCCCGTCGACCTCCTCGGCGCGCGAGGCGGGTGCCGGGTCGGTGCGCCCCGCCCGCAGCGCGAGCTCCCAGGCGACCTCCCTCTCGGGGTCCTGCGGCTCCGGCCCCCGGTAGAGCACGGCCCCCGGACGGTGCACGTGGCCGGGCCACGGCGCGGCCGACACCACCAGGTGGGGGCGGTGCCGGACGGCGAGCGTCGCCGCGGAGGGGAGGTGCGCGGCCGGCGCCGACTCGGGATCGACCGTCACCGAGGCGTGCACCCGGTCGACCAGCACCGGGACCGCCCGGAGACGGAGGGTGGCGAGGAAGGCCAGCAGCTCGTCGTACTCGTCCATGAGCGCCACCAGCACCGACGCCCCCGGCGTCACGCCGAGCGCCCGCATCGCCCCGGCAAGGGCCCCGACCTCCTCCAGGACCGTCGCGAAGTCGACCTCGCGGTCGGGCGTCGAGACGGCCGGCGCCTCGGCACGGCCGCGGATCACGTGGAGGTCGAGGGCGTCGAAGGCGAGGTTCGTCACCCTCCGGAGCCTAGTGGCGACCGGCCGCGGATCAGGCCGCCCGTGCCGCCCGGACGGCACGGCGGTCGGCGACCACCTCGCGGTAGTGCCGCACCAGCAGCGCGTTGACCGCCGCCCAGGACCGACCCTCGACGCTGCGGCGCGCAGCAACGGCCGCGCGACGACGGAGGGGCGCGTTCTCGTGGAGCATGCGCACGTAGGTCGCCATCGCCGCGCCGTTCCCCGGCTCGTAGAGGTAGCCCGCCGTGCCGTCGTCCACCACGTCGATCGGCCCGCCGGCCCGCGGCGCCACGACCGGGACCCCCGAGGCCAGCGCCTCCTGCGCGGCCTGGCAGTAGGTCTCGTGACGACCGGTGTGGACGAAGACGTCGAGGCTGGCGTATGCCGCGGCCAGCTCCGCACCGTGCAGCACACCGAGGAACGCGGCGTCCGGCAGCAGCGCCCGCAGGCGCTCCTCCTCCGGACCGCCCCCCACGATCACCACCCGCACGCCGGGCAGCCGGTCGACGTGCGTCAGCAGCTCGAGCTCCTTCTCCGGCGCGAGGCGACCGACGTAGCCGACCAGCAGCTCGCCGTCCGGGGCGAGCCGCCGCCGGAGCTCGTCGTCGCGACACGCGGGGTCGAACTGCGTGAGGTCGACCCCGCGTGGCCAGCGGCCCAGACCGGGCACCTCCATCTGCTCGAGCTGACGGAGGCTGGCGGTCGAGGGAGCGAGCGTGCGGTCGACGCTCGTGTGGATGCGGCGCGTGAGGTAGGACATCGCCCGCGTGCCGCCCGCGATGCCGTAGCGGTCCGCGAAGCCGACGAGGTCCGTCTGGTAGATCGCGACCGTGGGGATGCCGAGGTCCGCCGCAGCGCGCGCCGCCTGGTAGCCCAGCGTGGCCGGCGAGGCGATGTGCACGACGTCCGGACGGAACCGCTCCATCGCCGCCCGCAGCCGGCGCTGGGTCTCCAGACCGATGCGGAAGTCGCGGTAGAACGGCAGGTGCGCACCCCGGCAGATGGTGACGGGGAACCCCGCGTACGTCGCGGGCCCGGTCGGCGCCACCAGCTCGGCCTCGTGCCCCTCGGCCGCGAGGTGCTCCAGCACCCGCCGCACGGAGTTGGTGACCCCGTTGACCTGCGGGAGGAACGACTCGCTGACGACCAGCACCCGCAGGCGGTCGCCGCGGCGCGGGAGGTGCGTGACGGTGCTCGGGCTCGAACGGTGCAGCCGCATGCGGCGGTCCTCCTCCGTCGGTGCACAGTCGTCGTCGCTGTGCGCTCACTGACGGATCGGACGCTAGGAGCGGGCCGGAACCACGCGGGGCGGCGCCGGTGGACGCCAGTTGAACCGGGCGGGAACCTCCACGGGACGCCGCTGCCTCCGCGTCATGCGGCGTTCACCCGGGCCGTCACGAACGACAGCGCGGTGGATCGCTGAGCAGACGGGTGCTCAGCGATCCACCGCGCTGGCGGAACGGCTGCGGGTGCGGGAGGGCGCCTACTCCGCGGCGGCCAGCTGGCCGCAGGCGGCGTCGATGTCGTCGCCGCGGGTGTCGCGGATCGTCGTGCTGATGCCCTTGGCCTCGAGCCGGCGCACGAACTCGGCCGTGTCGGCGTCGCGCGACCGCGTGAAGCGCGACCCGGGCACCTCGTTGAGCGGGATCAGGTTGACGTGCACCCAGCCCCAGTCACCGCGCGCGTTGAGCACGTCGGCGAGCAGGTCGGCCCGCCACGCCTGGTCGTTGACGTCGCGCATCATCGCGTACTCCACCGACACGCGGCGCTTCGTGCGGCGCGCGAACTCCCAGGCGGCGTCGACCGTCTCCGCTACCGAGTAGCGCGTGTTGATCGGGACGATGTCGTTGCGCAGCTCGTCGTCGGGCGCGTGCAGGCTCAGGGCGAGCGTGACCGGCACGCCCTCCTCCGCCAGCTGCAGGATGCGCGGCACGAGACCGACCGTCGAGACCGTGACGTTGCGGGCGGAGAGGCCGAGGCCCGCCGGCGCCGGGTCGGTCAGCCGGTGCACGGCCGCCACGACCGCCTTGTAGTTGGCGAGCGGCTCCCCCATGCCCATGAAGACCACGTTGGAGAGGCGTCCCGGGCCGCCGGCGATCTCGCCGCGCGCCATGGCGCGAGCACCGTCGACGACCTGGTCCACGATCTCGGCGGCGCTCATGTTGCGCTGCAGGCCGCCCTGGCCCGTCGCGCAGAACGGGCACGCCATGCCGCAGCCGGCCTGGCTCGACACGCAGATGGTGGCCCGCTGGGGGTAGCGCATCAGCACCGACTCCACGAGCGCCCCGTCGAAGAGTCGCCACAGCGTCTTGCGGGTGGTGCCCTTGTCGGCCTCCATCGTGCGCACGGGCGTCAGCAGGCGCGGGAACAGCGCCGCGGCCAGCTCCTCGCGCTGGGCCGCCGGCAGGTCCGTCATCTCGGCCGGGTCGGAGGTCAGGCGCGCGAAGTAGTGGTTCGAGAGCTGCTTCGCCCGGAAGCCCGGCAGGCCGGACTCCTCGAGCAGCGCCTTGCGCCCGGCCTCGTCGAGGTCGGCCAGGTGGCGCGGCGGCTTCGCGCGCCCCCGCGGGGCCTCCATCACGAGGGGCAGGGAGGTGCGCTGGGGCTCGGGCGTGGGGGTGTTCTCGGACATCGCCCCCCGATCATCCCACCGCGGCCACGTCTGCGCCGAAACGTGAGCCGAGGGGCTCCGGCGACGGTGTCAGCCCACGCCGATGAGCAGGAACAGCACGACGATCGCGGTGGTCGCGACCACGACGCCCGTGAGGGCGAGCCCGAGCACCATGTAGAGCCCGAACCGCCGCGTGCGCGGCAGCGCCACCAGGATCGCCGGGACCGCCAGGAGCAGCAGCACGAACGGCGTCAGCTCGGCCGACGTCTCCGCGTCGAACAGCCAGTCCGTGGCGCTGAAGTAGAGCACCGGCGCGAACAGCATGCAGACCAGCCCGACGTAGAACCCGCTGAGCGCGACCTTGGTCGACCCGGGTTCCTCGTCCTCGTCCTCGTCGCGGCCGGGCTCGACCTCCGGCTCCGGTACGGCGCGGACCACCGGCGCCGCGACCGTCGGGGGCACGACGGGCTCCGGCTCGGGCTCCGGCTCCGACTCGGGCTCCGACTCGGGCTCCGGCTCGGGCTCCGGCTCGGGCTCCGGCTCCCGAGGGACGTCGCGCACCGGCTCCAGTGCACCGGTGGCGGTCAGCACCTCGTCCGCGACGGGCTCGGGCGGCACGACCGGCTCGGGCGCGTCGACGACCGGCTCGGGCGCGTCGACGACCGTCGGAGCCGCCGGGGCCACGGGTGCCACCGGCGACGCGGCGGGGGCTGCCGCACCGACCGGCACGGCGTCACGTCCGCGGCGGGCCCGCTCCGCGGCGTACGCGGCTCCGGCGCCCGCGACGGCGACCGCCACCCACTTGGCTCGCACGGTGCGACCCCCTCTCGTCGGCGCTCACCCTAGTGCCGGCACGAGCGGCGGGCGCACGGCACGCCGGGGGTCAGAAGACCAGGTAGTGCAGCAGCAGCCACGTCGGGGCGACGGTGGCGAGCAGCGAGTCGAGCCGGTCCATGAGGCCGCCGTGGCCCGGGATCACCTGGCTCATGTCCTTGATGCCGAGGTCGCGCTTGATGACCGACTCGCAGAGGTCGCCGAGCGTGGCCATGACGACCGTGATGAGACCGAGGCAGATGCCGACCCACCAGTCGCCGTCGAGGAGGTACACGACGAGCAGCCACCCCACGACCACGCAGGCGACCGCGGAGCCCGCGAAGCCCTCCCACGACTTCTTGGGCGAGATCACACGGGCCATCGGGTGCTTGCCGAAGAGCACGCCCGCGACGTACCCCCCGATGTCGGAGGCGATCGTCACCAGCACGAAGACGATGACGCCGCGCACGCCGTCGTCGTACCCCTCGAAGCCGGTCGAGCCGCCCTCCGCCAGCAGCAGCGCGACGAAGGAGCCGAGGAACGGGATGTAGATGAGCGCGAAGATCGCGGCCGACGCGTTGCGCACGTAGCCGTCGACCCCCCGGTGCAGGAGCCACAGCATGATCGCCAGGCCGGTCACCGCCGTCGCGGTGACGAGGGCCGGGGGCCCGAAGAAGTAGGCGACCACGACCATGACGACGCCACCGACCATCAGCGGCTGCTCGGGGAGGTCGATGTCCTTCGCCGCGAAGCCCTGGTGGAGCTCCCACACGGCGACGACGACGGCGATCGCCACGATCACCATGAAGGCCGTCTTGTAGAACGCCAGGGACGCGGCGACGGCACCCAGGAGCACCACCGCGGAGGCGACCGCGGCGGGCAGGTTGCGACCTGCCCGGCCGTGGTCCTTCACGGGGGGTGCTGCCGGGGTGCCGGTGGTGTCGGGAGGAGTCACGCTCACGCTGTTCCGGTCTGCTCAGACCTCGAGCAGCTCGGACTCCTTCGCCTTGAGCAGGTCGTCGATCGCGTCGACGTGCTTCTTCGTGAGGCCGTCGAGGCGCTTCTCGGCACCGGTGACGTCGTCCTTGCCGACCTCGCCGTCCTTCTCGAGGCGCTCGAGGTTCTGCTTGGCGGTGCGGCGCAGGTTGCGCACGGCGACGCGCCCCTCCTCGGCCTTCGTGCGGGCGACCTTGATGAACTCCTTGCGGCGCTCCTCGGTCAGCTCGGGGAAGACGCAGCGCAGCACCTTGCCGTCGTTGGACGGGTTGACGCCCAGGTCGGAGTCGCGGATCGCCTTCTCGATGGCGTTCATGGCGCCCACGTCGTAGGGCGAGATGAGGATGATGCGGGCCTCGGGCGCCGTGAACGACGCGAGCTGCTGCAGCGGCGTCGGGGACCCGTAGTAGTCGACGACGATCTTGTTGAACATGCTCGGGTGGGCACGGCCGGCGCGGATGGCGGCGAACTCCTCGCGGGTCGCCTCGACCGACTTGTCCATCTTGCCGTCGGCCTCGTTCAGGACCTCGTTGATCACTGCTTGCTCCTCATCATCTGCGCGCGTCGCGCGTCGGGCTGGCGCCCAGCGACTCTGGTCTACGTTCGGTTCCCGCCGCAACCGGGCCGTGGCCGGTCGCGGCGGACTCAGCTCAGCTCTCGGCGCTGACGAGCGTCCCGATCTTCTCACCCTGCACGACGCGCAGGATGTTGCCCTGCGGCTGCATGCCGAAGACGACCATCGGCAGCTTGTTCTCGCCGCACAGCGCGAACGCCGTCTGGTCCATGATCCGCAGGCCCTGGCTGATCGCCTCGTCGTAGGTCACCGTGTCGAGCTTGACCGCGTCGGGGTTGGTGCGGGGGTCGGCGGAGTAGACGCCGTCCACGCCGTTCTTGGCCACGAGCACGGCGTCGCACTTGTTCTCGAGCGCGCGCTGCACGGCGACGGTGTCGGTGGAGAAGAACGGCATGCCCATGCCGGCGCCGAAGATGACGACGCGGCCCTTCTCCATGTGGCGGATCGCGCGGCGCGGGATGTAGGGCTCGGCGACCTGGCCCATCGTGATCGCGGTCTGCACGCGCGTGTCGACGCCGAGCTTCTCCAGGAAGTCCTGCAGCGCCAAGCAGTTCATGACGATGCCGAGCATGCCCATGTAGTCGGCGCGCGAGCGGTCCATGCCCCGCTGCTGCAGCTCCGCCCCGCGGAAGAAGTTGCCGCCGCCCGTGACGACGGCGACCTGCACGCCGGCCTCGACGACCGACGCGATCTCGGCGGCGATCTCCTGCACGACGTCGGGATCGACGCCGACGCTCCCTCCTCCGAAGACCTCTCCGGAGAGCTTGAGGAGGACGCGGCGGTATGCGGGCACGGGGTTCCTTTCGGTACGGCGCTGCGGCGGGTCGGCGTGGGTGGCTCGGTCAGGTGCGGGCGGGGTCCGCGACGACGCGGTCGGCGTCGGCGTGGTCGGCCTCGGTCCGGGGGTGGCCCGGGCACGACGAAGGCCGGCCCGCGTGACGGCGTGGTGCTCTGCACGTCATGCGGACCGGCCTCCTCGTGTGGCGGTGGATCACGAGGACCACTGCCGGGGTCTGTGCTGCCGGTGGACAGCGGGCCTCACCTTACTGGCCCGCGTGCCCGGAGGGGACGCCTCGGATCAGGCGCCCGCCTCGAAGCGCGCGAAGCGCGTCACCGTCGTGCCGGCGGCGTCGAGGATCTGCTTCACGGACTTCTTGTTCTCCGTCACCGACGGCTGCTCGAGGAGCACGACGTCCTTGAAGAACGCGTTGAGGCGACCCTCGGCGATCTTCGCGGCGACCTGCTCGGGCTTGCCCTCCTCCTGGGCCTGCGCCTGGGCGATCTCGCGCTCCTTCTCGACGACGTCCGCGGGGACCTCGTCACGCGTGAGGAACTGCGGGCGCATCGCGGCGGCCTGCATCGCGGCACCGCGGGCGGCCTCGGCGTCGCCCGAGTACTCGACGATGACGCCCACGGCGGGCGGCAGGTCGGCCGAGCGGCGGTGGAGGTAGACGACGGTGTCGCCCTCGAACACGGCGACCTGGCCGAGCTCGATCTTCTCGCCGATCTTGACCGCGAGGCCCTCGACGAGGGAACCGACGGTGCCGTCCGCGAGCGGGACGGCCTTGAGCGCCTCGGCGTCGGCCGGCTTGGCCTCCGCGGCGGCGTCCGCGATCTGCTGGGCGGCGGCGACGAAGTCCTCGCTCTTGGCGACGAAGTCGGTCTCGCTCTTGAGCTCGATGAGGGCGTTGCCCGACGCGGCGACGAGACCGGCGGAGGTCTCGCGCTCGGCGCCGCGCGCGGCGGCCTTGGCGGCGCCCTTCACGCGGAGGAGCTCGACGGCCTTGTCGAAGTCGCCGTCGGTCTCGGTCAGTGCCTTCTTGCAGTCCATCATGCCCGCGGCGGTGAGCTCGCGGAGCTTCTTGACGTCAGCGGCAGAGAAGCTGGCCATGGTGTCTTCTTCCTCTGGCTTCGGGGGTGGGGGGTGGCGCTACGTCGCGCCGGGCCCGCGGAACGCGTCCGCGAGCCCGGCGCGACGTCGGTGCTGGTCAGGTCGAGCCGGGGGCTCAGGCCTCGGCGGGAGCCTCGGTCGACTCGGCCGGGGCGGCCTCGGTCTCGACGGCCTCGACAGCGGCGTCGGCCTGCGCGGCCTCGGACGCGGCACCCGTGGCCTCGGCGGCCGGCGTGTCGCCCGCCTCGCCACCGGTCGCGGCAACAGCGGCCTGCTCGGCGTCGCCCGTCAGGAGCTCGCGCTCCCAGGCAGCCAGGGGCTCCTCGGCGGTCGCGCCGGCCTTGCCGCCCGAGCGCTCGATGAGGCCCTCGGCGACCGCGTCGGCGACGACGCGCGTCAGCAGGCCGACGGCACGGATCGCGTCGTCGTTGCCCGGGATCGGGAAGTCGACCTCGTCGGGGTCGCAGTTCGAGTCGAGGATGCCGATGATCGGGATGCGCAGCTTGCGCGCCTCCTCGACCGCCAGGTGCTCCTTGTTCGTGTCGACGATCCACACGGCGGAGGGCGTGCGGCTCATCTCGCGGATGCCGCCCAGCGTCTTGTCGAGCTTGTCGCGCTCGCGCTTGAGCTGCAGCAGCTCCTTCTTGGTGCGACCCGAACCGGCGACGTTGTCGAAGTCGAGCTCGTCGAGCTCCTTCAGGCGGTTGATCCGCTGGTGCACCGTCTGAAAGTTGGTGAGCATGCCACCGAGCCAGCGCTGGTTGACGTAGGGCTGGCCGACGCGCGTGGCCTGCTCCGCGATGGCCTCCTGCGCCTGCTTCTTCGTGCCGACGAAGAGGATCGTGCCGCCCTTGGCGACCGTCTCCTTGACGAACGCGTAGGAGCGGTCGATGTAGGCCAGCGACTGCTGGAGGTCGATGATGTAGATGCCGTTGCGGTCCGTGAGGATGAACCGCTTCATCTTCGGGTTCCAGCGACGGGTCTGGTGTCCGAAGTGGACGCCGCTCTCGAGGAGCTGGCGCATGGTCACGACTGCCATGGTGTTCTTCTCTTCTCCCGGAGGCGCACCCGTTGCGTCCGCCCTTGGCACGACGCGGACGTCGTGAGGCGCGGACCGGGAGCGGAGCTCCTGATCGTTCCCAGTTGTCACGACCGACGGTTGTCGGTCGTCCTGGTGCTCGCACGCGACCGGACCCGGTGGACACCGGGACTGAAGGCCGCGCCCTCGGTCGGTCACACCGCGCCGCCGGAGCGGTGCGAGGTGTCGCGGTCATCGAGCACGCGTAGTCAACCCACACAGCGGGCTGCGGCGGCAAGCCTAGACCCGCGCCCGCGTCGTACGCCAATCGTCCACAGCCGGCCCGCAGCGCCCGCTCGTCCACAGGACGGCTCGCACCCGGCCCGGTCGTGCTTCCCGGGCACCACGATGCCTGCATGCCCCGCCCTCGTCGCGCCGTCCTGCCCGCCCTCGCGCTCGTTGCCCTGCTGCTGAACGGCGGAGCCACGCACGCGGCGGACGACCCCGTCGGCTCGTGGCCGCTGCGTCCGGAGCCGACCGTGGTGACGCGCTTCGACCCGCCGACGAACCCGTACGGCGCGGGCCACCGCGGCGTCGACCTCCTGGGCCGACCGGGTCAGACCGTCCACGCCGCGCTGCCGGGGACGGTGGCGTTCGCCGGGCGGATCGCCGGGCGGGGTGTCGTCGTGGTGGGCCACGGGGCGACCCGCACGACCTACGAGCCCGTCGCGGCCTCGGTCTCCGTCGGGGACGCGGTGGCCGGCGGCGCCCCGATCGGCACCGTGGAGCCGACCGGGTCGCACTGCGCGCCCCGCACCTGCCTGCACTGGGGGTGGCGGGAGGGCGAGCAGTACCTCGACCCGCTCCGCCTCGTCGGCGACGGCCCCGTCCGCCTCGTGCCCCTCGACGGCCTGGGCGGCAGAGCGACGGCTCGCCCCCGTCCGGCCCGTCCGGCCCGACCCGCCGCGGTGTCGCCGTCGACCGCCGGCGCGGTCGAGCCGCGGGCCCGGTCGGGCCGGGCCGGGTCGGGCCGGGCCGGGTCGGGCCGGGCCGGGTCGGGCCACGCCGGGTCGGGCCACGCCGGGCTGCGGGCGATCTGACGCCGTCGGCGGCGCCACCGGCGTCGTACCGTCCCGCGGACGTCATGCGAGGCGGTGGCCGGGCGCTGCGATCCGCATGACGTCCCGCGCAGCGCCAGCGGCGCCGATCCCACCCCAGCCACCCCACCCCTCCGGGACGTCATGCGAGGCGGTGGCCCCGACCGGCGGTCCGCATGACGTCCGCGGGGGCGGCGAGCGGGGGCAGCACGAGGGGGCACGAACGACGCTCGGATCCACTCCGGATGCGTCGTTCGTGCCCCTTTCCTGCGTGGTTGCCCGGCGGCCTCAGCCGGGGTCGCTCCCCGGCTGCGGCGCGAGCCGCCAGCCCGAGCCGCTCTGCTCGACGAACCCGTCGGCGTCGAGCTCGGCGATGTCGCGCTGCGCGTCGGCCGGGGTGACGCCGGCCGCGCGGGCGATCGAGGCCAGCGTGGCGCCGCGGTGGACCGGCACGGCGTCGAGCACCTGCTGCTGCCGCCCCGTCAGGCGGTCGCGGGGCCGGGCCGGCCCGCGGGGTACGGCGAGGAGGTGCTCCCCCGACGCCCCGACGGCCTCGAGGACCTCGGCGCCGCTGGTCACCAGCAGTGCCGCGCGTGACCGGATGAGCTCGTGCACGCCCTGGGAGAGCCCGCTGGAGACAGGCCCCGGGAGGCCCATGACGACCCGGCCGACCGACTCGGCCCAGCTGGCCGTGTTGAGCGCCCCGCTGCGCAGTGCGGCCTCGATGACGACGGTGCCCGGGCACAGGGCCGCGATGAGGCGGTTGCGGGCCAGGAAGCGGATCCGCGTCGGGGCATGGCCGGGAGGCGCCTCGGAGACGATGGCGCCGTGGTCGCCGATGAGGTCGAGGAGGGCGGCGTGCGCAGCGGGATAGGCCTTGTCGACACCGCTCGCCAGCACCGCGATCGTCGGGCCGCCGCCGGCGAGGGCACCCCGGTGGGCGGCCTGGTCGACGCCGAAGGCGGCCCCCGACACGACGCACAGACCCGCGGCGGCGACGTCGGCGGCGATGTCGTGGGCCGCGCGACCGCCGTACGTCGTCGCCGCCCGCGAGCCGACGATCGCGACGGAGCGTCCCGCTCGGTCGAGCCGCAGCGGCCCCCGCACCCACAGGCCGACCGGAACTCCGCCCCGCCGGTGCAGGGGAGGGACGTCGGCGAGGTCGTCGAGCGCCGTCGGCCACTCGTCGTCCCCGGGCACCACGAAGCGGGCACCCTGACGCATCGCCAGCTCCAGACGCCGTGCGGGCTCGACCCCGCCGACGCGTGCGGCCACACCGGACAGGGCCCGGTCGACCCGCCCCGGGTTGCGGTGCGCCTCGCAGACCGCCTCGTGCACCGCCTCGGCGCCGACGCGACGCACCGCCTCCAGCAGGCGCACGTCGCCCGGCTCCAGGATCTGGCTGAGGGCGACGCGGGCGAGCCGCTCGCGGTCGTCGACGCTCATCCGGCACGCTCCACCAGCTCGGCGGGCAGGGGATCGCCGAGCCGCAGGGCCAGGGCGACGTCCACGTGCTGACGCCTCGGCTCGGCGGAGCCCGCGAGGTCCGCGACGGTCCAGGCCAGGCGGTGCACCCGGGTCGCACCTCGGCGCGTCAGCAGCCCGTCGTCGACGTGCTGCTCCACCCACCGGGCGCTCCGGTCGTCGAGGGGCCACGCCGCGCGGAGCGCGGCACCCGGCGCGTGCCCGTTGAGGCGCCAGCTGGCACCGGCGTACCGCTCCGCCTGTCGGCGTCGCGCCGCGGTCACGCGCGCCCGCGCCTCCGCACTGGTGGTCACCGCGGTGAGCGCGGGGCCGCTCCCCCGCGGCGGCGGTCGCACGTCGCGGAGGATGTCGACGCGGTCGGCGACCGGCCCCTCCAGCTTCTCCTGGTAGGTCCGCAGCTTCACCGAGGGGCACGTGCAGGCACCCGTGCCCGAGTCGCGCTCGCCGCAGGGGCAGGGATTGGCGGCGAGGACCACCATCGCTCGCGCCGGGAAGGTCGCGGTCTCCTCGCCCCGAGCGATCGTCACCTCGCCGCTCTCCAACGGCTCTCGCAACCCCTGCACCACGGTGCTGGAGAACAGCGGGAACTCGTCGAGGAACAGCACGCCGCTGTGGGCCCGGCTGACCGCGCCGGGACGGGCGCGGCCGCTCCCGCCCCCGAGGATGCTGGCCTGGCTCGCCCCGTGGTGGGGCGCCAGGTAGGGCGGGCGGCGGATCAGGGTCGTGGCCGCTGGCCCACCGGCCAGCGAGTGGATCGCGGTGAGCTCCAGCGCCTCCTCGTGGTCGAGGTCCGGGAGGATCGAGGGGATGCGCTCGGCCAGCGTGGTCTTGCCCGAGCCCTTCGGGCCCCGCAGCAGCAGGTGGTGGCCACCGGCGGCGGCGACCTCCGCGGCGTACACCGCCTCCCCCACCCCCACGAGGTCGGCGAGGTCGCCCTCCTCGAGACGCTCCTGTCCTCGCCACGAGAGCAACCGGCTCCCCGACTCCGCCGCGACCGGCGGCGCCTCGGGCACCTCGACGCCACGGAGCTCGGCCACCACCTGGGCCAGCGACCGCATGCCGAAGACCGCGACGTCCGGCACCAGCGCCGCCTCCGCGGCCTGCGGCTCGGGCACGAAGACGCGCCGGATCCCGTGGCTCGCGGCGGCCAGCACCATCGGCAGCACCCCGGGCACCGGGCGGAGCGCCCCCGCGAGGGTCAGCTCCCCCAGGAACAACGCGTCGTCGGTCGGGATCGGTGCGTCCTTGCGCGGGTCGACCGCGGCAGCCAGCACGGCGACGGCGATGGCGAGGTCGAAGTGGGTGCCGCGCTTGGGCAGGTCGGCGGGTGACAGCAGGATCGTCGTGCGGCGCGTCGTCGGCCAGGCGAACCCCGAGTTCGAGACCGCCATCCGGCAGCGGTCGCGGGCCTCGCTGATCGCCGCGTCGGGGCGGCCGACCAGGATCGTGGCGACCATGCCGGGCGAGACGTCCACCTGGACGTCGATGAGGTGGCCGGTCGCGCCCTGCAGCGCGATCGTGCGGGAGGTGGCGACCGCCATCAGGCGGCCCTGCGGTGAGGAGTCATGGCTCGATCCTCGGAGCGGGGAGGGCCCTGCGGTGGTGCCCGACCGCCTGCTGTGGAGAACCCCGCGCGACGGCTCGGCTGGGGACGAGGAACGGGTCGCGCTAGCCGATCCCGGCGACGTGCTCGACCTCGGCCGGCCCCGTCCGCGGGCACAGCACGCCGACCATGTCGATGCGCACGTGCTCGACCCGGAGACGGCGCTCGGCGACCCAGCGCGCGCCGAGCCGACGGAGGCGCGCGAGCTTGGCGGGGGTGACCGCCTCGAACGGCGACCCGTAGGCCACCGAGCTGCGCGTCTTCACCTCGCACACGACGAGCACGTCGCCGTCGCGGAGGACCAGGTCGAGCTCGCCGGCCTCGCACCGCCAGTTGCGGTCGAGCAGCACCATCCCCGCGGCGACGAGGTGGCGCGCGGCGAGCTCCTCGCCGTGGGCACCGAGGGCGAGGCGGCGGTGGGTCATCGCACCACCGTGGGCCGTCCGCCACCGGGCCACCAGCACCGCTCGACCGTCGGTGGAGAGACGGCCGTCAGACCGGGACTGGGGACGGAACCCGGGCCGTCACTGACGCAGGCGAGGGGCGTTGCAGGTCGGCGTCCGCTTCGCGAAGACGTCCGCGCCACCCAGCTGCAGGCCGAGCAGCTCCGCGAGCGGCAGCACCAGCGCGTTCTGCAACGAGGTCACCAGCGGGGACAGCACCGAACCGGTGAGGCTCGACAGGACGGGGTTCACCACGTCGGTGAAGAGCGGGTCCGTGCGCAGGACCGCTCGCACCTGCGCGCCCCCGAGCAGCGTCGAGTAGCGCAGGCGGAGCGTGGTGGCCGACGACACCGACACCGAGGGGACCGTCAGCAGGACGCCGGAGCCTGACCCCTGCGGGATGTCGTAGCTGGCGGGCAGCGTCAGCGTGACCGGCTTGTCGAAGCCCCCGGCCGTGGAGCGACCCGCGATCGACACCGGCGCGTCGAGCTCGAGAGTCGGCAGCCCGAGCACGCTCCCGAGGCCGAGGAAACCGAGGATCGGTGTGAGGAGCGAGTTGCCGAGCGGGACACCGATCGAGGCGCTCAGACGGGTCGACGCGCTGAGGTCGATGGAACCGACCACCGCCGACCGCACCTGGAGGAGCACCTTGTCGGGGCCGTTGGCGTTGCACTGCACGTCGAGCAGCCTGGCCACCGCCTGGCCGAGGTCGATCGACAGGTGGAGGTCCGTCGCGTCCATGCTGACCGTGGAACCCAACGCGCTCAGGGTCCGCGCGTCCACCCGCGCCGTCAGCTCCAGCTTGATCTGCGCCGTCTCGGCCTCGTTCCCGACGTTGAGGCACGCCTCCTGGGCCGGCTCGACGATCGTGAGCTTCGTGGAGGTGACCACGGCCCCCGGCAGCCCGATGCCCAGGTTCGGGACGTTGACCGTGCGACCGTCGTTGACCAGGTACGCCGTGCCCGTGACCAGGTCGAGCACGTTCAGACTGGCGTCGAGCGCGGCCTGCGGGGTGCCCTGCACCCCGAGCAGGTCCGCCACCGAGACCGTCGGCGTCGACACCGTCGCCGCCAGGGCCCGCAGCACGTCCGCCTGCACGCCCTTGCCCTGCCGGTCCAGGACCGTGGCGGAGGCGATGAAGAGGTCGGCGACCCGCACCGAGGGCAGCTCGAGCAGCTCGTCGACGGTGCCGACCCCGAGCCCGGGCACCTGCACGAGGTCCAGCAGCGAGACGTTCGCCCCCGCGAGTCCCTGGTAGGACACCGCGCTGAGGTTGACGGCGCTCCCGAAGAGGGCGCTGAGGAGGGGGTTGAGCAGGGCGCTCTGCGAGCTGTCGAGCGACGCGATGAACGACCCGATGCGGATGCACGCCGACTTGTCGGCGGTCGACACCGCGCTGCGCGTGACGTCACCCCGGCCGCCCGTGAAGAGGTAGCCCACGGAGCCGACCGCGGTCACCTTCACCGCGGTCGCCGGGTCGCTGGGACCGATGGACGCGAACGCACCCGCCGCGTCGAGCCGGCCCAGCTCGTAGGAGTAGTCCTCCGGCTCCGCACCCAGCCCATCCCCGTTGCGCGCCACGCTCGCCTCGAAGGCACGGTCGAGCGCGGCGCCGGAGTACGCGCTCTTGGCGCGTCCGTCCAGCTCCCGGGCCATGTCGAGGGAGACCAGGTCGGCGATCGCCTGGGCGTCGCGCCGGGCGACCCGCTGCATCCCGAGGTCGACCGCGAACGCGGTGATGATGAGGAGCAGCGCCAGGCTGAGCGCGACGAACAGGGCGACCGCTCCGCGCTCGTCCCGCGCCGTACGCCCTGCTCGGCCCGGGCGGGCCAGCATCAGCTCGTCCTCGCCGAGGCGGAGTAGCTGAGCGTGTCGGGCATGACGGCGCCGACGAGCGGCAGCGGGATGAGGGGGTGTCCGTCGTAGTCGTAGGACAGGCTGACCTGGTAGCAGCTCGTCCCGGTGGCGCACCCCGCCGGCGACGCGTCGAAGGTGCACGTCATCCCCGCGTCGGTGCAGGCGACGCCGTAGGCATCGAGGGCCTCGTCGACCGCCGCACGGGCGTTGCCCTCCCGCTTCGACGCGTCGACCGACACCGCCGCCGCACGCGCACCCTCGGCGGCGGCCTGGCTCATCGAGCCGCGGAAGCTCAGCATGTAGCCGTACGCGATGATGCCGAAGAGCAGCAGGAGCAGGATCGGCAGGACGAGGGCGAACTCGACCGCCGCCGCGCCCCGCTCGTCCCGCGCCGCGCGCCGTGCCCGGAGCCGGGCCACCAGAGCCGCCACCATCATCGCCGTACCTCGACCTGATCCCGGGGACGCAGCTGTCCCCTCCCGCAGGTCAGGCTAGGACCGGCGACAGCTCCTGTCCTCGGAGTCGCGCAACAAACCTCTAGAAAACCGCAAGATTTTGCCTCCGCGTCTTGAGGAAGGGCCGTTCAGCCCTTCGGCGGCTCGAGGTCGTCGGGCGCGAGCTCCTCGACGTTGACGTCCTTGAACGTCAGCACCCGCACGTTGCGGGCGAACCGCGCGGGCCGGTACATGTCCCACACCCAGGCGTCCGACATCGTCACGTCGAAGAAGACCTCGCCGTGCTCCGACTTCGCGCGCACGTCCACCTTGTTGCACAGGTAGAACCGGCGGTCGGTCTCCACCACGAACTTGAAGATCTTCACCACGTCGCGGTACTCGCGGTAGAGCTTGAGCTCCATCTCGGCCTCGTACTTCTCGAGGTCTTCGGTGCTCATCGAGGCTCCTTCTCCGGGGGGTTCTCCAGGGGGACGGACGGGGTCACGCGGGTGGCGCCGGGGGCGACTCTAGCGAGCGGGCGGCGGCGGCGCGCCGTACGTTGACGAAGCACCAGCGGTGGATGGCCGAGGGCCCGTGGGTCGCCAGCAGCTCCTCGTGGAGCGGGGTGATGTAGCCCTTGTGGACGTCGAACCGGTAGTCCGGGTGCTCGTCGTGGTAGCCCGTCATGATGCGGTCCCGCGTGACCTTGGCGATCACGGACGCGGCCGCCACGCAGCCGGCGACCCGGTCGCCCTTCCACACGGCCAGGCTCGGGGCGCGCAGCCCGTCGACGGGGAAGCCGTCGCTCAGCACGTACGACGGGGCGAGACCCAGGCGCGCCACCGCCCGTCGCAGCGCCTCGACGTTGGCGACGTGCATCCCGAGCCGGTCGCAGTCCCCCGGCTCGACCACCACGACGCTCCAGGCGAGCGCGCGGCGCACGACCTCGTCGTACGCGCGCTCGCGGGCCCGGGCGGTCAGCAGCTTGGAGTCCGCCAGCCCCGGTACGACGCCGGACCGGCCCTCGGGGAGGATCGCGGCGGCCGCGACGAGCGGCCCGGCACAGGCACCGCGTCCGGCCTCGTCGACGCCCGCGACGGGGCCGAGGCCGTACCGGCGCAGCGCGCGCTCGTAGCCGTAGAGCCCGGCGTCCCGACGGATCGTGACCCCGCGGGGACGGCTGGTCACGCGGCAGGCACCCCGGGGATCACCGGGGGTCGGGCACGTCGGCGAACGTCGCCGGGCGCTCCAGCCAGTCCCAGCTCGACCGGGGCCACACGACCGCGAAGACCTTGCCGACGACGAGGTCGGTGTCCACGAACTCGCGCCCCGTCGTGCAGGCCGTGTTGACCGCCGGGTCGCAGATGCGGGCCGCGGAGTCCTCGGACTGGGCCCGGTTGTCGCCCATGACGAACATCTGGCCCTCCGGCACCTCCACCGTCTCCCAGTCGGCGGTGCAGCCGTTGACCTCGGGCCCGTTGCACTGCAGGCCGTCCGCCAGGTAGGGCTCGTCGAGCGGCTGGCCGTTGACGAGGATCCGGCCCTGCTCGTCGCAGCACGAGATGACGTCGCCCTCGAGGCCGATGACGCGCTTCACGAGGTGGCCGCCGGTCGGGTAGAGGCCGATCTTCGACATCACCTCCGCGATCGGGTTGCTGGGCCCCTCCGCCGCGGTGGGCCCGAGCCAGCCACCCGGGTCCTCGAACACCACGACGTCGCCGCGCTGGGGGCCGTTGTCGCCCCAGTAGGACGGCTTCTCGACCAGGATCCGGTCGTTGACCTGGAGGCCCGGCACCATCGACTCCGACGGGATGTAGAACGCCTGGAGGAAGAACGCCTTGATGACGAAGGCGAGCGCCAGGGCGACCGCGAGCAGCAGGATCGTCTCCTGCCAGAGCGGCAGCTGCTTGCGCTTGCGGCGCGAGCGCTTGGCGCGACCGGCGGTCTCCCCCGACGTCTCCGCCGAGGTCGTGGTGGTGGTCGAGCCCTCCGCTCCGTCGCCGGAGAACGACGACGACCGCGGGTCCCCGTCCTCGTCGTGAGGGTGGGGGGACACGCGGTCGTCGGACGTCACGGGGACGAGACTAGCCACCTGCGCGACACCCGGGTCGGGCGCCTCGCGGCGAGCCGGGTCAGCTGTCGCGACGCTCCTTGATCTTGGCGGCCTTGCCGCGGAGGTTGCGCAGGTAGTAGAGCTTCGCGCGGCGCACGTCACCGCGGGTGACGACCTCGATGGTCTCGAAGATGGGCGAGTGCAGCGGGAAGGTGCGCTCGACGCCGACGCCGAAGGAGACCTTGCGGACGGTGAAGGTGCGGCCGATGCCCGAGCCCTGCACGCGGATGACGACGCCCTGGAAGACCTGGACGCGCGAGCGGCTGCCCTCGACGACCTTCACGTGCACCTTGACGGTGTCACCGGCGCGGAAGGCCGGGATGTCGCTGCGCTTGCTCGCCGCGGCGAGCTCGGTGATGACGTTGTTGCTCATGTGTGCTCCTCGCGAGTGCCACAGGTCAGCCGCGGTTCGATGGTGCGGATCCGATGAAGTGACGCCGGCACGGCAGTTCCCCTGTGGCAGAGGCGTGCGTGGCGCGACTGGTGATGTTCGCACAGACGGCCCGCCCCGATCCAATCGGGGCGGGCCGCGTGCGGGGTGCTACGGGGTGCTACGGGGTGGTGCGGGGGTGGTGCAAGGTGCTCAGTCGAAGGCGTAGGCGCCGCCACCGTGCTGCACGGAGTCGATGCCCGCGACCTCGTCCTCCTCCTTGACCCGGAAGCCGATCGTCGCGTCGATGATCTTCGCGATCACGAAGGCCACGACGAACGAGTAGATCGCGACGGCGAACGCCGGGATCACCTGGACGATGACCTGCTCGAACGAGCCGCCGGTGAAGAGGCCGGTGTCGATGGCGAAGAAGCCGACGTAGATGGTGCCGATGAAGCCGGCCACGAGGTGCAGGCCGACGACGTCGAGCGAGTCGTCGAAGCCGAGCTTGTACTTCAGGTCGATGGCGAAGGCGCAGACCGCACCGGCGACGAGGCCCAGGACGATCGACCAGAAGGGGTTGAGGTTGGCGCAGGAGGGTGTGATGGCCACGAGGCCCGCCACGATGCCCGAGGCGGCGCCGACTGCGGTCGCCTTCCCGTCCTTGAAGTGCTCGACCACGATGAAGCCGAGCGCGGCGGCGGCCGGGCACACGATGGTGTTGACGTAGATCAGGGCCGCGCCACCGTCGGTCGTGGCCGCACCACCGTTGAAGCCGAACCAGCCGAACCACAGGATGGCCGCGCCGATGAGCACCAGCGGGACGTTGTGCGGGACCGCGTCCTCCTTGGTGAAGCCGCCGGCACGCTTGCCGAGCACGAGGGCGAGCGCCAGGGCGGCCGCACCGGCGTTGATGTGGACCGCGGTGCCACCGGCGAAGTCGATCGTGCCGACGTCGTAGCCGAGGTGCGTGCCGAGCTGGCCGATCCAGCCGGTGAAGGTGGTGACGCCGTCGCCGTCGACCACGAACGAGAAGACCCACGAGGCGACCGGGAAGTAGACCAGCGTGGAGAAGAGGCCGACGAAGACGAGCCACGGGAAGAAGCGGGCGCGGTCGGCGATGGCGCCGGAGACCAGCGCGACGGTGATGATGGCGAACGTGGAGCCGAACGCGGCGCTGGCCAGGACGACGGCGGCGTCACCGTCACCGGCGAACGCGTCAGCGGCGGCGCCGCCCAGCGCGAAGTCCGAGAAGGCGTTGCCGAGGATCTCCGGGATCCAGTCGGCCGACGAGCCGTCGACGAACGCCTGGTTGAAGCCGTAGAGCATCCACAGGACACCGACGAGCCCCATCGAGCCGAAGCTGAGCATCATCATCGAGACGACGCTCTTGGCCTTGACCAGACCGCCGTAGAAGAACGCCAGCCCGGGCGTCATGAAGAGCACGAGGGCCGCCGACAGCAGCAGCCAGGGAACAGTACCGACCATCGAACGCATGTCTCCTCGGGAGATGGGCCACGCGGGACCCGCCGTGCACCGGGCAGCCACGTTGCCACCCCGGACAGCGCCGTACTTTTCCCAGCGGGCGTTACCTCCCGCGGCCATAATTGTTTCGGGGTCGTAACGAGGTTCCCCGGTTCGTGACGATGACGTCACGCAAGCGTCGCTCCCGCCTCAGATGTGGCTCAGACGACACTCAGCAACGTCTCAGGCGTCGCTCTCCCGAGGGGCGACCGTCTCGGCCAGCAGGTCCGGCCGCCGCTCGGCCGTGCGGCGCAGCGACTCCTCGCGACGCCAGCGCGCGACCGCGCCGTGGTCACCGCTCAGCAGCACCGGGGGCACGTCGCGTCCGCGCCACGAGGCGGGCTTCGTGTAGACGGGGTACTCCAGCAGCCCGTCCTCGTGCGACTCCTCCACGAGCGACTCCGGGTTGCCCATGAACCCGGGCAGCAGCCGCACCACGGCCTCGACGATCGCCAGCACCGCAACCTCGCCGCCGTTGAGCACGTAGTCGCCGATCGACACCTCGCGCACCTCGGCGCCTGCGGCGGCGGCGTGCTCCACGACGCGGGCGTCGATCCCCTCGTACCGCCCGCACGCGAACACGAGCCGCTCCCGCGTGCTCAGCTCACGCGCCGTCGCCTGGCGGAAGACCTCGCCCGACGGGGTCGGCACGACGAGCGTCGCGCCCGTGACGTCGAGGGCGTCCAGGGCCTCCCCCCAGGGCTCCGGCTTCATGACCATGCCGGCTCCCCCGCCGTACGGCGTGTCGTCCACGGTGCGGTGCCGGTCGTGGGTGTGGTCCCGCAGGTCGTGGACCCGCAGGTCGAGCAGCCCGGAGCGCTGCGCCTTCCCGGGGAGGGAGAGGTCGAGCGCCCGGAGGTACTCGGGGAAGATCGTGACGACGTCGACGCGCACGCCTCAGGCCCCGGCCTCGGGCTCGCCGCCGTCGCTCTCCTCGGG
The DNA here is from genome assembly GCF_030818655.1 of Nocardioides zeae. NCBI lineage: Bacteria > Bacillati > Actinomycetota > Actinomycetes > Propionibacteriales > Nocardioidaceae > Nocardioides > Nocardioides zeae. The sequence continues at coordinate 447,726 of NZ_JAUTAN010000001.1, read as the reverse complement.
GTACGGCGCGACCAGACCCGGCCGGTCGGCGACCACGACGTGACCGGCCGCGAGGTCCACGGTCGGCACGAGCGCAGCGACGAAGGGGACGAGCGTGTCGCGGCCGTCGGGCGTGCGGACGCCCAGGAGGTCCTGCGCCGCGCCGTGCAGCACCTGGGTCACCTCGCCGATCACCTGCCCCTCGAGGTCGTGCACCACCAGCCCGACGAGCTGGTGGTCGTAGAACTCCTCGGGGTCGTCGGGGGTCTCTCCCGGCTCGATGGTGGCGTGGAGCAGCAGCCCCCGCAGCGCCTCTGCCTCGTCGCGGGAGGAGACGTCCTCGAAGCGGACGAGCAGCACGCCCTGGTGCCAGCGGGCCGACTCGATCCCGATGCTGGTGCGGGACGTCGTGACGTCACGGGGAGCGGTCACGCGCAGCCGACCCCCCGGGGCGAAGCGGCGCTCGGGCTCGTCGGTGCGCACGTCGACGGTGACGTCCCCCCGGATGCCGTGCGGCTTCCCGATGCGACCCACGAGGACCTCGATGCTGCTGCTCACGGGACCGGATCCTACGTGTCCGCGCGCGGTGAAAATGACGGACGGGCGCCACCCCCTGGGGGGTGACGCCCGTCCGGCGAGCGGTGTGTCAGCGACGGCGGTCGACGTCGACGAAGTCGACCCGAGCGCCGCCCCGACCGGCGAGCGCACCGATGACGGTGCGGAACGCCGTGGCGGTGCGGCCGTTGCGACCGATGACCTTGCCGAGGTCGTCGGGGTGCACCCGGACCTCCAGCACGGAGCCGCGGCGCAGCTCCTTGTCCCGCACGGTCACGTCGTCGGGGTGGGCGACCACCCCACGGACCAGGTGCTCGAGCGCGTCGGCCAGCACGGTGCTCAGGCCTCGGTGCTCTCGGCGGGCGCCTCGTCGGCCGTGGCCTCGTCCGCCTGCGGCTCGTCGGCCTTGGCGTCGTCGGACTTCTTGGCCTTCTTCGTCATGGCGGCACCCTTGGGCTCGTTCTGAGCCTCCTTGAGCGCGGCGTTGAAGATCTCGAGCTTGTCGGGCTTGGGGGCCGCCGTCTTCAGCGTGCCCTCCGTGCCCGGCAGGCCCTTGAACGTCTGCCAGTCACCGGTGATCTTGAGGATGGCCTCGACCGCCTCGGTCGGCTGCGCGCCGACGCCGAGCCAGTGCTGGGCCCGCTCGGACTCGACCTCGATGAACGAGGGCTCCTCCTTGGGGTGGTACTTGCCGATCTCCTCGATCACCTTGCCGTCGCGCTTCTTGCGCGAGTCGACGACGACGATGCGGTACTGCGGCACCCGGATCTTGCCCAGGCGCTTCAAACGGATCTTGACGGCCACGGTGGGTGGTGTCTCCTCGAACGTTGCGGGTTGATGAGGGACGTCGCGACGGCGTGGGGCACCGGCTCCGGACCTCGAAGGGCGAGCGGCCCACGGATGAGAGGGTCCGGGGGTCGCACGACTCGACCGATCATTGTGCCAGAGCGCGCACGTCGCGGCGAATCGGGTCCGCCCTCGTCGTACGCGCCCCGGCGGCGCCGGTCGTCAGCTGACGCCGGCGTCGTCCAGCAGGGCGTCGCGACGGGCGCGGCGCGCCCGCTGCTCCACCGGGTCGGGCACGGGCACCGCGGCGACGAGACGCTGGGTGTACGGGTCCTTGGGGTGGTTGATGACCTGCGAGCTGGGGCCGATCTCGACCAGCTTGCCGTGGTGCATCACGGCGATCCGGGAGGCCAGCATCTCCACGACGGCGAGGTCGTGGCTGATGAAGAGGCAGCCGAACCCGTGCTGCGCCTGCAGCTCGGAGAAGAGGTCGAGGACGCGGGCCTGCACCGAGACGTCGAGGGCCGAGGTGGGCTCGTCGGCGACCAGCAGGCGCGGCTCGAGCGCGAGCGCCCGGGCGATGCCCACGCGCTGCCGCTGGCCGCCGGAGAGCTCGTGCGGGTAGCGGTTGCGCATGGCGCGGGGCAGGTGCACCTGGTCGAGGAGCGTCTCGACCCGCTGGCTGAGCTCCTTGCCCTTCACCCCGGTGTGCAGGTGGAGGGGCTCGCCGATCGACTCGCCGACCGGGATGCGCGGGTTGAGGGAGGAGCCCGGGTCCTGGAACACGATGCCGACCCGACGACGGAGGTCGCGCAGGGTGCGGCGGTTGGCGTCGGCCATGTCCACGCCGTCGACCGTGAGACGACCGCCCGCGACCGGCAGCAGCCCGACGACGGCACGACCGATGGTGGTCTTGCCCGAGCCGGACTCGCCCACCAGTCCGACGACCTCGCCCTCGCCGATCTCGAGGCTCACCTCGTCGACCGCGCGGAAGACGGGCTGGGAACCCCGCTTGGGGTACTCCAGCACCAGGTCCTCGATGACGAGCACCGGCTCCCGCTTCTCGGTGGAGGCCGACTCCGGTCGCGGCACGTCCCCCGCGCGGACCTCGGCGCGGGTGGCCTGGCCGAAGTGGGGAACGGCGGCCAGCAGCTGCTGCGTGTAGGGGTGCTGCGGTCGCGCGAAGACGTCCGCGGTGGTGCCGGTCTCGACGATGCGACCGTCCTTCATGACGACCATCCGGTCGGCCATGTCCGCCACCACGCCCATGTCGTGGGTGATGAGGACGATGCCCGAGTCGATCCGGTCCTTGAGGTCGGCGATGAGCTTGAGGATCTCGGCCTGGACGGTGACGTCGAGGGCGGTCGTCGGCTCGTCCGCGATGAGCAGCGTCGGGTCGCAGGCCAGCGCCTGGGCGATCATCGCGCGCTGCCGCTGACCGCCGGAGAGCTGGTGGGGGAACGAGTTGAAGCGTCGCTCCGGCTCCGGGATCTCGACGAGCCGCAGCAGCTCGAGCGCGCGCGCCTTCGCCGCCGAGGGCGACAGCGGGAGGTGGGTGCGCAGCGCCTCGACCACCTGGGCGCCGATCGGGTAGACCGGGTTGAGCGCCGTCATCGGCTCCTGGAAGATCACGGCGATCTCCTTGCCGCGCAGCCGCCGCTGCGCGGCGCCACGGAGCCCGAGCACCTCGGTGCCCTTGAGCTTCGCGGAACCCGTCGCGCGGCCGTTCGGCGGCAGGAGGCCGAGGAGCGACATCGACGACTGGGTCTTGCCGGAGCCCGACTCACCGACGATCGCGAGCACCTCGCCCGCGCGCACCTGGTAGGACACGTCGAGCGCGGCCGGCACCCACTCGTCCTCGACGAAGAAGTGGACGCTCAGGTCCTCCACGTCCAGCACGACCGGCTTGGCCTCGGCGTCGTCCGTCGTCGGCTTCGTCAGCGACGGGCCCTCGGGGGTGCCCTCGGGGGTGGTGGTCACAGCTCACCTTCCTGGATGCGAGCCCGGGACGGGCCCGGGGTGCTGCTCTGCTGGTCTGCGTGCTGCTCTGGGAGGCTGGCCCCATGGCCACCCCGTACGTCCAGACCTACCGATCCACGGTCGCACGCCGCCTGGCGGTCGCCCTCATGGGCGGCGCCGGCGTGGTGCTCGTCGGCCTGGCCGTCGGCGGCGACGTCGAGCTGCTCCTGCGCTGGGGCGGAGCCGTGCTGCTCCTCGGCGCGATCGGCTGGGTCGTGTACTGGCGCCCCGCCCTCCACCTCACCGACGACGGCCTGCAGGTCGTCAACCCCTTCCGCACCGTCGAGGTGCCGTGGGGCGCCCTGGAGGAGGTCGACGGCCGGTACGGCGTGCGTCTGGTGCTCCTCGACGGCTCCACGGTCGACGCCTGGGCCTGTCCCCCGCCGCTCGGCATGGACCGCGCGAGGGGGAAGGAGTCCGAGGCGGCCACCGCCGTGCGCGAGCGCTGGCGCCGTGAGGAGGCCACCGGACGCCCCGCGGGCCCGGAGGCCACGCGGTCCCTGGTGCGCCCCGACCCGGCCGCCGTCGCCACGCTCGCGCTGCTCGCGCTGGCCGCGGTGGTCACGCCCCTCCTGGTCTGAGGGCCGCGGGCGGCGCGAGGTCACGCGGTGCCGCCCGGCTCGTCGTCCCGGCGGTCCGTCTCGCGCGCCCGCTTCTCGACGTCCACGCCGGCGACGTCCGCACCGGTCGGGAGCGCCGGGGTCGCCGCCACGAGGCTCTCCTGCTGGGCGAGGCGCGCCCGGTTCATCGCGCGGAGCGAGGGGATCTTGCGCTGGCGCGGGTCGAAGGCGTCGCGGAGGCCGTCACCGATGAAGTTGACGCAGAGCGCGATGACGATGATGAAGGCGCCCGGCCACCAGAAGAGCCACGGCCGCGTCTGGAAGTAGGACTGGTAGTCCGACACCATCTTGCCGAGCGAGATGTCGGGCGCCTTGACGCCGAAGCCCAGGTAGCTGAGCGACGCCTCGAGCAGCACCGCGGCCGACATGAGCAGCGTCGTGTTGACGATGATCGGGCCCATCGCGTTGGGCAGCATGTGCTTGAGGATGATGCGGGTGTCGCTCGCCCCCGCCACCCGGGCGGCGTCGACGAACTCCCGTTCGCGCAGCGACAGGAACTCGGCGCGCACCAGGCGCGCCAACGTCGTCCACACGACGAGGCCGAGCACCAGGGCGAGCACGTAGACACCGGAGTCACCGGCCATCTTGCCGAGCACAGCGCCGATGACGATGAGCGGGAACGTGATGACGAGGTCGGTGAAGCGCATGAGGGCCTGGTCGGTGGCCCCGCGGTAGTAGCCGGCGAGCGCGCCGACGGCGATGCCCATGACGGCCGCGACGATGCCCATGATCGCCATGACGATGAGGGAGGTCTGGGCACCGAGCATGGTGCGGGCGAAGATGTCGCGGCCCAGGTTGTCCCGACCGAAGGGCGCGTCACCCCACGCGAGTCCGCTGCCGCCGAGCCACGTGGGCAGCCCGAGGGTCGGGGCGCCGCGGTCGGTGACGGGGTCGAACCCGGCGGGACGGTCGCCCGGCGCGTACTTCCACCACCCGGGGATGCCGCCGACGCCGATCGAGCTGAAGGCGAGGATCGTCACGAGGGCGAGCACGACCATCCCGACAAGGGCGCCGCGGTGGCCGAGGAAGCGCTTGAGGACGATGCGGCCCTGGGACAGGCCGGCGACGTCGCGGTTCTCGATGCCGTTCTCGTGGGGCTCGTCCGGCGTGGCGGCCGGCGGCGGGGTCGTCATGGTCATGCGAGGGATCCTCCGTGCAGAGGTCGGCGGGGGGCGGGCGCGGGACCCGAGCAGGTCGGGCTCCCCGCGCTCATGCGTTCACCCGGATCCGCGGGTCGAGCACCGCGTAGACGAGGTCCGCGACGAAGTTCGCGACCACGGCCAGGATCGCGACCACCAGCAGGTAGGCCATGATCGGGTCGATCACGTTCTTCTCCAGGGAGTCCGCGAACAGGAAGCCCATGCCGCGCCAGCCGAAGATGCGCTCCGTGATCACCGCGCCGCCGATGAGCGTGATGATGTCGACGGGCACGATCGAGGCGAGCGGGATCAGCGCGTTGCGGAAGGCGTGCCGCATGATCACCGTGCGCTCGGTGAGGCCCTTCGCCCGCGCCGTGCGGATGTAGTCCTGGTTGAGCACCTCGAGGGTGCTGGCCCGGGCGTACCGCGTGTAGGCCGCGAACGAGATGAGCGTCAGCGTCAGCGTCGGCAGCAGCAGGTGGCCGAACAGGTCGAGGGTCTCCATCCAGAAGTTGCCCTCGAAGTTCGGCGTGCGCCGTCCGGACGTCGAGATCGGGCGGCCGCTGATGCGCACGTGGTTGACGTAGACGTCCCACGTGGAGAACAGGCGGTCGAGGAAGAGGTAGAGCGACACGGGCACCGCGGTCAGCGCCGCCGTGCGCACCACCGTGCTGCGGTCGGGTCCGCCCCACAGGAAGCCGACGAGAGCGCCGACGAGCACGGCCAGCACGCCCATCCCGATCACGATGAGCCAGTTGGCGCCCGCGTAGTACCAGAAGTAGCGCATCGGCTGGTAGAGCACGATGCCGAGACCGGCGACGGTGAGAGCGGCGTAGAGCGAGCGGCGGTCGCTGAGTCCCGTCGAGAGGATCGTGACGCAGAGGGCCGTGCCGATCGACAGGACGGCGACGCCCACGATGCCGAGGGTCGGGTCCGAGATGAAGTCGGTGAGCTCGACGTAGAGCAGCACGACGAGGGTGGCGCCGCCCGCGACGGCGAAGTTGCGCAACCGGTTCTTCGTGCTCCCGCCGAGGGCCGCCATGAGCGTGAGCCCGGCCAGCACGACGCAGATCACGTAGAACCACCACGCGATCGACGGGTCCGCCAGGAAGTCGTTGAAGCCGATGGCGAGGAACTGCTTGAGGAGCACCGCCACCCAGAAGGTGGGGAGCGAGTAGAGCAGGAACGACACGAAGGTGATCGAGTAGTCGAAGCCCGAGTACTGCCGCAGCGCGCTGACGATGCCGATGAAGACGCCGATGAGGATCGCGAGCACCGTGGCCAGCGAGACCAGCTGCAACGTCGTGAGGATGGCGCCGCTCAGCAGGTCGGTGACCTGCTGGTTGGTCTGCCAGTTGGAGCCCAGGTCGCAGTTGCCGACGACGCAGCCGGCGGCACCGCCCAGCCAGTCGAAGTAGCGGTGGAACACCGACTCGTCGAGCTGCAGCGACTGGCGCCGCTGCTCGATGAGCTGCTCCTTGTTGGGCGACGTGCTCTGGCGCAGGTCGAACAGCGGGTCGATCGCGATGCTCACGAGCACGTACATCACGAACGTCGAGACCAGAACGACGAGGCTCGAGGTGAGCAGTCGTCGGACGAAGAACATGACCATCGGTGTGTCAGGACCTTCGGAGTGAGGGGGGCCGTGGTTTCGACCCCGAGGGGCGGACGGTCGCGAGCAGGGGCCGCCGGCCGGGCGACGGCCGACGGCCCCTGACTGACGGGTGGAGCTGGTGGGTCACTCCTCCTCGGGACCGGTCCAGTTCCAGTAGCCGTAGAAGATCGTCGGGTTGAGCGGCGCAGCCGTCACGTTGCCGATGACCTCCTTGTTGTAGGCCACGACCGCCGGGAACTGGAAGACGGTCGAACCGATGGCGTCCTCGACCAGCAGCGCCTCGATCTCCTCCTGGATGCTCTCCTGCTCGGAGGCCTCCGACGTCACCGCGAGCTCGTCGAACAGCTCGTCGACCTCGGGGTTGCTGTAGCCGATGAGGTTGTTGAGGCCGCCGGTGACGTAGGTCGCCTGCGACTCGGTCACCGCGGTGGAGGTCGACTGCCAGCCGAAGGAGACGGCGTCGTACGTGCCGTCGCCCAGGTCCTCACCCCACGTGCCACGACGGTCGGCGATCAGGTTGAAGCCCGCCTCCGCCAGGATCGGCTGGACGATGTCGAACTGGTCCGAGCGGCGCTGGTTGTCCGCCGGGATCAGCACGCGGACGTCGATCGGGCCCTCGACCCCGGCGTCGTCCAGGATCTGCGCGGCCGCCTCGGCGTCACCGTCGCCGTAGGCCTCCTGCATGCCGCCGGCCTCGGACACGGCGTCGTACGCCGGCGCGCCCGGGGTGACGAGGAACGAGTTGCGCACCTCGGCGTCGGGGTTGATCGGCTTGATCAGCGTGTCGACGATGTCCTTGCGCGGGTACGCCGTGAGGAACGCCTGGCGGACCTGGAGGGCCGTCTCGGCGTCGCCGCCGTAGGCCGCCGGGTCGAACGGGCCGCCGTTGTCCTGCACCAGGTCGATGTGCTCGTAGGTGGCGTCGACACCGGTCTCGATCTCCGCCTGGTCGACGGCCTCGAGCGCCTCGACGACGTCGGTCGTGGCCTGCGGGCCGAAGAGGTCGAGCTCGCCGTTCTGGAGCTGCTGGACCTGGGCCAGCGGGTCCTCGTTGTAGGTGACCGTGACCTCGTTGATCGAGGCCGGACGCTCACCGTCGTAGTCGGGGTTCGCCGTGAGCGTCACGTACTCGCCCTCGACGAAGTCCGTCATCTCGTAGGCGCCGCTGGACAGGTAGAGGAGCTCGTCGTCGGGCAGCGACGTGAAGTCGTAGCCGGTGTTCCAGAACTCGGCGATCGGCGAGAGCGCGGCGGCGTCGTTGTTCTGGACGGCCTCGACGAAGGCGTCCTTCGCCTCCTGCGGGTCCTCGATGCCGAGGCCCTTCATCGCGGTGACGTGGGCCGGGACGCCGAAGTCGAGCGCCACCTCCCAGTCGGCGAAGGGCTCGGAGTAGACCAGCGTCAGCGTCTTGTTGTCGTTGCTGAGCTCGGGCGTCTCGGTCACGAGCGGGAGGCCGGGGGACGAGGAGTTGAAGTAGACCTCGCCACCCAGGTTGCTGACGTCGTCGGCGCGCGTCGATGGTGTTGAAGTTGCCGCTCTGGCCCACGAAGGACAGCAGGAGGTCGGTCGCATCCATCGGCGTGCCGTCGGACCACGTGGCGTCGTCGGCCACGGTGTACTCGACCGTCAGCGGGTCGTCGCTCGTCTTCTCGAACGTGCCCAGGGACTCGTCGCGGATGAGCTCCTGGTTCTCGTCGTAGTAGAAGAGGTCGCCACGGAGCATGTAGTTGATGATCGAGTTGGCGGTGGCGTTGCCGTCCGACGTGTCGTCGTTGTACGAGTAGTACGGCTGGTTCCAGCCGATGGTGATCGCGTCGGGCGCCTCGCCGGCAGCGACTCGGTCGGAGTCCTGCCGGGCCTGCTCCTCGCTCTCGTCCTCCGGTGCCGAGCACGCGGTCAACGCCATGGTGACCGCGATCGCGGCCACGCTGATTCCCCTGAGTCTCACAGGTCCTCCCGCTCTTTCCGTCTCACCGGTGCACCCCACACCCCTCGGGTGGGACCGAGTGGCACCGCGGCGTGAAGTTAGCGCGCAGGTCGAGCCCGCGAACAGAGAGCGGCCGCGTCTAGACCTCTATCGTTACTCAAGCGAGACTTGCGGTGTCCTCCCCGTTCAGCCGCAAGGTCCCGTCTCCTCGCGGGACTCACCGCAAGATCTTCGCCCCGCCGCGGACCTGTCGGACCGATCTGCGGCGGAGCGGTCGCGTCAGCGGACGCCCGCCACCACACGCCCGCGGAGCACGACGGCGCGGGGCGCGAAGAGGGTCGAGAGATCGGCCAGCGGGTCGGCTCCCGTGACCACGAAGTCAGCCGGTGCCCCCTCCTCGAGCGTGGCGTTCCAGCCGAGCCAGTCACGCGCCCGCCACGACGCGGCCCCGAGCGCGTCGTACGCCGGCAGGCCCAGGGCGGCGAGCGCCACGACCTCGCCCACGAGGTTGCCGTGGCGGGCGACGCCGCCGCCGTCGGAGCCGGCGTAGAGCGGCACCCCCGCCTCGAAGGCGCCCATGAGCGTGTCCCGGCGGCGCACGTGCAGGTCGGTCATCGTGGCGGCGTAGGCCGGGAAGCGGGCCGCCCCGCCGCGGGCGTGCTCCGGGAACTTGTCGAGCTGCATCACGGTCGGCACCAGCGCGGTGCCGGCTGCCACCATCCGCTCGACGAGCTCCGGCGTCAGCCCGGTGCCGTGCTCGATGCAGTCGATGCCCGCGTCGAGGAGCCCGGCGAGGACGTCGTGGCCGAAGCAGTGCGCCGTGACCTTGGCGCCCTGCTCGTGCGCGGCGGCGATCGCCGCGGCGAAGGACGGCGGGTCGAACGACGGCGCGAGGTCGCCGGTCTCCCGGTCGATCCAGTCCCCCACGAGCTTGACCCACCCGTCGCCGCGACGGGCCTCCTCGGCGACCCGCGCCGCCAGGTCCTGCGGCTCCACCTCGTGGGCGTAGCCGCGGATGTAGCGCCTCGTGCGGGCGACGTGGCGGCCGGCCCGGATGAGCCGCGGCAGGTCCTCGCGCTCGTGCATCCACGCGGTGTCGAGGGCCGAGCCGCAGTCGCGGATGAGCAGCGCGCCGCCGTCGCGGTCGGCGATCGCCTGCTCCTCGGCCTCCGCGTCCGTGACCGGTCCGTGGTCGTCGAGACCGATGTGGCAGTGCGCGTCGACGAGGCCCGGCACGATCCAGCCCTCCGCCGCGGTCTCCGCGCCGGGCTGGGGCTCGTAGGTCACGTGCCCGTCGACGACGTAGAGGTCCGCGACCTCCCCGTCGGGCAGGACCGGACCGGAGAAGCGCAGCGCCGTCATGCGCCGGACGTTACAGGCGGTCGAGCAGCCAGGTCGGGCCGACCGCGAGCGCACCGACGTGGGTGACCCGCGCCTGCAGCGCCCGGTCCCCCGTCACCACCGTCGTACGCGCGCCGTCGGCCACGGCGGCTTCGGTGCGCGCCACGATCTCGGAGTCGCCGTCACGCGGTGCGTGGACGACGAGGACGTCGCCGTCCCGACCGGCCCGGACACCGCCCTTCGCACCGCCCTCGAGCACGAGGACGACCCGGTCGACGTCGAGGTCGGCGACGAGCAACCCCTCGTGGAGCCGCCGGGCCGCTCCGGCCCGGTCCTTCCACCACCCGTCGGGACGGGCGCCCACCACGTTGGCGCCGTCGACGACGAGCACCCTCACTTCAGGAACTTGGAGAAGTCCGAGGGGAGGTCGAGCGCCGCGGCGGCCTTCTCGTAGTCCACCGGCTCGTCGTTGCCGCCGAACGGGTTGCCGCCCGCGGCGGCGGCCTTGTCCTTCGACGCCCGCTCCTGCTGGGCGGCCTTGGCCGGGTTGCCGGACACGCGGCGACCCTTGCCCTTCTTCGGCTGCTGCTTGGCCTTCGCCTTCTTGCCGCCGGCACCCGGCATCCCGGGCATGCCCGGCATCCCCGGCATGCCGCCGCCCCGGGCCATCTGCTGCATCATCTTGCGCGCCTCGAAGAAGCGGTCGACGAGCTGGTTGACGTCGGAGACCTGGCGGCCGGAGCCCTTCGCGATGCGGGCACGGCGGGAGCCGTCGATGATCTTCGGATTGGCGCGCTCGGCCGGCGTCATCGACTGGATGATCGCCTGGATCCGGTCGATCTCGCGCTCGTCGAAGTTCTCGAGCTGCTCCCGGAACTGCCCCATCCCGGGCAGCATCCCCATGATCTTCGACAGCGAGCCGAGCTTGCGCACCTGCTGCATCTGCTCGAGGAAGTCGTCGAGCGTGAACTCGCCGTCGCCGCGGCCCGCGAGCTTGTCGGCCGCCTTCATCGCCTGCTCGGCGTCGAAGGTGCGCTCCGCCTGCTCGATCAGGCTCATCATGTCGCCCATGTCGAGGATGCGCGACGCCATGCGGTCGGGGTGGAAGAGGTCGAAGTCGGTCAGCTTCTCGCCGTTGGAGGCGAACATGACCGGCTTGCCCGTGATGGAGGCGATCGAGAGGGCGGCACCACCGCGGGCGTCGCCGTCGAGCTTCGTGAGGACGACCCCGTCGTAGCCGACGCCGTCGAGGAACGCCTGGGCGGTCGAGACCGCGTCCTGGCCGATCATGGCGTCGACGACGAAGAGGACCTCGTCGGGGCGCACCGCGTCGCGGATGTCGGCGGCCTGCTGCATCAGCTCGGCGTCGACGCCCAGGCGGCCGGCGGTGTCGACGATGACCACGTCGTGGAGGCGGCGCTTGGCCTCCTCGATCGACGCCCGCGCGACCGCGACGGGGTCCCCGACGCCGTTGCCCGGCTCGGGGGCGTAGACCGGGACGCCGACGCGCTCGCCGTTGACCTGGAGCTGGTTGACGGCGTTGGGGCGCTGGAGGTCGCAGGCGACGAGGATCGGCGTCTTGCCCTGGTCCTTCAGCCACAGCGCCAGCTTGGCCGCGAGCGTCGTCTTGCCCGCGCCCTGGAGGCCGGCCAGCATGATGACCGTCGGGCCGTTCTTCGCGTAGCGCAGCCGCCGGGTCTCGCCACCGAGGATCGCGACGAGCTCCTCGTTGACGATCTTGACGATCTGCTGCGCCGGGTTGAGCGCCTTCGAGACCTCCTCGCCGCGCGCCCGCTCCTTGACGGCGCCGACGAACTGCTTGACGACCGGCAGGGCGACGTCCGCCTCCAGCAGCGCAATGCGGATCTCGCGCGCGGTGGCGTCGATGTCGGCCTCGGAGAGCCTGCCCTTGCCGCGCAGGTTCTTGAAGGTGTCCGACAGGCGGTCGGAGAGTGTGGCGAACAACGAATCGTTCCTCAGGCTCGTGCGGACGGTGCGCGGCCCGGCGCCGCGACGTCCCAGGGTAACCGGCGGGCGGCCCTCACCGGTCCACGGTGGCCGAGAGCAGGGCGCGGAGCGCGTGGGCCGCCGCGGCCGCCCGTTGCTCCGACAGCGCACCGGCCGACGCCTCCTGCACGTAGAACACGTCGACGGCCTGCGGACCGAGGGTCGAGATGTGCGCCGAGCGCACCGAGATGTCGAGCCCGGCGAGCGCCCGGCAGACCAGGGCGACGACGCCCGGCCGATCGTCCGTCCGCACCTCCAGCACGGTCGCGCGTCGCGACGCCTCCGGGCGCACCACCACCGACGGCTCCCGCGTCGAGCGCACCATCCGGGCGATCCGGTCGCCGGGGTCGAGACGGCCGTCGACGATCGCCGCCACCCGCTCGCGCAGCACCGCGGCGTCGACGTCGCGCTCCCCCGACTCCCACACGGACACGGCGTAGGGCCCCTGCGACCAGGCCCGCGCCGCACGCACCGCGACCCGTTGCACGGCGAGGGCCGCGGCCACGTCGGCGAGCACGCCGTTGCGGTCCGTGGCGAGCGTCGTGATCCGCGAGCCGTCGACCGTCTCCTGCACCGTCACCGCGACGGCGCGGGGATCGCGGCGTACCTCCGCGGGCACCTCCAGCTCCACCTCCCCGGCGACCGGGGCCGCCGCGCCGGTGGCGCGGGCGAGCAGGGAGGCGAGGGTACGGCGCGCCAGCTGCCGCACGAGCCCCGCACGCCAGGTGGACCACGCCTTGGCGGAGGCCGCGCGGCTGTCCGCCTCGGTCAGGGCCACGAGCAGCGACAGCGCCTCCGGCGTGGTGACGTGCCGCGCGACGAGCTCGACGGTCGCCGGGTCGTCGGGGTCGCGCGTGGTCGCCGTCTCCGACAGCAGCAGGTGCCAGCGCACGAGGTCCCCGACGAGGTCCACCTCGTCGGGGGCGAAGCCCATGCGGGCCGCCACCTCGCGGGCGATGGGCTCGCCGGCGACGCTGTGGTCGACGAGGCCGCCCTTGCCGATGTCGTGGAGCAGCGCCGCGACCATGAGGACGTCGGGCCGGGCGACCGTGCGGATGAGCGCCGCCGCCTCGATGCAGGTCTCGATGACGTGCCGGTCCACGGTGAAGCGGTGGATCACGGAGGCGTGCGGCAGGCCGTGCACCCGCGACCACTCCGGCAGCAGGCGCTCGGCGACCCCCGTCTCCTCCAGCGTGCTCCAGACGTCGAGCAGCCCGCGGCCCGAGGCGAGGAGACGGACGAAGAGCTGGCGCGCCTCCGCCGGCCACGGCACGGGCAGGGGCGCCGACTCGGCCCCCAGGCGGGCCGCCGTCGCCGGCGCCAGGAGCACGTCGCGCTCCGCGGCCTCGGCGGCTGCCCGGAGCACGAGCAACGGGTCCGCCGCCGGACGCGCGCCCTTCTCCAGCACGATCTCCCCCGCCGCCAGTGCCACGCCGGGGGCGACGCGCTCCAGCTGGGGGCGCCGGGGACGGGTGGGCACCCGCTCCTGGGCGAGCACGGCGTCGACCCGGCGCCACGTGGTGCGCGAGATGTGGTCGATCCGACGCCCGAGGCCCCGCACGTGCCCCTGGGCGGCCACGGCGTCCGCAAGACCGAGCCGCGCGGCCAGCTCGTCCCACATCTCCGGGGCCACGCGGTCCGTGGCCCGCCCGGCCGCCGCGTGCAGGTGGTCGCGCACGTCGAGCAGGGCCCGGCGGCTCAGGTCGAGGTCGGTGTGCGGGATGTCGACGAGCCACGTCGCCACCAGCGCCTTGAGGACGGTGGCGTCGCGCAGGCCGCCCTCCGCCTCCTTGAGGTCGGGGACCGAGACGTGCGCGAGCTCCCCCACGAGGTCGTGGCGGGCCCGCGTCATGGTGCGCAGGCCCGGCAACCGGTTGCGGGCGTCGCGACGCCACGCGGCGAACAGCTGGGCGCGGAGGCGGAGGGTCACGTTGGGGTCGCCCGCGAGGTGCCGGGCGTCGAGCAGCCCGAGCGCGACCTTGAGGTCGTCGGCCGCCGCCGTGAGGGTCTCGTCGACGTCGCGCACCGCGTGGTCGATCTTGAAGCCGCCGTCCCAGAGCGGGTACCAGAGGACCCCCGCCAGCTCCTCCACGTCGACGCCGCGGTCGTGCACGAGCAGGACGTCGAGGTCCGAGTACGGCGCGAGCTCGCGCCGCCCGTAGCCCCCGACCGCGAGGAGCGCCACCCCCGTGTCGGGGCCGCCTCCCGCGTCGTACGCCGCCGTGCACGCCGCGTCCGCCGCCGTCGTGCGCTCGCTCCGCTCCGTCGCGCTCACGTGCTGCTCCCTCCCGGACACGCACGACGCCCGGCCGCACCGAGGCGGCCGGGCGTCGTGGTGACGTCGTCGGCGTCGTCGATCAGCGGTCGGTCAGATCGCCGAGGCGTCGCGGTCGCCGGTGCGCACGCGCACGACCGTGTCGATGCCGGAGACCCAGACCTTGCCGTCGCCGATGCGACCGGTCTGCGCGGTCTTCACGATGATGCCGACGATGTCGTCGGCGTCGCCGTCCTCGACCACGATCTCGATGCGGATCTTGGGGACGAGCGCGATGTCGTACTCCGCGCCGCGGTAGACCTCCGTGTGGCCCTTCTGCCGGCCGTAGCCGCTGACCTCGCTGACGGTCATGCCGGTGACCCCGAAGGTCTCCAGCGCCTCGCGCACGTCCTCCCACTTGTGGGGCTTGATGACTGCGGTGACGAGCTTCATGTTCACACTCCCTCGGAAACGTGCGTGGACCCTGCCAGGTGCTTGGAACCGCCGAGACCACCGCTGCGGGCGCCGACGAGATCGTAGGCCGACTCGCCGTGCTCGACCCCGTCGATGCCCTCGAGCTCGTCGTCCTCGTGGACCCGCAGGCCGACGATCGCCTTGACGACCAGGCCCACGACGAGCGTGGCCACGGCCGACCAGAGGACGGCGAACAGCGCGACCGCGGCCTGCACGACGAGGAGCTTCGCGCCATGGCCGTAGGCGATGCCCCCCGACGTGCTGAGCACGCCGATCGCGACGGTGCCGACGAGTCCACCGACGAGGTGGACGCCGACGACGTCGAGCGAGTCGTCGTAGTTCCAGCGGTACTTGAGGCCGACCGCCAGTGCGCACGCCACGCCGGCGACGATGCCGAGGGCGATCGCCCCCAGCGGCGACAGCGCACCGCAGGCGGGGGTGATGGCGACCAGACCGGCGACGACGCCGGACGCGGCGCCGAGCGACGTGGCGTGACCGTCGCGGAGCTTCTCCACGACGAGCCAGCCGACGATCGCGGCGCAGGTGGCGACGGTCGTGTTGAGCCAGACGAGGCTGGTCTCCTCGAGCCAGTACTGGCCCATCGCGTCGCCCGTGGCGTCCCCGGGGACCCACGAACCGACGTTGAAGCCGAACCAGCCGAACCACAGGAGGCCGGCACCGAGCATCGTCAGCGTCAGGTTGTGCGGCTTCATCGGCTCCTTGCCGAAGCCGATCCGCCGACCGAGGAGCAGCGCGAGCACCAGGCCGGCCACACCGGCGTTGATGTGCACCACCGTGCCCCCCGCGTAGTCCACCGGCGCCACGGCCGCACCGCCGTCACCGGAGAAGAGAAGGTCCGCGAGACCGTTCTGCGCGCCGCTGAGGAAGCCCCCGCCCCACACCATGTGCGCGAGCGGGAAGTAGGACAGCGTCACCCACAGGGGCACGAACAGCAGCCACGCGGAGAACTTGAGGCGGTCCGCCACGGCGCCGCTGATGAGGGCGGCCGTGATGACGGCGAAGGTGAGCTGGAAGCCGACGGTGAGGTAGGTGGCCCCCTCGACGTCGCGCAGCCCGAAGTGCTCGAAGGGGTAGTTGAACAGCAGCGCGACGTCCCTGCTGCCGTAGGTCATCGACCAGCCCCACAGCACGTAGACGAGGCCCACGACGCCAGCGGCCGAGAACGACATCATCATCATGTTGAGGACCGACTTGGACCGGCTCATGCCCCCGTAGAAGAGGGCGAGGGCCGGGGTCGTCATCAGAAGCACCAGCGATGCCGAGGCCAACATCCAGGCCTGGAGCGCGTACTCCATGGAAACTCCCGTCGTCGTACGTCGTCCTGCCCGTCCGCGACGGCGGTGTGCGGCGCACGGGAGGACCGGTGGAGGCAACCATCGAGTCCCGAGGTTTCCGAGCCGACCTCGACTTGTTTCGCGCAGGAAACACGTTCCGGGCGTTTGTTACGTTCCGGTGAACCGCTCGGCTCAGCCGTTCGCCGGCGCGCTGGCCCGCGCCTCGGCCACCGCCGCCTCGACGCGGTCGATGAAGAACGGCGTCAGGGTGCGCACGAAGGTCGCGGTCATGTGCGTGAAGTCGCGGTAGACCGCCACGTTGCCGATGACCGGCGAGCAGGAGTCGTCGGTGCACTGCAGGTCGCGCAGGCTGACCAGCGCGCTGCCCGGCGTCTGCTCGACGGCGGGACTGATCGCGTCGTACCCCGCGAACGCCCGCGACGGCGGCTGCGCGCACTCCGTCACCGCGGCGAGGCCCTCCCGCTCGACGCACTGCACGACGTCCTTGTCCATCATCGGGTTGTCCTGGATCGCCACGACGACCGCGCCGCGGGCGATCTGCGACTCCCAGGCCTCGCGGAGGCCGCGCACCGTCGTCTCCTCCTGCGTCTCCCCGTCGACGGGCTCGGCGAGGAAGCCGGACTGCAGGCTCGTCGTGATGATGAGGTCGTAGGGGTCGGAGTCGGCGAGGAGGTCGGCGACGTTCCGCTTCCACTCGTTGCACTCGTCGCGGCGGGCACCGACGCTGTTGCCCTGGGGCACGGTGCTCCACGAGCACCCGGCGCGGCCCGTCACGTCGATCTGCCAGCCGAGCTCGGAGTACATCTGCTCGTAGGCCGGCAGGAAGACGTTGTTGTGGGAGTCGCCGACCGCGAGCACCCGCAGGGGCTCCGCGTCGGCCGGCGGCTCGGGGGTGTCGTCCTCGAGCGGCAGCCGGCAGACCTGCGGCACGCTCTCCCCGTACGGCGCCCAGCAGCGCCCGTCGTTGTAGTCGTCGCGCCCGGCGACCGAGGGGTCGGGGACGATGACGGTGCCGAAGTCGCCGCACTCGTCGTCGTTGACGAGCTGGCCGGCGCCGAGGCAGCGGAAGTCCGCGCTGGCGAGGAGCGCGTTCGCCTCGGCGATGAGCTCGTCCTGGCGGTGCTCCGCGTAGCGGATCCCACCGAACGCCGAGCCGGCCACCACGCAGGTGACGGCGAGCATCCACGCCCCGACCGCGCGGGCGGACCGCCCGCCGCCGAGCAGGCGGGGCGAGAAGCGGACCGGGTCCTCGATGAAGCGGGTCGAGCCCCACGCGAGCAGGACCGTGACGACGGCGATGCCCAGCTTGTCGACCGTGCGCAGCGGCTGCTCGGTCACGAAGGGGACGAGCACGATGAGGGGCCAGTGCCACAGGTAGATCGCGTAGGACAGGTCGCCGATCCACGTGACCGGGCGGAACCGGCTGGCGAGCGCGACCGGGCCGGCGTCGGCCGCCGCCAGCAGGGCCACGGTGCCGAGGACGGGCAGGGCCGCGGCGTACCCCGGGAACGCCGTGTCCCCGGTGTAGGTGACGACGGTGACGAGCACGGCGGCGGCGCCCGCCCAGCCGAGCACCTCGCGGGTCCAGCGCGGGAGCCGCGGAGCCACCGCGGCGAAGAGCACGCCCGCGAGGAACTCCCAGGCGCGCGTCCAGGTCGAGAAGTAGGCGACGCCGGGCTCGGCCGTCGTGAGGTGGATCGAGTACGCGAGGCTGCCTCCGGCGAGCACCGCCAGCACCGGGATCACCACGGCGCGGCGCGGCAGCCGGGTGCCGCCGCCGGGGCGGCGCAGCAGCAGGGCCAGCGCGGCGAGGATGAGGGGCAGCAGGATGTAGAACTGCTCCTCGGTCGACAGCGTCCAGTAGTGCTGGATCGGCGACGGCGCGTCGCCCGCCGCCAGGTAGTCGACCGCCTCGTTGGCGAGCACCCAGTTCTGGACGTAGAAGGCCGACCCCACGACCTCCTTCAGCACGTCGGCGCGCTCGCTCAGCGGCATCACGACGTGCGCCGCGACGGTCACGACGAGCAGGACGAGCAGCGAGGCGGGGAGCAGGCGCTTGGCGCGGCGGGCCCAGAACCGGCCCAGGCGGATGCGACCGCTGGACTCGAGCTCCTTGAGCAGGTGGGACCCGATGAGGAACCCCGAGATGACGAAGAAGACGTCCACCCCGACGAAGCCGCCGGTCAGGCGGTTCGGCCACAGGTGGTAGAGCAGGACGGAGCCGACCGCGACCGTCCGCAGGCCCTGGATGTCGGGCCGGAGGTCGCCGGGCGCCGGCGCGGCCGCGCCGGGCTTGAGCGGGGCGGGCGCGCGGTGGGCACCGCGCCGGCCGCCCCCGGAGGTGGTCGCCACCAGGGTCAGCCCAGCAGGGCGTCGACGAAGGCGCCGGCGTCGAACGGCGCCAGGTCGTCCGGGCCCTCGCCCAGGCCGACGAGCTTGACCGGCACGCCCAGCTCGCGCTGGACGGCCACGACGATGCCACCCTTCGCGGAGCCGTCGAGCTTGGTGAGCACGATGCCGGTCACGTCGACGACCTCGCTGAAGACGCGGGCCTGCACCATGCCGTTCTGGCCGGTGGTCGCGTCGAGCACGAGGAGCACCTCGGTGACCTCGGCCTGCTTCTCGATGACGCGCTTGACCTTGCCGAGCTCGTCCATCAGGCCGGCCTTGTTCTGCAGGCGGCCCGCGGTGTCGACGAGCACCGTGTCGACACCCTCGGCAATGCCCTGCTTGACCGCCTCGAAGCCGACGCTGGCAGGGTCGGAGCCCTCGGGCCCACGCACGACCGGGACGCCGACGCGCTCGCCCCACGTCGCCAGCTGCTCGACGGCGGCCGCGCGGAACGTGTCCGCGGCGCCGAGCACGACGCTGCGGTCCTGCGCCACGAGGATGCGGGAGATCTTGCCGACGGTGGTGGTCTTGCCGGCGCCGTTGACGCCGACGACCAGGACCACGCCGGGCTTGCCGTCCGAGCCGCTCACCTTCAGGGTGCGGTCCATCGTCGGGTCGACGAGGGTGACGAGCTCCTCGCGCAGCACGGCGCGGACGTCCGCGGTGCCGCCCTCGACCCGCAGCCGCGTGCGGAGGTTGTCGACGAGCTGCTGGGTCGGCGCCACGCCGATGTCGGCCGTGAGCAGCGTGTCCTCGATGTCCTCCCAGGCGTCCTCGTCGAGCCGGTCGCGGGACAGGATCGCGAGCAGTCCACGACCCAGGCCGCCCTGGGAGCGGGAGAGGCGCTGACGCAGCCGCACGAGGCGCGACTGGGTGCCCTCGGGGCGGTCGAGCTCCGGGGCCGGGGTCGGCGGCTCCTCGACGGTGACGGGACCCTCGGGGAGCTCCGTGAGCGTCCCGGTCCCCCCGGCGGGCGCGTCCTCGTCGCCGAGGTCGCCGGGACGGGGCTCGTCGACCGGCCGCTCCGGCGCCAGCACCCCGCCGGCGCGGTCCTCCGGGGCCTCTACGGGCGGCGCGCCGCGTCGACGACCGACCGTCGCAACGAGTCCGACGATGGCGACGACGGCCAGCACGCCGATGCCGATGACGAGGTAGAGCCACTCACCCATGGGCCCAATCCAACCATCCACGAGCGGTCCGACCGGCATTCGCGTCATCGGGGCCGGTGGTGGCGCGCCCCGACCGAGCAGGGTGGGCAGAGGTCGAATATGGCTTGGACAGATCCGGCACGTCGACCGCCCGTTCGTCGCGCATGCACGGCCCTCCCCACGCCCATCGCGCGCAGCGCGGCGTTGTCCGGAGCCCGTCTCACGCGCATCGGGCCCGCCTCGGGTGCGGCGCGCGTGCCGGATCTGTCCAAGCCGTTCGGGACCCCGGACGTCGACTGCTGGCGCCGGCCCGTTGGTCGTCCACACCTGCCCGCGGCCGATCGACCGTCCCCAGGGCGGGCCGGCGACGGCCGCCGGGGGAAGGCCTCGGGGCAGGCTCGACCCCGTGAGCCCCGTCGACCCTGCACTCCCGCCCATCCGCTTCAAGCGGCCCTACCGCAGCAGGCATCCCGGCCGAGCGCCAGGCCGCACGGTGAAGGGCGCGACCGCCTGGCTCTCTGCCGTCTACAGCGCTGCGGAACGGTGTGACCGGGACGGGTGGGAGCGCACGCGGCTCGCGGACGTCGCGGGCGACGTCGGGATCGCCCGGGGGTCGCTGTACCGCTACTTCCCCACGAAGGACGACCTCGGCCTCGCCGTCATCGAGCACGGCGCGGGGCGGTGGACCGCAGCCGCCCGTGCGGCGAGCGAGGCGACCCTCGTGGTGGCCGAGCCCGCGGTCCCATCCCAGGGGGTCCTCCACCGGCTGGTCCGGACGACTGCCCGGGCTGAGGCGCCGTCGTGTCTCGGGGCCACCCTCGGCAACGCTGCTCTCCAGACCCCGTCCGTCCGGGTCGTCACGGCCCTCGCGGCAGCACTGGGCGACGGTCCTCACGCAGACGCGGTGCACGAGCTGGTCGAGGTCAGCGACACCGCCGTCGCCGAGGCCGTCGAGCAGGCAGCGGACCTCGCCTTCCGCGCCGCGGTCGCACGAGAACGGAGGGTGGAGCGCGGCCGCACCCCCGCCGGAACGGGAGACGGGGACGACGAGGCGTGGGCATCGAAGTCCGCGGCCGGAGCACAGCTCGACTCCGCCACCCAGCTCGCCCTCGCCCGAGTGCTGCGCGCGGCAGCCGCCGAGGTCCGGGACCGTGCCGCCGTCGATGCCTTCGCGCGCCTGACGGCGGTCGCCGTCGGCTGAGTGGACGCGACGCGACGCGGACCAGGAGCGTCAGCGACGCAGGTGGACGTCCTCGTCCTCGCGGATCACCGGGAGGCTCGGGACGGACCCGCGCAGACGCTGCACCCAGCGGTTCTCGCTCTCCTGGGCCTCGGCCGAGGTGCTCGCCACGACGGCGACGACGGCGCCGGCCACGACGAGCACGAGGAAGAGGGACAGCCAGACGACGAGCACAGGGGCCTCCGAGAGGTGGGACGGGAAGGAACGCAGGGCTGAACCACACGTCTGCGATTCAGGGTGCCACCTCCACCCAAGGGACGACGAAACCGCGCCGCGGCCTCGACCGTCAGCGCTGCACCAGCGGCTCCACGGCGGACCTGATGGCGGCCGGGATCGGGGTGACGGGCCGGTCGCCGGGGCCGCGGGTGTTGTCGACGTAGACGTGGACGAAGCGGCCCTCGGCGGCCGCCTCCTCGTCCGGTCCGCCGTCGGGTCCCTGGAAGAGCCCGATGCGGTAGACCACCGACGACGAGCCCACCCGGTCGACGACGAGGCCCATGTCGATGGGCGCGGGGAAGCCGATCTCCCGGAAGTAGCGGCACGAGGTCTCGGCGACGATGCCGATCTGCGGCTGGGCGCGCACGTCCAGCCCGGTCGCCTCGTAGAGGTACGCGTTGACGGCCGTGTCGAACAGCTCGTAGTACGTCGCGTTGTTGAGGTGGCCGTAGGCGTCGTCGTCCCGCCACCGGGTGGTGGCGCGGCGCCAGACCACGAAGTCCGAGCGGCGGGGACGGGGTGGGCGGTCGCTCATGCAGGTTCCTCCTCGCGGGAGCCCTCCCGCAGTCGCTGGCTGATCACGGTGGAGACCCCGTCGCCGCGCATGGTGACGCCGTACAACGCGTCGCCGACCTCCATCGTGCGCTTCTGGTGGGTGATGACGAGGAGCTGGGAGCTCTCCCGGAGCTCTTCGTAGATCTCGAGCAGGCGCCCGAGGTTGGTGTCGTCGAGGGCCGCCTCCACCTCGTCGAGGATGTAGAACGGCGAGGGTCGCGCCTTGAAGAGCGCCACGAGGAAGGCGACGGCGACGAGCGAGCGCTCGCCGCCCGAGAGCAGCGACAGCCGCTTCACCTTCTTGCCGGGGGGCCGCGCCTCGACCTCGACACCGGTCGTCAGCATGTCGGAGGGATCCGTGAGGAGGAGCCGCCCCTCACCGCCGGGGAAGAGTCGGGCGAAGACGTGGTCGAAGGCCGCCTGCACGTCCAGCCAGGCCTCGGTGAAGACCTGCTCGACCCGCGCGTCGACCTCGCGGACGATGTCGAGCAGGTCCTTGCGCGTGCGGCGGAGGTCCTCGAGCTGCTCCGTGAGGAACTGGTGCCGCTCCTCCAGCGCGGCGAACTCCTCCAGGGCCAGCGGGTTCACCTTGCCGAGCTGGGCCAGCGCACGCTCCGCCGAGCGCAGGCGCTTGGCCTGCTCCTCGCGGTCGTACGGCGCGTGCCCGTCCTCGAGCGGCACGGGCACGTCGGGGCCGTACTCGGCCACCAGCACCTCGGGATCGGTGCCGAGCTCCTCGACGGCCCGCGTCTCGAGCTGCTCGATGCGCATGCGCTGCTGGGCGCGCGCCATCTCGTCGCGGTGAACGCTGTCGACCAGCTCGTCGTGCTGGCGCCCGAGGTCGCGCAGCGTCGCGCGGACCGCGAGGAGCTGCTCCTCCCGCGCACGGCGTGACTCCTCGACGCGGCTCCGCTGGACGGCGGCCTCCGCCACCGAGAGCTCGAGCCACGACAGCGCGACGTCGGCACCCGCCACCACGGCCTCGGCCGCTTCCGCCTGCCGCCGCAGCCGCGCCCGACGCTCCGCGGCGCGCGCCCGTGCCTCGCGCTCCTGCCGGGCCTGGCGGAGCAGCCCGTCGGCGCGCCCCTGGATGGCGCGCCCCCGCTCCTCCGCGGTGCGCAGCGCCAGCCGCGCCTCCATCTCCGCCTGCCGGGCGTCCCGTGCCGCCGCGGCGAGCTCCTCGCGCTCCGACGTGTCCGGCTCCTCCACGGGCGCCGACTCGGCCCGCGCGAGGCGCTCCTCCAGGTCGGCGAGCCCGGCGATGCCCTCCTCGCGGGCCTGCTCGGCCGCGGCGATCGCCGCCCCGAGCCGGTCCGCCTCACCGGTGGCGGCCCGGGCCGACGACCCGTGCTGGGCGAGCTCCTCGGCCACCGCGGCGAGAGCGGCGTCGGACTCGTGCAGGCGGGCCAGCGCGGCCTCGACGCGCTCGGCCACGTCCTGCCGCTGCGTCTCCGCCGTGCGCACCGTCAACGTCAGCCGCTCGACCTCGGCCGTCGCCGCGGCCAGCTGCTCGGCGGCCTCGTCGACGGCGGCCTGCACCTCGAGCAGGCTCGGCTGGGCCTGCGACCCGCCGCTGGCCCGGTCGGCGGCGAGCACGTCGCCGTCCTGCGTCACGACGACGAGGTCCGGGGCATCGTCGAGCAACGACCGCGCCGTACCGAGGTCCGGCACCACCGCGACCCGCTCCAGCAACCGCGTCACGCCCGCCCGCAGGCGGTCGGGCACCTCGACGACGTCGAGCGCGTACGTCGCGTGGCCCGGCAGCACCGGCCAGGTCCCGCGGTCCGCCACCCCGGTCGGCGCGGTTCCCTCCGCCCGCGCCACCACCAGCTGGGCCCGTCCGGCGTCGTCGGTCTTCAGCAGCTCGATCGCCGCGAGAGCCCCGTCGACGCCCTCGACGGCGACGGCGTCGGCGGCCGCACCGAGCGCGGCGGCCACGGCGGTCTCGAACCCGTGCCGTACCGCCAGGAGCTCGGCGGTGGAACCGAGCACGACCCCCAGCCGGTCGCCGGCGGCGAGCAGGGCGCCCGCGGCGTCCTTGCGGGTGAGGCCGAGCTCGAGGGCCTCCGTGCGGGCGGCGAGCGCGGAGCGGCGTCGCTCCGCCTCCTGCAGCGCCGCGCGGGCGCCCGCGATCTGCTCCTCCAGGGCGTCGAGCGCGTCGGCGGCCGCCTCGTGCTCGGCATCGAGGCCCTCCTCCCCCGCGTCGAGACCGGCGACGCGGGTCTCGAGCGCCGTGAAGTCTCGCTGGGCGCGCTCCGCGCGGGCGAGCGCGTCGGCGCGGGCACGGGTCAACCGGCCGACCTCGTCCTCGGCCGCGCGGGCCCGGGAGCGGACGGCGTTGACCTGGCCGTGGAGACGCGCGAGCCCCTCACGGCGGTCCGCCGCGGCCCGCTGCAGCGCACCGATGCGCCGCTCCTCCGCGGCCGCGGCCTCCTCGGCGTCGGCCCGGCGCTCGACGGCCCGGGCGAGCGCCGCGGCCTTCTCCTCGACCTCGGCGCCGATGCGCTCCTCGTTCGCCCGCACCCGCTCGGCCTCGGCCTCGAGCTGCTCCGGGTCGCGGCCGGCCGGGCTGGCGGGCTCGTCGTGCCGCGCGGTCCGCACCCGCTCGGCGGCGAGCGACCGTGTCCCCTGCAGGCGGTCGCGGAGACCGGACAGCGCGAACCAGGTCTCCTGCGCCGCGGCCAGGGCGGGGAGGTCCTCCCGCAGGGCGGCCTCCACGGCGCCCTCGGACTCCCGCGCCGCGGCGAGCTCGGCGGCGACCGCCGCGCGGCGCCGCAGGAGCAGCGACTCGTCGGACAGCTCCTGGGCGAGCGCGGCGCGGGCGGTCACGATGTCGTCGGCCAGCAGCCGGGCGCGGGCGTCGCGCACGTCCGCCTGCACCGTCTGGGCCCGCCGCGCGACCTCGGCCTGACGACCCAACGGCTTGAGCTGCCGCCGGATCTCGGTGATGAGGTCGGACAGCCGGTGGAGGTTGCCCTCGGTGGCGTCGAGCTTGCGGAGTGCCTTCTCCTTGCGCTTGCGGTGCTTGAGGACCCCGGCGGCCTCCTCGATGAAGCCGCGCCGGTCCTCCGGCGTGGCCCGCAGGATGGAGTCGAGCTGGCCCTGGCCGACGATGACGTGCATCTCGCGCCCGATGCCGGAGTCGCTGAGCAGCTCCTGCACGTCGAGGAGGCGGCAGGCGGTACCGTTGATCGCGTACTCCGAGCCGCCGTTGCGGAACATCGTGCGGCTGATCGTGACCTCGGCGTACTCGATCGGCAGCGCCCCGTCGGCGTTGTCGATCGTCAGCGCCACCTCGGCGCGCCCCAGGGGCGGGCGGCCGGACGTGCCCGCGAAGATGACGTCCTCCATCTTCCCGCCGCGGAGGCTCTTGGCCCCCTGCTCCCCCATCACCCAGGCGAGCGCGTCCACCACGTTGGACTTGCCGGAGCCGTTGGGGCCCACGATGCACGTGATCCCCGGCTCGAGCTGGAGGGTCGTCGCGGACGCGAAGGACTTGAACCCCTTGAGGGTCAGGCTCTTCAGGTACACCCGCGGATCTCCTCGCCGACGCCGGTCGCTCCCGGTAGGTCGGGCCAGGCTAGGCCATCGGGAACCCCGAGGAGGCGGACCGGCTCACTCGCCGGCGTGCGCGATCCGCGGGAGCTGCCGCCAGATGAGGGCCAGGATGAGCGCCGACCCGGCGCACCCGAACCACAGCGTGGCCCGGACCCCGCCGAGCTGGGCGAGCGCGCCGCCGAGCAGCGCCCCCGCGACCAGGCCCGCCTGCATGCCCAGCAGGTAGACGCTCGTGACCCGCCCCTGCACGGCGGCGGGCACGGCGCGCTGGCGGACCGTCGTCGACGTGGTGCCCCACACGGAGGCCTGCACCCCGAAGGCGACGAGCACCGCCATCGCGACCGCCGGCCACGTCGTCAGCGCCAGCACCCCGTGGGTCGCGGTCTCGACGAGCAGCCCGACGCGCATCATCGAGCCGAGGGCGAAGCGGCGCTCGAGCGCGCCGTAGGACAGTGCCCCGATCACCCCGCCGACCGCGGCACAGGCCGTGAGCAGGCCGAAGCCGAGCTCGCCGAGCCCGAGCCGGTCCCCGGCGTACACCACGAGCACCGCCCAGGTGGCGCCGAAGGTGACGTTGAAGCAGAGGATCGCGAGCGCCAGCGTGCGGACCGGTGCGTTGCCCGCCAGCCACCGCACCCCGTCGGCCACGTCGCGGGCGACCGAGCGGCGGCCGGGGTCGCGCTCGAGCGTCGGCAGCTCGAGGCGCGCGAGCTGCAGCACGACCAGCGCCAGGAGCACCGCCTGCGCCGCGACCGGCCAGACGGCCCCGGCCACGAAGAGCGCCGCCCCGATCGGCGGGCCCGCGAGCTGGTTGATCGTCATCGCGCCGACCATCACCCGGGCGTTGGCGATCCCGAGGTCGCGCTTGGCGACGAGCATCGGCATGAGGGTGGCGCCCGCCGTGTCGCTGAAGCACTCGGCGGCGCCGAGCAGCAGGAGGCTGACGAGCACCCACGTCACGCCCACCCGGTCGGTCACGAGGGCGACGACGAGCACGGTCACCACGACCAGCCGTGCGACGTTGGTGGCGAGCATGAGGAGCCGCCGGTCGACGCGGTCGGCGACCACGCCGGCGTACAGGCCGAGGACCACCCACGCCGCACGCGGCGCAGCCGCCCCGAGGGCGATGAGGAAGGGGTCGCTCGTGAGCGAGGCGAGGAGCAGCGGACCGGCCGCGATCATCACGCCGTCGGCGAGGTTGGCGGTCCAGAAGGTGAGGACGAGGCGGCGGAAGCCGGGCCCGAGACGGGCGGGCGCCAGCAGGTCCCAGAGACGGTGCACCGAGAGGAGGACGTGCTGCGGAGCCCCGGGTGACCGGGGCTCCGACGAGCGGCCGTCAGGCCGGCTGGAGGTCCTGCGACTCCTCGAGGTCGAGGAGCACGGCCGCCTGCGCGGCCGTCAGCCGGTCGTTCTCCGCCTGCAGGCGCAGGACGAGCTGCTCGAGGTCGTTCACCCGAGCGCGGAGGCGGGCGTTGTCCACCTCGAGGCGGGCCGGGACCCGCAGGTCGCTGTTCAGGTAGCCGATCAGCGCCTTGGCCATGAAGATCCTCCGGGAGCGTGACGCAGTGGGTGGGTGGGCCCGATCGGGCCGTCGTCTAATGTCTCACCCGGCCACGCGACGGTCAATCTGACGCGTCGTCCTGCGCGGGACCGGTTGGCACGACGGGCAGAAGTAGGACGAGCGGTTCATGAACGCGACCCGGCGGATCGGGGTGCCGCAGCGCGGGCAGGCCCGTCCCTCCTGGCCGTAGGCGGACAGCGAGCGGTCGAAGTAGCCCGACTCCCCGTTGACGTTCACGTAGAGCGCGTCGAACGACGTGCCGCCCTGCGCCAGCGCGTCGCTCATCACCGCGCGGGCGTGGTCGAGGAGCTCCTGCACCTGGACGGCCCGCAGCCGCTCCCCCGGGCGCTCGCCGTGGATCCGTGCCCGCCAGAGCGCCTCGTCGGCGTAGATGTTGCCGACCCCCGAGACGACGGTCTGGTCGAGCAGGATGCGCTTCACCGCGGACACCCGACGCCGTACGGCGCGCACGAACGCCTGGTCGTCGAACGCGGGGTCCAGCGGGTCGCGCGCGATGTGGGCCATCTCCGGCGGCAGCTCGGCGCCGCCGACGCTGACCGCCACGCCGCCGAACATGCGCTGGTCCACGAAGCGCAGCTCCCGCCCCTCGGCGGCACCCTCCAGGTGGAAGCGCACGCGGAGGTGGCGCTCGTCGGCCGCGTCGGTCGGCTGCACCAGCATCTGGCCGCTCATGCCGAGGTGGGCGGTGAGGGCGTCGCCGTTGTCGAGCGGCAGCCACAGGTACTTGCCGCGACGACGTGCGCCGGTGATCCGGCGGTCGAGGAGAGCGGCGGCGAAGCCGGCGGGGCCCCCGGGGTCGCGGCGTACCGGGCGGGGGTGGAGCACGTCGACGGCCGTGATGCGGGCGCCCACCACGTGGCGCTCGAGCCCGGCCCGGACGACCTCGACCTCAGGGAGCTCCGGCACCGTCGGTGCTCTCGACGGCGGGCGTCGCGGTGGTGTCGGCAGCGGTCTCGGCAGCGGTCTCGACGGACAGCTCGCCGTAGGCCGTCTGGGCGGCCTGCTGCTCCGCCTCCTTCTTGGAGCGCCCGACGCCGTGGCCGTAGACGCCCTCGCCGACGCGCACGCGCGCCGTGAAGGTCTTGAGGTGGTCGGGGCCCTCGTCGGTGATGAGGTACTCCGGGACGCCGAGGGAGCGCTCGGCGGCGATCTCCTGCAGGGAGGTCTTCCAGTCGAGGCCGGCGCCCAGGGCGGCCGCGGCCTCCATGAGCGGGTCGAACAGCAGGTGCACGACGTCGGAGGCGACGGTGATGCCGCCCGAGAGGTGCACGGCGCCGATGACGGCCTCGAGGCAGTCGGAGAGGATGGAGGCCTTGTCGCGGCCCCCGGTGGCCTCCTCGCCCCGGCCGAGCTTGATGTTCTCGCCCAGCCCGATGCCGCGGGCCACGCCAGCGAGGGCGCGCGCGTTCACCACGGCGGCGCGCAGCTTCGCCAGACGCCCCTCCGACAGGTCGGGGTGCGTCCGGTAGAGCGTCTCGGTGACGACGATGCCGAGCACCGAGTCCCCGAGGAACTCGAGGCGCTCGTTGTGGGGCAGCCCGCCGTTCTCGTACGCGTAGGAGCGGTGCGTCAACGCACGCTCGAGCAGCTCGGGGGCCAGCTCGGGGCCCCCGAGCGCTGCTCGGAGCTCGGCGTAGTCAGACAGGGCGAGCGGGGGGTTCGGCGAGTCGCCGGAGGCGCTCAGAGGACCTGGCGACGGCTCGCCTTGGCGCCGTACTGGCCGCAGCTCGCGCACGCACGGTGCGGGAGGTGCTGGGCACCGCAGGCGGGGTTGACACAGGTCACCAGCGACGGCGCGGACGCCTTCCACTGCGAGCGACGGTGGCGCGTGTTGCTGCGCGACATCTTCCGCTTCGGGACAGCCACTTCATTCTCCTCGTTCGTCCGCCGGCCTGGTGCCGACCGATCCTCACCCCGCCGGGTCCGGCGGGTCCCCCTGCGGGGACGTTCTCGGGTCTTGCTCGAGGCCTCGCCTCAGGTCGTGCTCTCGTCGCGGTCCTCGACCAGCCCGACGAGACCGGCCCACCGGGGGTCGATCGGGTCGCCGTGCGTGTGCCCCGGGTCGTCCGCCAGCCGCGCGCCGCACTCGACGCACAGCCCCGGGCAGTCCTCGGAGCACACGGGCTGGAACGGCAGCGCAAGCACCACCGCGTCCCGCAGCAACGGCTCGAGGTCGACCAGGTCGTCCTCGAGCCGACGGACACCGAGCTCGTCGTCGGCCTCGGGATCGGCAGCCGCCCCGTCGTCGTACACGAACAGCTCCTGGAAGGACACCGACAGCTCGTCGGAGATCTCCTCCAGGCACCGCACGCACTCGCCGACGAGACCGGCGCGCGCCGTTCCCGTGACCAGGACGCC
Organism: Nocardioides zeae; assembly: GCF_030818655.1. Lineage (NCBI taxonomy): Bacteria > Bacillati > Actinomycetota > Actinomycetes > Propionibacteriales > Nocardioidaceae > Nocardioides > Nocardioides zeae. Next base: position 418,646 of record NZ_JAUTAN010000001.1, on the reverse strand, counting down.
CTCCATGACCGCCTCCAGCCGGAGGTCGAGGTCGACCTCCGAGCCTTCGGGGACACTGAGGACCTCGATGCCCAGCTCTGCCGGCGCCGGCACCGAGCGCTCCACCTCGTGCTGGGACCCCGGGCGGCGGCTCAGCTCGCGTGTGTCGAGCACGAGCGGCGCTCTCGGGTCCAGGCGGTTCAGTGGTCTACCTTCGGTGCACGGACAGGACAGAACCGGGAAAGCGTACCGATCACGCTCTGCTGCGCCAAACCGGTCCCCGTCGGGCCCGACCTGCCGCGACCCGGCGCGGCTCAGCCCTCGGCGCGGCGCTCGGCGATCCGCGTGAGCAGCCGCGCGTGCACGGCGGGGGTGAGGAAGGGCTCGACGTCGCCGCCGAGGCCGGCGACCTCCTTGACCAGGCTCGACGAGACGTGGGTGAACGCCGGCCGCGAGGCCACGAACACCGTCTCCAGCCCGCTGAGGTGGTCGTTCATCTGGGCCATGGGCAGCTCGTACTCGTAGTCGCCCGCGCTCCGCAGCCCCTTGACGACCGCGACCGCGCCGACGGCGGTGCAGAAGTCCGTGAGCAGGCCGCTGAAGCCCTCGACGCGCACGCCGGGGAGGTCGGCCGTCGCCTCGGCGGCCATCTCGAGCCGCTCCGCGTCGCTGAAGAGACGCCGCTTGCTGGCGTTGACGCCGACGGCCAGCACGACCTCGTCGAAGAGCCGTGCCGCCCGGGCCACGATGTCGAGGTGGCCCCGCGTGAGCGGGTCGAACGAGCCCGGGCACACCGCACGCGTCATGGCGCGGGACGGTACCAGCCGCACCAGAGGGTGGTCTCGCCGTACTTCCGCCCCACCTCCAGCTCGATCCCCGGCGGCCACACGGGCTCCGGGCTGCGCGTCGACCGCTCGACCACGACGACCGCCTCCGCGGCGAGCCAGCCGTGCTCGACGAGCGCCGCCAGGTCCGCCTCCACCGCGGCGTCGGCGAGCGGGTAGGGCGGGTCGCTGAACACGACGTCGTACGGCGCGGCCGGCGCCCGCCCGAGCGTCGTGCCGACCGAGGCGGCCACCACCTCGACCTCGGCGTCGGGCCCGCCGAGCCGGGCCCCTACGGTGCGGGCGTTGGCCGTCACGAGGGCGGCCGTGCGCCGGTCGTGCTCCACGAGCGTGACCACGGCACCCCGGGACCAGGCCTCGAGACCGACGGCGCCCGACCCGGCGTAGAGGTCGAGGAACCGCAGGCCCTCGAGCGTGCCGACCCAGGACTCGATGCGGGAGAACAGCGCCTCGCGCACCCGGTCGGAGGTCGGCCGGGTCGCGTCGCCCCGGGGGGTGGCCAGGCGGCGTCCGCCCGCGCGGCCGGCGACGATGCGCGTCACGACTTCTCCAGGTAGGACGCCGTCGACGAGGCCTCGAGCTCGGCGACCGCGGCGCGCACGCGCGGCAGCCCGGTGAGGTCGGGGTCGGTGGCGAGCAGGTCCTCGGCCGCGCCCCGGGCCGCCACGATGGTCTTCTCGTCGCGGAGCACCCGCAGCGTCTGGAGGCTCGAGCGGTAGCCCGACTGCGAGGCGCCCAGCACGTCGCCCTCCCGGCGCTGCTCGAGGTCGACGCGGGACAGCTCGAAGCCGTCCGTGGTGGAGGCGACGGCGTCGAGGCGCTCGCGCGCCGGCGTTCCCGACTGCGCCCGCGTCACCAGGAGGCAGAGCCCCGGGAGGCCGCCGCGGCCCACGCGGCCACGCAGCTGGTGGAGCTGCGAGACGCCGAAGCGGTCGGCGTCGAGCAGCACCATCGTCGTGGCGTTCGCGACGTCGACACCGACCTCGATGACGGTGGTGGAGACCAGCACGTCGATCTCGCCCGCCGCGAACCCACGCATCACCGCGTCCTTCTCGTCGGGGTGGAGTCGACCGTGGAGCGCCGCGACCCGGAGGCCGTGCAGCGGTCCGCCCGGCCCGGACAGCTGCTCGAGCGTGGTCTCGACGGCGGCGGGGGCCGGGGTGGCCCCTCCCCCGCTGCCGTCGCCCGCGCCGCCCGTGGCGATGGGCAGCACCTCGCCGTCCTCGTCGAGGTCGACGGCGTCGCTCTCGCCCTGCTCGCTGGTGCCCTCGCTGATGCGCGGGCACACGACGTACGCCTGGTGGCCCTTCTCCACCTCCTCGCGGACCCGCGCCCAGACCCGGTCGATCCACCGGGGGGCGTCCGCGAGCGGGACGACCGTGGTCTGGATCGGGGCACGGCCGGCGGGCAGCTCGCTGAGCACGGAGGTCTCGAGGTCGCCGAACACCGTCATCGCGACCGTGCGCGGGATGGGGGTCGCCGTCATGACGAGCACGTGGGGCGGGGTCGCCGCCTTGGCGGTGAGGGCGGCGCGCTGCTCGACGCCGAAGCGGTGCTGCTCGTCCACCACGACGAGGCCGAGGTCGGCGAAGACCACGTTGTCCTCGAGCAGGGCGTGGGTGCCGACGACGATCCCCGCCTCCCCCGACGCGATGCGCAGCAGGGCCGCGCGCCGCTGGGCCGTCGACATCGAGCCGGTGAGCAGCGCGACGCCCGTCGCCTCGTCGGCGCCGCCGAGCATCCCCGGCTGCGCGAGCGGGCCGAGGAGCCGGGTCAACGAGCGGTCGTGCTGCTGGGCGAGCACCTCGGTGGGGGCCAGCAGCACGGCCTGACCGCCGGAGTCGACGACGCGCAGCATCGCCCGGAGCGCGACGAGGGTCTTGCCGGAGCCCACCTCGCCCTGCAGGAGCCGGTTCATGGGGTGGTCGGCGGCCAGGTCGGCCTCGAGCTGCGCCCCCACCTCGCGCTGGCCCGCGGTCAGCTCGAAGGGGAGCGTCGCGTCGAAGGCGGCGAGCAGGCCGCCCTCCCGGCCGTCGGGGTGGACGCCGGTGCGCGGCGCGGCCACGACACCGCGGAGCGCGGCACGCCGGCGGGCGAGCACGAGCTGGGTCACCAGCGCCTCGTCGAAGCGGAAGCGCTGCATGCCCCGGGTGACGTCGCCCCACGAGTCGGCCTGGTGCACCCGCTCGAAGGCCTCCCGGAGACCGACCAGCTGCTGCGCCTCGCGCAGGGAGGGAGGCAGCGGGTCCTCCGGCTCCTCGAGCACGCTGAGCGCGAACCCGATCGCGGCCTGCAGGTCCCACGACTCGACGCCGGCCGTCGCGCGGTAGATCGGGAACAGGTTGCGCAGGGCCGCCACGGCCGCCCGGCCCGCCTCGTCGCGGTCGGTCGCCGCCGCCGTGTCGGGCAGCTCCAGCGGCACCATCGTGGGGTTGGTCAGCTGCCAGCGCCCCCCGAAGCTGTCGACCTTGCCGAGGAACACCCCGACCGTGCCCACCTGGTGGCGCCGCTCGTGGTGGGTCGCCATGCCCTTGTGGGGCGCGAAGTAGGTCAGCCGCAGCGACGGACCGTCGGTCGCGACGACGACCTCCAGCCGGTACGCCGTACGGCGGGTCCGGCGGTCCGTGTAGGACCGCAGGCGCGACTCGCTCACCCGGCCCACGACGCTGACCTGCTGCCCCACCTTGAGGGCGGGGTCGAGCGTCGTCAGCTCGCCCACCGGCAGGTAGGTGCGCGGGAAGTGGCGCAGCAGGTCGCCGACCGTGCGGAGCCCCAGCTGCTCCCGCACCTTCGTGACCTTCTTGGCCGCCCCGCCGAGGACGGCCTCGATCGGGGAGTCGAGCGTGATCATGAGGCCTGCCTACCTCACTCCACCGACAGCAGGACGGCGTAGCGCGGCTGCCCGCCGTCGTAGGTCACCACGTCGACGCCGGGGTGGACGTGCTCGACGTGGGCGGCGAGCCGGGCGGCCAGGTCGCCGGAGCCCTCGCCGCCGACGATGGTCACGAGCTCGCCGCCGACCGCGAGGAGCCGGGTGAGGACCTCGACGGCGACGCCCAGCCGGTCCTGCCCGACGACGGCGAAGTCGCCCATGACGACGCCGAGCACGTCGCCGGGCTCGCACGGCCCCGCCGACGTGATCGCCCGCTTCGAGGCCTCCGTGACCGCGCCGTGCCGGCAGTGCCGGGCCGCGGCGGTCATCTCGAGCACGTCGGGCCCGAAGGAGCGTCCCGGCTCGTGCACCGCCAGGGCGGCGAGGCCCTGCACCTGCGCCCGGCTCGGCACGACGGCGACCTCGACGTCGCCGTCCTCCTCCGCCGTGCGGGCCGCGATCTCGGCGGTGCGCAGCGAGTCCTGGTCGTTGGGGAGGATGACGACCTCGGCGGCACCCGTCCGGCGCACCGCCTCGAGGAGCATGCCCGCCGACGGCCGGTCCCCCGGACCGCCCGGCACGGCGAGGGCGCCCGCGTCCTCGAACAGCGCCGCCAGGCCCGGTCCCGCGGAGACCGCGACGACCGCGCGGCCGGTGCGCCGCGTCGTACCCACGCCGTGGCTGCCCGGGCGCCCGTGGCCGTGGCCGCCGCCGTGACCGTGCACGCTGTCGTCGAAGTGGGTGATGCGGACCTGGTGGGGGCGTCCCGCGGCGATGCCGGCCTCGACGGCCGCGCCCGCGTCGTCCACGTGCACGTGGATGCTCCACAGGTCGTCGTTGCCGACGACGACGAGCGAGTCGCCGATCTCGGCGAGCCGGGTGCGCAGCTCGACGACGGCCTCGGGGGAGGTGGGCTCGAGGAGGTACATGACCTCGTACGCCGGCGTGGCCGCCCCGCCCGCGGCGTCGGCGTCGTCCGCCTCGGGCGGCGGGAGGGGGATCTGGTGGTGGCCCAGGCGCACGGGACCCGAGAGCCGACGGCGGCCCGTGAGCGCGGTCTCGGCGGCGTCGAGGATGACGCTCAGACCACGGCCGCCCGCGTCGACGACCCCCGCGGCCGCGAGGGCGGGGAGCTGCTGGGGCGTGAGGAGGAGGGCGTCGCGCGCTGCCGCGGCGGCCGCGACGTAGACGTCGCGCGAGCGGGCGCCCGGCGCCGCGGCGGCCTCGGTCGCCGCCTCGCTGGCGGCGCGCGCGACGGTGAGGATCGTGCCCTCGACGGGCTCCCCCACCGCGGCGTAGCTGGCCGCCGTCGCGTCGGCGAGCGAGCCCGCGACGAGCGTCGCGGCGCGGACGTCGGGGGTGGCCTGCTCGAGGTGGGCCGCGATGGCGCCGAGCATCTGGGCCAGGATCACGCCCGAGTTGCCCCGCGCCCCCATGAGCGCCCCGCGGGCGAGCGCGCGCAGGGCGAGCACCAGGTGCTCGGGACGCACGGCCCCCGGAACGGGCGGGCCCGCGTGGGCGTCGCCGGCGATGCGCCCGAGCCCGGCCTCGCGGAGCACCTGCCGCAACGACTCCCGCGCGGTCGACATCGTCAGGAACATGTTGGTCCCCGTGTCACCGTCGGGCACGGGGAAGACGTTGAGCGCGTCGATCTCCTCGCGCGCGTCCCCCAGCGCGTCGGTCGCGATGTCGACGAACCGGGCCACGACCTCGAGCCGCACGGGCTGACCGGGCTGCCCGTCATCGGTCATGGGTCCTCCGGGGCTGGGCTGGGCGGGGCGCGGCGGTGCGCCGTGGCGTGATCGAGCCGAGGTTAGTCGGACAGCCTCCGTCGTGGGACGATGCGGGGGCCGCGGCACCCCGTCGCGGCGACGATTGGCCCCTGCTCCCGGGCATCCGCTACTCTTCTGCGGTTGCCTTCTCCGAGTGCCGCACCCGCGGGTCCGCTCAGGGCGACGATCGAACCGTCTCGACATCGACTTCAGGAGTTCACGGTGGCTGCCGTCTGTGACATCTGCGACAAGAAGCCGGGCTTCGGCAACAATCGGCCGTGGTCGCGGAAGATCACGAAGCGTCGCTTCAACCCCAACATCCAGCGCGTCCGCGCGAAGGTCGGTGGCACCCCCACCCGCCTCAACGTCTGCACCGGTTGCCTCAAGGCCGGCAAGGTCACGCGCTGACCTGACGCCTCGCGTCCTCACCGGAGGGCCCGCCAGCACTGCTGGCGGGCCCTCCGGCATTTCCGGGCATCCTCGGGCACTGCCGGGGCACGGCGCTCGGGCCGCGTCAGAAGTGGCGCCAGCCCGTCGGGCCCTCGTGGGGGGCGCCGTCGACGGTGACCCAGGGCTCGTCGTCGGCGACGCGCTCGTGCACGCGCCCGATCACGGTCCAGCCCTCCGGCAGGTCAGCGTCGGCGGGGAACGCCGCCAGCAGCCCGTGGTCGTCGCCGCCGCTCAGCACGAACTGCTGCGGGTCCGCCCCCAGCGCCGCGCCGACGGCGTGGAGCGGCTCGTCGACGGCCAGGTCCGCGGTGGCGACGTCGATCCGCACCCCCGAGGCGACCGCGACGTGCGTGGCGTCCGCCAGCAGGCCGTCGGACACGTCGATGAGCGCGTGGGCACCGGCGTCGGCGGCGACGGCTCCCGCGTCGTACGGGGGCTCGGGGCGACGGTAGGCGTCGACCAGCACCCGCGGCGAGCGGAAGCCCCGCCCCAGCACGGCGAGCCCGGCGGCCGCCCAACCCTGCCGCCCGCAGAGGGCGAGCACGTCCCCGGGGAGCGCGCCCGAGCGCAGCACGGGGGCCTTCGCGACACCGCCGATGACGGTGACGGCCGCGACGATCTCGGTGGCTCGCGTGACGTCGCCGCCGACGACCACCGCGCCGACGCGCGCGGCCTCGGCGGCGAACCCGGTCGCGAAGTCCTCGACCCAGCCCAGCGTCAGGTCGTCGGGCAGGGCGAGCCCGAGGGTCAGCGAGTGGGCCCGCCCGCCCATGGCGTTGATGTCGGAGAGGTTCTGGGCCGCGGCCCGGTGGCCCACGTCCTCCGCCGAGCACCAGTCGCGGCGGAAGTGGCGGTTCTCCACCACGAGGTCGGTCGACACGACCGCGTGGCCGCGGCGGATCCGGAGCACGGCGGCGTCGTCGCCCGGCCCCACCAGCACGTCCTCGCGCTCGGCGCGGAAGCGCTCCAGGAGGGCGGCGACGACGGCGAACTCGCCCGCCTCGGTCAGCGGGGTCTCACGGGGAAGCGACGCCATGGGTCCATCCCACCAGACGGACCCACCGTTCCGGCGCACGCCCTGCGCAGCCCTCCCGGCCGGGTGCGTGGGATGCTCGGCGGCGCCCGACCCGCCCGCTCGCCCGCTGCCCCCAGGAGGTCCGCGTGCCCCCCTCCCCGCGCCGTACGCCGCGTGCCGCCGCCGGTCTGGCCCTCGCCCTCGCCGGGGCGACGGCCGGCCTCACCGCCTGCTCGGCGGACCCCGTGCGGGTCGAGGGGGCTCCTGCGCTGGCCGAGCTGTCCGACGCCGACCGCGCCGCCTGCGAGGCCGTGCTGGACGCCCTGCCCGACGAGGTCGACGGGCAGGAGGTGCGGGAGGTCGAGCAGGACGGTCTCGCCGCGCGGGCGTGGGGCGAGCCCGCCGTCGTCGTCGTGTGCGGCGTCGACATGCCCGCCTCGTTCACCGAGATCTCGGACTGCGAGGAGGTGGGCGGCGTGGGCTGGTACGCCGAGCCCGCGACCTACCGCGACCAGACCACCGACGCCGTGCTCACGACCATCGGGCAGGTCCCGGTCGTCGAGCTGCGCATCCCCGCCGAGCGCCGGCCGCCGGTGGAGGAGATGGTGGACGTCGCGCCGGCCGTGCTGGCCGGCACGGAGACCGTGTCGCCCTGCGTCTGAGTCAGGGTGGTCCGAGGCGTCAGCGCAGGCCGACGTCGCGACCGAGCGCGAGCGTGACCAGCCGGTCCACGAGCGTCGGGTAGTCGACCCCGCTCGCCGCCCACATGCGCGGGAACATCGAGAGGCTCGTGAAGCCCGGCATCGTCTCGACCTCGTTGAGCACGACCCGGCCGTCGGGGAAGACGAAGAAGTCCACGCGGGCCAGGCCCTCGCAGTCGAGCGCGTCGAAGGCGGCCACCGAGAGCTCCCGCACCCGCGCCTCGACGTCGGCCGGCACCTGGGCGGGCACGTCGAGGGCGGTGTTCTCCTCGGGCAGGTACTTCGCCTCGAAGTCGTAGAACGCGTGCTCTGAGGTCACCCGGATCTCGGCCAGCGCACTCGTGCGGTGGTCGTCCGCCCCCTCCCCCGCGAGCACGCCGCACTCGATCTCGCGCGCGCCCATCGCGGCGGCCTCGACGACCACCTTGGGGTCGTGCTGCCGGGCCTCCGCCAGCGCGGCGTCGAGGTCCGCGAGGTCGTCGACGCGGGTGATGCCGAAGCTGGAGCCCGCCCGCGCGGGCTTGACGAAGACGGGGAGCCCGAGGTCGGCGATCCGGCGCCGTACGCCCGCCTCGTCGCGCGCCCAGTCGCGCGGGGTCACCGTCACGTAGGGCAGCACGGGGAGACCGGCGGCCTCGAAGAGGCGCTTCATGTGGATCTTGTCGGTGCCGACCGCGGAGGAGAGCACGCCGGCGCCGACGTAGCGCACGCCCGCCATCTCCAGCAGGCCCTGCAGGGTGCCGTCCTGGCCGAACGGGCCGTGCATGACGGGGAAGACGACGTCGACGTCGCCGAGCACGCGGGGCACGTCCGCGGCGTCGTGGACGACGAGCTCCGCGGTCGCGCCGGGCACGAGCTGCACCGCGGTCTCGCTCTGCACCGACGGCAGGGCGCCACCCGGTCCGAGCTCCAGGCGGTTGGTGGCCGGGTCCTCGAGCACCCAGCTGCCGTCGCGGGCGATGCCGATGGGCACCACGTCGTACTTCTCCGGGTCGAGCGCGGCGATCACGCTGCCGGCGGAGATGCACGAGATCGAGTGCTCCGCCGACCGTCCGCCGAAGACGACGGCGACCCGGGGACGTGGGGAGGGCGCGCTCATGGAGGCTGACCCTACCGGCCTAGGCTCCTCCCCATGCCCGACGACTCCCTGTCCGTCCCCCGGTCCGCGGACGCCGCGCCCGCCCTCGAGCCCGCCGTCGAGCCCGGAGAGCGCCTCCGCCCGGCCACCCGTGCCGTGCACGTGGGCCGTCCGCCGGTCGTCCCCGACGCGCCGCTGAACACGCCGATCACCATGGCGGCGACGTACGTCGGGGGTGGCGACGTCGAGTACGGGCGCTACGGCAACCCGACCTGGCTGGCCTTCGAGGAGGCGCTCGGCAGCCTCGAGGGCGGGCGGGCGCTCGCCTTCTCCTCCGGCCTCGCCGCCGTCGCCACCGTGCTCGACCTCGTCGCCGGGGGCGAGACGGTCGTCGCGCCGCAGCACGCCTACCAGGGCACCCTGGGCCAGCTCGGCGACGCGGGCCTCCGCGGTCGTGCCCAGGGCAAGCTCGTCGACATCGCCGACACCGCCGCCGTCGCGGCCGCGTGCGAGGACGCCGCCCTCCTGTGGGTCGAGTCGCCCACCAACCCCGCCCTCGAGGTGGCCGACATCGCCGCCGTCGCGGAGGCCGCCCACGCCGCCGGCGCCCAGGTGGTCGTCGACAACACCTTCGCGACGCCGCTCCTGCAGCGGCCGCTCGACCTCGGCGCGGACATCGTGCTGCACTCGGCGACGAAGTACCTCGCCGGCCACTCCGACGCCCTCCTCGGCGCGCTCGTCGTGCGCGAAGACGCCCTCTTCGACGTGCTCAAGGGTCGCCGCGACCTGCTCGGCGCGATCCCCGGCACCCTCGAGGCGTGGCTCGCGCTCCGCGGCCTGCGCACGCTCCACCTGCGCGTCGAGCGCGCCCAGGCGAACGCCGTCGAGCTCGTGCGCCGGTTGGAGGCCCACCCGGCGGTCTCGCGGGTGCGCTACCCGGGCTTCGGGGCGATCGTGGCCGTCGAGCTGCACGCCGGCCCGGACGCCGCCGACCTGCTGTGCCGCGCCACGGACCTCTGGGTGTTCGCGACCAGCCTCGGCGGCGTCGAGTCGACGCTCGAGCGCCGGCGCCGGTGGAAGACCGAGTCGCCCACGATCCCGGAGTCGCTGGTGCGGCTCTCCGTGGGGGTGGAGGACGTCGAGGACCTCTGGGCCGACCTGGCGCAGGCGCTCGACCGGCTGGGCTGAGCGCGCGCCGTACCCCGCCGTCGTCCCGGCGGGCGGGACGTCAGTCGGTCTCGGCCTTCGTCTCGCGCGCCACGAACGACTCCATCATGTCGCGCGCCGTCATCCGGCCGGCGACGACCTCGTCGACGTGGTCGGCGATGGGCGCGTCGACGCCCGTGCGCCGCGCGAGGTCGCGCAGCGAGCTGCACGACTTGGCGCCCTCGGCGACCTGGCGGGTCGACGCGTAGATCTCCTCCGTCGTCATCCCCTGGCCGAGGCGCTCGCCGAACGTGCGGTTGCGGCTCAGCGGCGACGAGCAGGTGGCGACGAGGTCCCCGAGCCCGGCGAGGCCCATGAGGGTCAGCGGGTTGGCGCCCAGCGCCATCGAGAGACGCGCGGTCTCCGCCAGTCCGCGCGTGATGACCGACGCCGTCGTGTTGTCGCCGAAGCCGAGGCCCACGGCCATGCCGACGCTGAGCGCGACCACGTTCTTGTAGGCGCCGCCGATCTCGCAGCCGACGACGTCCGTCGTCGTGTACGGCCGGAACGCGGGCGTGTGCACGAGCCGCTGGAGCCGCACCGCGGTCTCCTCGTCCTCGCAGGCGACCACGGACGCGGCGGGCTCGCGACGCGCGATCTCCTTCGCGAGGTTGGGGCCGCTGACGACGGCCACCTGGCGGCGGGGCACGTCGAGGGACTCCTCGATCACCTCGCTCATCCGCTTCACCGTGCCCAGCTCGACGCCCTTCATCAGGGAGACCGAGACGGCGTCCCGCGGCACGAGGTCCCGCCAGCCCTCGAGGGTCGGCCGGAGGGTCTGGGACGGCATCGACCACACGACGACGTCGGCTCCCGCCATCGCCTTCTCGGGGTCGGTGGTGGCGTCGACCGTGGGCGGGATCTGGATGCCCGGCAGGTACTCCGCGTTCTCGTGCCGCTCGTTGATGCGCTCCACGACCTCGTCGCGACGGGCCCACAGGGTCACGTCGCCACCGCCGTCGGCGAGCACGAGCGCGAACGCCGTCCCCCACGACCCGGCGCTCAGCACCGCCACCTTCGTCATGCGTCCTCCTCGTCGCGGCGCTGGTCGGCCTGCTGGTCGTGCGGCTGCGTGCTGGATCGGTCGGTGCTCGCGGCCGGCTGCGGCGCCACGGCCCGGGGGCGCCCGAACTCGCTCACGCCGTGGGCCCGCGGATCGAACCGCTCGGCGGGCGGCTCCTCCCCCCGGATCCCGGCGAGCAGCGTGGTGATGGCCCCCATGATGCGCTCGGTCGCCTCCGCCGCCGTGGCCGTGTCGACGCGGCCGCGGGCGGTGAGGTCGGCCAGGTCGACGGGCGGGCCGGCCTGGATCGTCACGTGCTTGCGCGGCAGCAGCCGCGGGGTGGAGGAGTACGGCGCGAGCACGTCCTGCGCGCCCCAGTGCGCCACCGGGATGACGGGCGCGCCCGTGGCCAGCCCGATGCGTGCGGCGCCGGTCTTGCCGGTCATCGGCCACAGGTCGGGGTCGCGGGTGATGGTCCCCTCGGGGTAGACCACGACGCAGGCACCGGCGTCGACGGCGGCCACCGCCGCCTCGTAGGCCGAGAGCCCGGCGCTCTCGCGCTCGACGGGGATCTGGCCCGCCCCGGTCAGGAACGTGCCGAGACCCTTCACCTCGAAGAGGCTCGACTTCGCCAGGTAGCGCGCCAGCCGTCCGTGGTCGTAGACGAAGTGCGCGGCGAAGAGCGGGTCGACCTTGGTGATGTGGTTGAGCGCGATGACGCAGCCACCCTCGGCGGGGATGTTCTCGCCGCCCACCCAGGTCCGCGTCACCGCGGCCGTCAGGGTGGGCCTCAGGATGGAGGCCCCGAGCGTGTACGCCCACCCCCGGCGCTCGCTCAGCCTGCGCACCGACACTGTCTGCTCCTCACCGACACCACCCCGCGGGCGCCGCACGTGAGGATAGGCGCTCCGCACCCGGGCGGCCGACCCCGCCGTACCCCTCACCCGCGCGACCTGCTGCGACAATCGCTCCCGATGTCTCCATCCTCCGCCGTCGTGATCCTGCCCGTGAAGCCTCCCGCGGTCGGCAAGTCGCGCCTGGTCTCGATCCCGGTGGCGCGTCGGGAGCTCGCGGCGGCGTTCGCGCTCGACACGGCGGCCGCGGCGCTGGCCGCTCCCCGCGTGACCGCGGTGCTGGCGCTCACCGACGACCACCTGTTCGCCGACGAGCTGGCCGGCGTCGGCTGCATCGTGCTCCCCGACCCCGTGGACGGCGACCTCAACGGCAGCCTGCGCCAGGGGGCCGCCGAGGTGCGGCGACGGTGGCCCGACGCCCGGCCGGCGGCACTCTGCGCCGACCTGCCGGCCCTGCTCCCGGAGGATCTCGACGCGGCCCTCGCCGTGATGCTGGGACGCCCCGGGCCGTCGTTCGTCGCGGACACCGAGGGCACCGGCACCGTGCTCTACTCCGCCTCGCTCGAGGACTTCGACCCGCGTTTCGGCACCGGGTCCGCGGACGCGCACGCCCTCGGCGGCGCGGACGCCGTGCCCGGCGACCTGCCCACCCTGCGCCGGGACGTCGACGACGGCCCAGCTCTCGCCGCCGCGACCCGCCTGGGCCTGGGCGCCCGCACCCGCGCGCTGCTCCACTGACCCTCCTCCGCGTCCCCCCACGGTCGTGGTGCGAGGCCCACGGTTTCCGCTGGGCTCACACCACGACCGGGGGGAGGTACGGCGGCGCTCCCGTCAGGCGTCGCCGCTCGACTTCTCGGGGGCCGGGGGTCTCGGCGGCCCTCTCCGCCACGGGAGCCGGTGCGTCGGCCGTCGTGGTGGCCGAGGTCTTCTTCGCGGGGGTCTTCTTCGCGGGGGTCTTCTTCGCCGGAGCCTTCGTCGCCGAGGTCTTCTTCGTCGTGGCCTTGGTGGCGGGGGCCTTCTTCGCCGGAGCCTTCGTCGCCGGAGCCTTCTCCGCGGTGGTCGACGACGCAGCGGACGTCGTGGCCTTCGTGGCAGGCGCCTTCTTCGCCGGCGCCTTCTTCGCCGGCGCCTTCTTCGCCGGCGCCTTCTTCGCCGGCGCCTTCTTCGCCGGCGCCTTCTTCGCCGGCGCCTTCTTCGCCGGCGCCTTCTTCGCCGGCGCCTTCGTCGCGGGCGCCTTCGTCGCGGGCGTCGCGGCAGCGGCGTCGGTGGCGGTCTCGGTCGGCGCGGGCGTGCTCGACTTCCGCGAGCCCCGGCCGGTCACCTTCGCCACGAGGCCGCTGGCGGCGTCCCCGGCCGCCTCGACGGTCGCGGCGGGCAGCTGCTTCGCCCCGGAGATGACGTTGCGGAGGTCCGCGCCCGGCGTGAACTTCGGGACGGCCTTCTTGGCCGCCTCGATCAGCTCGCCCGTCTGGGGGTTGCGCACCACGCGGGCCTCCCGCACCCGCTTCTCGAACGCGCCGAAGCCGGTGATGACGACCTTCTCGCCCCGGGCGACCTCGCGGGTGATGGTGTCCACCACGGCGTCGAGCGCCTCGGCGGCCGCCTTCTTGTTGCCCTCGAACTTCGCGGACAGGGCGTCGACGAACTGCGACTTGTTCACTGGTGTCCTTCCGGTGCCCCCGGGCGGCCCCGTGCCCCGCGGGTGGTGATCGTGAACGCTAGGTCGCCGACGCCCTCGCCACAACGGGGCGGGACGGATTTCTGCGCGCCGCGGTCAGCGTCCCGCGGGCGGGACGGCCGTCCACGCGCGGCCGTCGTCGGCGCTCCGCCACAGCCCGTCACCGTCGACGCCGCGGCCCCACAGCGCGTCGCCGGCCCACCACAGCACGCGGTCCCCGTCGGTGGAGGACATGAGCTCGGGCCCGGCGACACCGCTCGCGGGCCCGCCGGCGGGCAGCCGGACGATCCCGTCCCGTGCCAGGTCAGCGGGGACGCCCGTCCCCACGACGGTCCCGACGGCGGTCGTCGCGACGTCGACGAGCGTGGCGGGGAAGGGCGTCCGGTCCTGCTGCTCCCACGTGGCCCCGCCGTCGTCGCTCGTCCAGATCGTCCGCACCGCGGACGCCTCGACGGACTCGGCGGTGGTGGCCACGACGTGGCGGCCGGCGGCAGCCACCGTGCCGGAGGTGGTGGACGCCCCGAGACCGCTGCCGCTGGGCGGTGTGCGGTCGAGCTCGACGACGTCCCAGCGCCGGCCGTCCCAGGTGGCGACGCCCGCCTCGGCGCCCCGGTCCGTGGTCGGTGCCCCCTCGAACCGTGACCACGTCGCGACGATCGTCCCGTCGCCGGTCACGGCAGCGGAGCCCAACGCGTCGACATCGGGGCGCGGGAGGGTCTGCACCGCGTCGCGTTCCGGCGAGAACACACGGACCGCGTCCCGCTGCGGGGTGACGACGGCGACGTCGCCGGCCGCCACCCCGAAGGCCCCGGTCTCCGCCGGCTGGGTCGTCCCGCCGTCGACGTCGACGGCCGTGAGGGCACCGCTGTCCTGGTCGGCCAGGAGGAACCCGTCGCCGTACGGCAGGAGGGCCGGCGGGCGGTCCGACCCCGGGAGCAGCAGGGTGACCTCCGGGCCGTCCGCCGGTCGGAGCGCCAGCGCCCAGACCGGAGCGGGGGCGTCCGGGTACCGCGGCCCCCCCTGCTCCCCCCAGACGGTCGCCACGTCGCCGGCCGCCGTGGTGGCCGAGCCGAAGGTCATTACGTCCTGCCGCGCCACGAACGCCGCGGCGTCGACGGGCGTGGCGGTGCCGACCTCCCAGGTCGTGGTCGTCGGCGCCGCGACCGCTCCGCCGGTATCGTCCCCGCCCGGCCGCGGCGGCCCGGACCCCGCGCCGTCCACCATCCCGACGACGCCCCCGACGAGGAGCACCGCTCCCGTCACCGCACCGATCGCCACCAGCGTCCGAGACCGCCGACCGTCCATGTCTCCCCCTCGTGCCCGGACGCCGCCGCTCGGCGTCCCGTCAGAGGTGGGGACGCCGAGCGGCCAGGTTCGGTTGCACGGCGAGGCGTCAGCGCGCCAGGAAGTCCCCCAGCGCCGCGTTGAACTCGGCGGCGTGGCTGACGTTGAAGCCGTGCGGGGCGCCCTCGACGACCACGAGCTCCGCGCCGGCGATCGCGTCGGCGGACCTCTGGCCCGACACCGCGAACGGCACCGTGGCGTCACCGTCACCGTGGATCACGAGGGTCGGGACGGTGATGGCGGCCAGGTCACCGCGGAAGTCCGTGCGCGCGAAGGCGTTCACGCAGCCGGCCAGCGACGCGGTCGTGGCGGGCTCCGTGAGGGCGAGCGCCTTCTGCCGCTCCTCCTCGCTCACCTTCAGCTCCCCGTCGACCGAGAAGAAGTCGGTGGTGAACCCGTCGAGGAAGTTCTCGCGGTCGTCGGTGACGCCGTCGACGAACTCCTGCACGTCGTCCTCACCGAGACCACCCTCGGGGTTGTCGTCGGTCTTCAGCAGGTACGGCGGCACCGCGGCCGCCAGCACGGCCGAGCGGACGCGGTCCGCGCCGTACGTCGAGAGGTAGCGGACCACCTCGCCGCCGCCCATGGAGAAGCCCACGAGCGTGACGTCCCGCAGGTCGAGCTCGGTGAGCAGGCCGTCGAGGTCGGCGGCCAGCGTGTCGTAGTCGTAGCCGGTCTCGGGCTTGTCCGAGTCGCCGAACCCGCGGCGGTCGTAGGCGACGACGCGGTGGCCGGCCTGCATGAGGACGCTCGCCTGGTTCTCCCAGGACGCGGCGCTGAGCGGCCAGCCGTGGATGAGCACCACGGGCCGGCCCTCGCCACCGGTGTCGGTGACGTTGAGGGTGATGCCGTTGGAGGGGACGGAGGTCATCGATGGCTCCTCAGGATCGTCGATCGTGCCGACCCACCGAGGGGGCCGGTCCAGACCATCGTGCTTCGGCACTGGTCGCGGATCGGATGGGTCAGCCCCGCTGCCCCGTCGACCCCGGCCAGATCTCGTCGGTGACGTAGCGCTCGCCGACCGCGACGTCGTACTGCACGAGACGCAGGTCCTGCAGGAGCCGCTGCTGCTCGTCGTCGAGGTCCTCCTCCGCCACGACGTCGCCGTCGGGGGTGACGATCTGGCCGTGGAAGACGGACCCGACGCGCTCGTGGAAGGTGCGCAGGAGCGCGAGGTAGGGCGGCAGCGGCGCGTCGGCCACGTCGTAGAGGTAGGGCATGAGGAGGGCCGACGAGCTCACGCCCGCGTCGAGGGGCACGTTGCCGCGGTTGCTCCAGGCGAAGAACGGCGTCGAGTGCATGGCGATGTCGCCGTTGAGGCCGCGGAAGCCCTCCCCGTAGAAGCCCGGGAGGTGGTCGCCGTAGAAGAGCACGACAGTGTCTTCGTCGCTCTCCTCGAGGGCGTCGAGGAAGTCCCGCAGCGCGGCGTCGGTGTCGGAGATGCCCCGCACGTAGTCGCCGAGCGCCAGCGTGAACGACGGCCCGAGGGAGATGCCGTCGGCCGTGCCGACCTGCGGCACGTCGTCGTACTTGTTGCCGTACTGGGCGTGGTTCTGCATCGTCACCAGGTTGGTGACGAGCGGCGCGTCGGAGTCCTCGATCTGGGCGAGCACCTCGTCGAAGGCCGCCGTGTCGTCGATGTAGGGGTTCTCCTCGGTGCGGTCGGTGAACCGCATGTCGTCCTCGGTGACGAAGGCGTCGAACCCGAAGGTGTCGTAGACGCTGGGACGCTTGTACATGCCCGCGAGGTAGGGGTGCACAGCCACGGCCCGGTGGCCCTCGGTGCGGAGGGTGCCGACGAGCGAGGGGTACGTCGCGAAGTTCGGCACCAGCATCTGGTAGGGCACCACCATCTGCGGGGCGAAGAGCCCGAGGTGCTCGCCGGTCAGCACCTCGAACTCGGCGTTCGCCGTGCCGCCACCGATGCCGGTCGCCAGCATGGTGCCGGAGGTCGTGCCGGCCATCGTCTCGCGCGTGAGCGGGATCGGGTCCTCGGGGATGTCGAGCCCCTCGAGCGCGGTGGGGTCGGAGAAGGACTCGCTGAGCACGACGACCACGTTGGTGTCCTCGAACGAGCCCGTCCGGTCCACGTTGAGGCCGTCGGCAGCGGTCTGCCACCGGGCGGCCAGCTCCTCCATCCCTGCCTCGGAGTAGCCGGCCGGTCGTTCCATCGCGGCGGTCGGCATGTTGTAGAGGAACCCGCCGACCACGCTGTTGGAGAGGTAATTCTCCTGCTGGCTCCAGGGACGCCACTGGGCGCCGCGCTCCTCGTAGAGCGCGCGCCAGGCGTTGCCGTCCTGGTTGAAGCGGCCGAGCTGCAGCACCATCAGGCCCGTCACGACGAGCACGAGCGCGCGCACGACGACGACCGTCACGAGCTCCCGCCCGCGGGTGCGCGGTCGGCCGCGGCGGCCTGTCAGCCACTCACCGCCGCCGCCGACCGCGGCGACGATCACCACCACGAGGAGCAGCACCAGCACCGCCAGCACGGGCGGCACCATCGAGAAGAGGAAGCCCGGCTCGCTGAGGAAGGCGAGGTCGGCCGGGTAGAGCGGCTCCTGCCGCTCGTCCAGCTTGCGGAGCGCTGCCGTGAGGATGAGCGGCACCAGGGCCAGGACCACGCCCGTCGTCCACCACCACCGGCCGATCGCGGCCCAGGCGAGCAGGAGCAGCGTCCAGAGCACGAGCACGTCGGCACCGAGGAGGCCCGAACGCCGCATGAGGCGCTCGTCCCAGGCGTACTGCGGCTGCGTGCCCATCAGGGTCAGGTTGAGGACGAGGGCGATGACCACCGCGATGACGAACAGCCCGGCCGCGCCCAGGAAGGCACTGAGGAGACGACGCGTCCACCACCGCGACGTACCGACGGCGAGCACCCGTCGTCGGCGCCACCACGTGCTCGAGCGCGTCTCGGCGCGCTCCTGCTCCCCCATGACCACCCGAAGAGGGTAGGTGAACGGCAGGTGGACGCGGGGAGAACCCCCCGCTGCGGGGGCAGATCACACTCCGGTACGACGCGGGCGGGGCGGACCGTCGTCGGTCCGCCCCGCCCGGGGTCGTGCTGAGGTGGGGCCGCTCAGGCCCGCTGCGTGACGGGCTTCCAGCGCGGCCGCCCGGCCTCGTACGCCGCGATGTCGGCCTCGTGGCCGAGCGTGATGCCGATGTCGTCGAGGCCCTCCAGCAGCCGCCAGCGGGTGTAGGGGTCGATGTCGAACGAGTCCTCGACGGCGTCCGGGCCCTCGCCGGCACGGACGGTCTGCGACTCGAGGTCCACCGTGACGGTCGTGCCCGGGTTCTCCTCCAGCAGGGACCAGAGCCGCTGCACGACCTTCTCGTCGACCTGCGCGGCGACCAGGCCGGACTTGCCGGAGTTGCCCCGGAAGATGTCGGCGAAGCGCGGGCTGATCACGGCACGGAAGCCGTAGTTCTGCAGCGCCCACACGGCGTGCTCACGGGACGAGCCCGTGCCGAAGTCGGGGCCGGCGACGAGGACGGAGCCCGCGGCGTACGCCGGGTCGTTGAGCACGAAGGTGGGGTCGTTGCGCCAGGCGGCGAACAGCCCGTCCTCGAAGCCCGAGCGCGTCACGCGCTTGAGGTAGACCGCGGGGATGATCTGGTCGGTGTCGACGTTGCTGCGGCGCAGCGGCACGCCGACGCCGGTGTGCGAGGTGAACTTGTCCATGACGACTCCTCGTCAGCTCAGCGGGCGCCGGCGGTGGCCGGCTCCAGGTCGGCGGGGGACGACAGCGTGCCGCGGATCGCGGTCGCGGCGGCGACGGGCACCGAGACGAGGTGCGTGCGACCGCCCTTGCCCTGGCGCCCCTCGAAGTTGCGGTTGGAGGTCGACGCGCTGCGCTCCCCCGGGGCCAGCTGGTCGGGGTTCATGCCGAGGCACATCGAGCAGCCCGCGCCCCGCCACTCCGCACCGGCCTCCTTGAAGACGGCGTCGAGGCCCTCGGCCTCGGCCTGCAGGCGGACCCGCACGGACCCGGGCACGACGAGCAGCCGGGTGTCGGCGGCGACCTGACGGCCCTTGAGCACCTCGGCGGCGAGCCGGAGGTCCTCGATGCGGCCGTTGGTGCAGGAGCCGACGAACACGGTGTCGACCTTGACCTCGCGCAGCGGGGTGCCCGCCTCGAGACCCATGTAGGCGAGCGCCTTCTCGGCGGCCACCTTGTCGTCGGGCTCCTCGAAGTCGTCGGGCGAGGGGACGCTGGCGCCGAGCGGCGCGCCCTGGCCGGGGTTGGTGCCCCAGGTGACGAAGGGCGTCATCTCGGAGGCGTCGAGCACGATCTCGCGGTCGAACTCGGCGTCCTCGTCGGTGACGAGCGTGCGCCAGTGGGCGACGGCGGCGTCCCAGTCCTCGCCCTGCGGGGCCTCGGGGCGACCCTCGATGTAGGCGAACGTCGTCTCGTCGGGAGCGATGAGACCGGCCTTCGCGCCCCACTCGATCGACATGTTGCACACCGTCATGCGGGCCTCCATGGAGAGCTCGCGGATCGCCTGGCCGCGGTACTCCACGATGTAGCCCTGGCCGCCGCCGGTGCCGGCGTGCGTGATGAGGGTCAGCACCAGGTCCTTCGCGGTGACGCCCTCGGGCAGCGAGCCGTTGACGGTCACGGCCATGGTCTTCGGCTTGGCCTGGGGCAGCGTCTGCGTGGCGAGCACGTGCTCGACCTCGGAGGTGCCGATGCCGAACGCGATCGCGCCGAACGCGCCGTGCGTCGACGTGTGCGAGTCGCCGCACACGATCGTCATGCCGGGCTGCGTCAGGCCGAGCTGCGGGCCGACGACGTGGACGATGCCCTGCTCGACGTCGCCCAGCGGGTGCAGGCGCACCCCGAACTCCTCGGCGTTCCTGCGCAGCGTCTCGACCTGCGTGCGCGACACCGGGTCGGCGATCGGCTTGTCCCAGTCGACGGTGGGGACGTTGTGGTCCTCGGTCGCCAGCGTCAGGTCGGGGCGGCGGAGCCGACGACCGGCGAGACGGAGGCCGTCGAACGCCTGCGGCGAGGTGACCTCGTGCAACAGGTGCAGGTCGATGAACAGGAGGTCGGGTTCGCCCTCCGCGCTCCGGACGACGTGCTCGTCCCACACCTTCTCCACCAGCGTGCGTGCGCCCGCCTTGCCCATGATTCCTCCAACAACGCCACAGTTGTCATCTGACGCGGAGCACCCTACCTCTTGCGTCCCACGCAATGAGACGTCAGTATTGCCATATGGACAAGGGAAGTGGCGTCGGCGTTCTCGACAAGGCGGCGCTGGTGCTGACCGCACTGGAGGCCGGGCCGGCCACGTTGGCGGGTCTCGTCGCCTCCACCGGCCTCGCCCGACCCACGGCCCACCGTCTCGCGGTGGCCCTCGAGCACCACCGCCTCGTCGCCCGCGACATGCAGGGCCGCTTCGTCCTCGGCCCCCGTCTGGCCGAGCTGTCCGCCGCCGCCGGCGAGGACCGCCTGCTCGCCGCCGCCGGCCCCGTCCTCGCGCGCCTGCGCGACATCACCGGCGAGTCCGCCCAGCTCTGGCGCCGCCAGGGCGACCACCGCGTGTGCGTCGCCGCGGCCGAGCGTCCCAGCGGCCTGCGCGACACCATCCCCGTGGGCTCCCAGCTCACCATGCGTGCCGGGTCCGCCGCCCAGGTGCTCCTCGCGTGGGAGGACCCCGACCGCATGCAGCGCGGGCTGCAGACCGCCGCCTTCTCGGCGACGGCGCTGTCGGGCATCCGCCGGCGCGGCTGGGCGCAGTCCGTCGGCGAGCGCGAGCAGGGCGTCGCCTCCGTCTCGGCGCCGGTGCGCTCCCCCAGCGGCAAGGTGATCGCCGCGGTGTCGGTCTCGGGTCCCCTCGAGCGCCTCTCGCGCCAGCCGGGCCGCATGCACGCCCCCGCCGTCCTCGCCGCCGCCGAGCGTCTCTCCGAGTCCCTGCGCCGCGCCGCGGCCGAGTAGGTCCCGGCGCCGAGTTGTCACGGACGGCGCGGCAGGAACGCCGAGTTGGGTCGAACGGCGCGGCAGGAACGCCGAGTTGGGTCGAACGGCGCGGCAGGAACGCCGAGTTGGGTCGAGTGTGCGGGCCTGGGGCGCCCACCCTACCGGTGCTGACAGGACGCCACGCCGTACGACCCAACTCGACGCGTACGCCGCGCCGTCCGACCCAACTCGACGCGTCCGCCGCGCCGTACGACCCAACTCGACGCGGGGACCTCAGCAGACGCGGCCCAGGGCGACGGCGGCGAGGAGGAGGGCGGCGAGGGTCTCGCCGTCGGTGACCTCGCCCCGCGCCAGCATCCCCATCAGCTCGGGCCACGGCACGCGGCGTACCTCCGAGATCCCCTCCAGCGCCTGCTCGTCCGCGACCCCGGGGCCCTGCTCGGTCTCCACCGGCTCGAGGCCCTGCGCCAGGAACACGCGGCCGGGGGCCCGGCAGATGCCGTTGAGCGACGTCACCGGGCCGAGGTCGCGCCACCGCTCGGCACGCAGCCCGGCCTCCTCGGCGAGCTCGCGGCGCGCCCCGGCGAGCAGGTCGTCGCCGTCGGCGCCGCCGGCCGGGACCTCCCACCCCTCGCCGGTCGTGTAGCGGTCGCACCGCACGAGCACGACCTCCTCCGCGCCCGGTGCACCGTCGACGGCGACCACGAAGACGGCCTCGCTGCGCACGGTCACGACGCCGTACTCCCCCGGCGTCCCGTCGGGCCGCAGGACCTCGTCCTGCGTGACGACCATCCACGGGTTCTCGTGGACGACGTGGCCGCCGAGGCGTTGCCAGCGGCCCATCAGAAGAGCCCGCCGTCGTCGCCGCGCTCGAGGTCGAGCAGCACCTGCTTGCGCTCGACGCCGCCCGCGTAGCCGGTGAGCCGTCCGTCCGCCCCGATCACCCGGTGGCAGGGCACGACGACGGGGATCGGGTTGCGGCCGTTGGCCAGCCCGACGGCCCGTGCCCCGTGCCCGGTCAGGCCGAGCTCGCGGGCCAGCGCGCCGTACGACGTCGTCGCGCCGAACGGGATCTCCGCCAGCGCCGCCCAGACCCGGCGTTGGAAGTCGCTGCCGCCCGGGGCCAGCGGCAGGTCGAACCGCGTGAGCGTGCCGGCGAAGTACGCCGCGAGCTGCGCCGCCGCCTCCACCAGCACCGGGTGGTCGTCGGCCCGCTCCCCCACGGGACGCACCGGCGCCTGCGGGTGGGGCGCGAAGTCGATCGCCGTCACGGCCTCCCCGTCGGCGACGATCCGCAGGTCGTCGATCGGCGACGGGATCACGGTCCACATCAGCTGTCCTCCTCGAGGTGCGTGCCCGGGAGCGCGGGCATCAGGGTGTTCCACAGGTGCAGGAGGGCGTAGGACCGCCAGGGCCGCCACCGGGCCTCGAGCGCGGGCAGCTCGTCCACCGTCGCGCCGAGGGGGACGAGCGCGCGCCGTACCCCCACGTCCGTCGGAAGGAAGACGTCCGGGTGGCCGAGCGCGCGGAGCCCGACGTAGTCCGCCGTCCAGGGCCCGATCCCCGGCAGCGCGAGCAGCGCGGACCGCACGTCCTCGCGCGCCCACCCCCGGTCGAGCCGCACGGCGCCGGATGCGAGCGCCGCCGCCAGCCCCGTCAGCGCGCGCCCCCGGGCGCGGGGCATGGGCAGGGTCTCCGGGTCCACGTCGGCGAGGGCCGCGGCCGTGGGGAAGAGGTGCGTCAACCCCGGTACGACGCCCGCGAGCCCCGCCGGAAGCTCCAGACCGTGGCGCGCGACCAGGCGGCCGGTCACGGTCCGCGCCCCCGCGAGGCTGACCTGCTGGCCGATCACCGCCCGCAGGGCCACCTCGCCGCCGTCGACGGCGCCCGGGACCCGCAGGCCGGGGGTGGCGACGACGAGGGGCCCGAGCAGCGCGTCGGCGCCGAGCTGTGCGTCGAGCACGACGGGGTCCGCGTCGGCGTCGAGCAGCCGCCGCACGCGCTCCACCAGCGTGCCGGTGTCCCGCAGGTCGGTGAGCCACGCCGTGACGGGCACCTGCCGGACGCCCGCGTCCGCGGCTCCCTCGACGCGGCCGAGGTCCACGGCCAGCACCGCCGGACCGTGCGGCAGCGCGAGGCTCCGGGCGTAGACCGTGCCCACGACCGTCTCGATCCCCGCGACCACGTGCTCGGCGAGGAAGGCGAGCATCGCCCCGGCGGCGTACGGCGCGCGCACCGCCACCCGCAGGTCGAGGGCCCCGGCGGGAGCGGTCGAGCCGGCGCGGCCCCGCAGGTCGCGGGGGCTCGCGGCGTACACCTCCCGCATCGTCGCGTTGAACTGCCGCAGGCTCGCGAACCCGGCGGCGAAGGCGATGTCGGTGACGGGGAGGTCGGAGCCCTCGAGCAGGGCCCGTGCGGTCTGGGCCCGGCGGGCCCGCGCGAGCGCGAGGGGTCCGGCGCCGAGCTCGGTGGTGAGGACGCGCACGACGTGCCGGGGCGAGTAGCCGAGCGCCTCCGCGAGCCCGTCCACGCCCTCGCGGTCGACGAGTCCGTCGCCGATGAGGCGCATGGCGCGACCGGCGAGGTCGGCGTGGAGGTCCCACGCGGGGCTGCCCGGCACGGCGTCGGGGAGGCACCGCTTGCAGGCCCGGTAGCCGGCGCGCTGCGCGGCGGCCGCGCTCGCGTGGAAGGTGACGTTGCGGCGGGCCGGCGTGCGGGCCGGGCAGGAGGGTCGGCAGTAGATGCCGGTCGAGCTGACGGCCGTCCAGAAGACGCCGTCGAAGCGGCGGTCGCGGCTGGCGACGACGCGGTAGCAGTCGTCCGGCTCGAGCCCGACCGGGGTGCCGGAGGCGTCGGGGGCGTCAGCAGGAGGGGGCACGGCGGTGGGCACGTCCCCCATCCTGCCCCAGCGCCCGGCACCAGACCGGCGGGAATCGGACACAGCGGTGGGCCGTCCCCGACCCCGCTCGGCCGGCGGGTCCGACCGCGGGAGGGCCGGATCAGGCAGCGAGGCGCGCCGCGAGGTTGCCGAGCAGCTCCTCGTGGATGCGGCGCAGGCCCTTGGGGGCGAAGGTGCGCTCGAAGAAGCCCCCGATGCCGCCGGCGCCCTCCCACGTCGTCGTCGCGGTGACCGTGCTGCCGGCGCCCGAGGGGGCGACGTCGAAGCGGGTGACCAGCGTGGAGTTCCGGTCCTTCTCGACGACGGAGGTGGCGTCGACCGTCACGTCGGCGACGACGTGACGCACCCGCTTCTCCGTGGCGTGCAGCCGCCAGGTGGCGACGGTCCCGGATCCGGTGCCGCCCTCCAGCACCGCGTAGTCGGTGTAGCGGTCGGTGAGGATCGCCGGACGCGTCGTCGTGTAGTCGGCGAGAGCGGCGATGACGTCGGCGGGCGGAGCCGCGACGGCGGCTTCGGCGACGGCGGTGACCTGGGCCACGGGAGTGCACCATCCTTCGTGAGGGAGCGGACGACCGGCAGCCTAGCCAGGCCGGGGAACGACGAAGGGCCCGGTCTCGCGACCGGGCCCTTCGTGTCCTGCTGGTACCCCCGACCGGATTCGAACCGGCGCTACCGCCTTGAGAGGGCGACGTGCTAGGCCGCTACACAACGGGGGCATTGTCCTTCAGCTGGCCTCGCGGCCACCTTCCGGCAACTCGGGAGACTCTAGCGAAGCCTTCGTCTTCCCACAAAATCGGGGCTCTCGCCTCGATCTCGCTGGGATACAAGGACTCGAACCTTGACTAACTGAACCAGAATCAGTCGTGCTGCCAATTACACCATATCCCAATGGTTACGACCCCTGAGGAGCCGAGGCGAAACCATACACGCGGCCCCGGGACCGGATCAAAACGGACGGATCGGCATGCCGCGACAGGCGCATCCCGCGGTGCACGGCGAGGGCCAGGCCGAGGAAGACCAGCTCCTGCGTGAGGGTGACGGGGATGCTCAGCCAGGAGCCGCCCGTGGGGGTCAGCACCGTCGTCATGTCGCCGAAGGCGAGCGCCAGCCCGAAGGCGAACCAGTTGTTCACCACGTGCAGCGCGATGCCCGCCTCGAGCCCGCCGGTGAGGATGACGAGCACGCCCGCCGCCAGGCCGAAGGCGAAGCGGTCGAAGAACACCGGAGGGTCCTGCGCACCGTGGGCGAGCGCGAAGAGGAAGGCCGGCGCGACGACGGCGACGGTCCGCGCGACGGCCGGGCGGTCGAAGATGCCGCCCGCGACCTGGGTGAGGTAGCCCCGGAAGAGGTACTCCTCCCCCGCCGCCTGCAGCGGCGTCAGCAGCACGACGACGAGCAGGAAGTCGCGGGTCGTCGAGGTGAAGGCGTTGAGCCCGCCGACCTCGCTGTCCCCGATGACCGCGTCGGGGTCGATGCTCGCGACCAGCACCGACATCGCCATGCTCGCGATGAGGGCCAGCACCGAGACGCCCGTGCAGGCGAGGAAGTACCCCCACCGCATGCGCGGCAGGACCGACGTGGTCCACCGCGGCTTGAGACCGTGGAGCAGCCGGGTGACGCCCCAGACCAGCGGCGTCAGCAGGGCGAGGCTCGTCATCAGGTACGCCAGCGTCACGGGCTGCACGTCCTTGGTGTCGACGATCGTGTCCACGTCCACGACGCCGGTCGCGCCGAGGCCCACCGCGAGCACCCCCAACGGGAGCACCACCTGCATGCCGAGCACCACGGCGAGCACGCCGAGCACCGGCCGCCACCAGCCGCGGTCCCCCGCGCGGTGCAGCTGGTGGTACTCCAGGGGCGGGTACGCCGCCGCCCGTTCCTCCTCCGACATCGGCATGCCGCCCGGAGCGGCCGCCGGCGTGCCGGGCGGGGGCGGGTACGGCGACGTACCGCTCATCGGGCGAGCGCGCCCTGCAGGCGACCCAGACCGCGCTCGCGCCCCAGGAGCTCGAGCGACTCGAACAGCGGCGGCGAGATGCGACGCCCGGTCACCGCGACCCGCACGGGGCCGAAGGCGTTGCGCGGCTTGAGGCCGAGGCCGTCGACGAGCGCCACCCGCAGCGCCTCCTCGATGGCCGCCGTCGACCACACGGGGAGCGCGGCGAGCGCCGCGTGGGACGCCTCGACCACCCGGCGGCCGTTCTCGTCCAGCACCTTCTCGACGTCGACCGGGTCGCGGGTGAACGCGTCCTCGTCGACGAAGAGGAAGGCGAGCATGTCGACGGCCTCGGTCAGCTTGTTGATGCGCTCGCCGACGAGGGGCATGGCCTGCTCGAGGAGCTGGGCGTCGGCGTCCGACACGGGGTCGGACACCACGCCGGCGTCCTCGAGGAACGGCAGCACCCGGTGGGTGATCTCGTCGAGGTCGAGCCGCCGCATGTGTGCGGCGTTGATCGCCTCGGCCTTCTTCGTGTCGAAGCGCGCCGGCTGTGGGTTCACCCGGCCGATGTCGAACGCCTCGACCATCTCGTCCATCGTGAAGACGTCGCGGTCCTCCGCGATGGCCCAGCCGAGGAGCGCCAGGTAGTTCAGCAGACCCTCCGGCAGGAAGCCCTCGTCGCGGTAGGCGAACAGGTGGGCCTGCGGGTCGCGCTTGGACAGCTTCTTGTTGCCCTCGCCGGTGATGAGCGAGAGGTGCCCGTAGGCCGGCGTCTGCTCCGCGATGCCGAGCGACACGAGGGCGTCGAACAGCGCGAGCTGGCGCGGGGTGGAGGACAGCAGGTCCTCGCCACGGAGCACGTGCGTGATGCCCATGAGCGCGTCGTCGACGGGGTTGACCAGCGTGTAGAGCGGGTCGCCGTTGGCCCGGCACAGGGCGAAGTCCGGCACGAACTCGGTCTCGAACGTGATCTCGCCGCGCACCAGGTCGTCGAACGTGATCGACCCCTCCGGCATCCGGAACCGCACGACCGGGGAACGGCCCTCGGCCTCGAACGCGGCCCGCTGCTCGGGCGACAGCTCGCGGCAGAACCCGTCGTACCCCATCACCTTCGAGCCCGACGCCTTGCGCCGCGCGTCGACCTCCTCCGTGGTGCAGAAGCAGTCGTAGGTGAAGGACGAGTCCGCCAGCCGAGCGAGCACGTCGCGGTAGAGGTGCTCGCGCTCCGACTGCCGGTACGGCGCGTGGGGCCCCCCGACCTCCGGGCCCTCGTCCCAGTCGAGGCCGAGCCACCGCATCGCGCCGAGCATCGCGTCGTACGACTCCTGCGTGCTGCGCGCCTTGTCGGTGTCCTCGATGCGGAAGACCAGCGTGCCGCCGTGGTGGCGGGCGAAGGCCCAGTTGTAGAGCGCCGTGCGGGCGAAGCCGACGTGGGGCGACCCCGTGGGCGACGGGCAGAAGCGGACGCGGACCGGACGGTCGGCACTCATCGGGAGACCACCTTGTTCGTGAGCGAGCCGAGCCCCTCGATGGCGACCTCGACCTCGTCGCCGGGGAGCATCGGGCCGACACCCTCGGGGGTGCCGGTGAGGATCAGGTCGCCGGGCAGGAGCGTCATCACGCTGCTGACGTGGGCGATCAGGGTCGGGATGTCGAAGATCAGGTCGGCCGTGGAGCCGTCCTGCACGACGTCGCCGTTGAGGAACGTCTGCACGCGACGTCCCTGCGCGAAGTCGTGGGGGTCGAGGTCGGTCTCGACCCACGGGCCGAGCGGGCAGAACGTGTCGAAGCCCTTGCCGCGGGTGAACTGGACGTCGCTCTTCTGGAGGTCGCGCGCGGTCACGTCGTTGGCGATGGTGTAGCCGTGGATGACGTCGGTGGCCTTCTCGGCCGGGACGTCGCGGCAGATGCGCCCGATGACGACGGCGAGCTCGCCCTCGAAGTGCACGTTCGTCGACTGCGTCGGGTAGACGATCGCGTCGTTCGGGCCCACCACCGAGGTGTTCGGCTTGAGGAACATGAGCGGCTCCGACGGCACGTCGTTGCCCATCTCGGCGGCGTGCGCGGCGTAGTTGCGGCCGATGCCCACCACCTTGCTGCGGGGCAGCACCGGCGCCAGCAGACGCACGTCGGCGACCTTGTGCTCGGTCTCGAGCAGCTTGATCCCGACGTAGAGCGGGTCGCCGGCGAGGGCCACGATCGTGGCGTCCTCGCTCAGCTGGCCGTGCTCGTCGAGGTCGCCGGTCACGACGCCGTACTGGGGGTCTTCTCCTGTGGTGAATCGAGCGATGCGCACCCGTCGAGCCTATCGGGGCGCCGACCCCCGGTCCGTCCGGGATGTCGCTCGGCGCGGGCCAGCGGGCGCGGGCTAGCGGCGGACGAGGCTCGTGATCGAGCGCGCCATCGCCTCGGGCCCCTCCGCGAGGACGCCCGAGCGGAGCCCGTGCGCGCGCAGGCGCGTCATGCCGAGCAGCACGGCCCACGCGGTGAGGCCGAGGTCCTCCACGCCCACGTCGCCGCCCCACCCGTGGTCCCGGGCGTGGGCGACCACCGGGAAGAACTCCTGCCAGACCGCGGCCCGCGCCGCGTCGAACGCGGCGCCGCCGTCGGTGAGGGAGGCACCCCCGCCGTACAGCAGGTCGAAGAGGGCGGGCTGCTCCTCGGCGAACCGCAGGTACGCCGCGCCCACCGCCGCCACGCGGTCCACGGCCCGGTCCGCGGGATCGACGGTCGGGTCCGCCGGGTCGGCCTCCGGCAGCGCGGCGAGCGTCTCCCGGATCTCGGCCCGGAGGGCGCCGAAGCCCTCGACCGCCAGCTGGGTGAAGAGCGCGGAGCGCGAGGTGAAGTAGTGGCTGATCGCCTGGTGCGTCATCCCGACGCGCCGCGCGATCGCACGGAGGCTGATGCCGACCACGCCCGTCACGGACAGCTCGTCCAACGCCGCGCGGAGCACCCGCGCCCGCATGTCCTCGCCCCGAACCGTCACGGGCGACACCCTACGAGCCGTCGGGCCCGTCGCAGCGGATGCGGTGCGGCCGGCGCCTGCCGCCTACCCTCGTGCCCATGCAGGTGGAGGTGCTCGACGCGGCGGAGGCGACCCGGCGCCGCACCGCCCACGAGGCACGGGTGGACCGGCTCGTGGCGCCCCACCTCGCCCGGCGCGGCCAGGGCGTCAAGCACCCCGTCCACGACTTCCTCTTCACCTACTACACCCACCGACCCGCCCAGCTGCGCCGGTGGCACCCGGGCGCCGGGTACGGCCTCGACGACGGGGGCGGGGCGGCGGCGTACCGGTCGCTGAAGGGGTACGACGCGGTGGCGCCCGGGGTCGTCGGGGTCACCGGCGCGTACGTCGCGGGCCAGCGCCCGCTGCTCGAGGCGCTGCGTCGGCTGCTCCGTGCGACGGCCGGCCGCGCGCCGCACCTGGGCTGCTTCGGGATGCACGAGTGGGCGATGGTCTACGGACTGACGCCCGAGCAGGTGCGGCACGCCGACTGGCCGCTGCGCCTCGGCGCGGCCGGCACGGACGCCGTCGTGGAGGGCCACCGCGTCGCGTGCTCCCACTTCGACGCGTTCCGCTTCTTCACGCCGGCGGCCCGTCCGCTCAACCACCTCTCCCCCGCCGCCGACGACCGGGCCGAGTTCGAGCAGCCCGGGTGCCTCCACGCGGGGATGGACCTCTACAAGCACGCCTTCCGGCTCAGCCCGATGATCTGCTCCGAGCTCGTCGCCGACTGCTTCGAGCTGGCGCGCGACATCCGCGAGCTCGACATGCGCGCGGCGCCCTACGACCTGCGCGACCTCGGGTACGAGCCGGTGCGGGTGGAGACCGCCGAGGGGAAGGCGACGTACGCCGCGGCCCAGCGTGGGTTCGCCGAGCGGGGCGCGCCACTGCGGGCGCGGCTCGTCGCGGAGTGCGAGCGGCTGCTGGTGGTCGCGCGGGACCTGGCGTCCGTCTGAGCCGCGCCTCCTCGGGGGCCGGGTCACCAGGTGGCGCTGTCGAGCGCCAGCCACGCGCCGTAGAGCCACACGGCCGAC
The DNA here is from genome assembly GCF_030818655.1 of Nocardioides zeae. Classification (NCBI taxonomy): domain Bacteria; kingdom Bacillati; phylum Actinomycetota; class Actinomycetes; order Propionibacteriales; family Nocardioidaceae; genus Nocardioides; species Nocardioides zeae. The sequence goes on along the minus strand of NZ_JAUTAN010000001.1, from coordinate 389,049 downwards.
GCCCCCAGGACCGCCAGCAGGCTCACCCACCACGACGTGCGCTGCCGCGCCATCAGCAGGATCGCGACGGCGCCGAGCGGCAGGAAGACCAGCCACGGTCCCGCGAGGGCGATCGCGACGCCGTCCTGGACGCCCTCCGCGCACGCACCCCCGGCCTCGCACCCGATCTGCACGACCTGCAGCAGGAACGCCACGGCTGACGCTACGAGGCCCAGCAGCAGGCCCAGCACGAGGAGCACGATCGACGCGACGAGGTCGGCGGTGCTCCTGGTGGGCGTCGTGGTGGGCGTTGGCGGGAAGGGCGGGTACGGCGCGTGCTCGACCACCGTCGGTGGCGGGGGCGGCCACGGGGCCGGGGTCGCGCCGTACGGGCGCGTCTCGTCCGCCGGGGGCCGCTCGGTCATGACGGTGCAGGGTCCCCGCGGCCGGGCCGTCGAAACGCGGTGGCCGGCCCGGCGGGTCCGGTCGTACGGTCGTCGCATGACGTCTGCGGATGCCGCTCGGGTGGTGGCCCAGTTCCTCGACGCCGACGGCGCCCTGCACACGATCCCGACCAAGCGGCGCAAGCAGCTGCTCGTGCTCGACCACGTGGTGCAGGCGTTCGAGCTCGGCGTCGTCTACCCGGAGGTGGAGGTGAACGCCGTGCTGCGCCGGTTCCACCCGGACGTGGCGGCGCTGCGGCGGTACCTCGTCGACGACGGGTTCCTGACGCGCGAGGCCAGCCGGTACTGGCGCTCCGGCGGGTCGGTCGCGCTCGACTAGGCACCGGGGTCTGCGCGGACGTCATGCGAGGCGGTGGCCCCGGCGACCGGAGCGCATGACGTCCCGAGCCCCGGTCGCCGGACGTCATGCGCGGTGGTGGCAGGTCTGGCGGCACGCTTCGCCGCCCGACCACGGGTGCGGCCGGGCGGCGGGTCGTGCTGGTCGGGATCAGGTCTTGTGCGTCTGGTCTCGTGCCTCATCGGGTGGCGGCCAGGGTCGGGTGCCGTCGCGGTCGACGAGGTAGCGCAGGCCCATCGGACTGGTCCAGATCAGGGCGTTCGGTGGCTCGTTCCGGGTGGGGTCGGTGGGGCGGTAGGTCCACCGGTTCCCAGCCTTGAGCTCGCGATGGGTCTTCATGCGGTGGTGGCGCCGGCAGAGCGGGAACAGGTTCTTGGTCGAGGTCTGGCCGGGTGGGCCGTTGTGGTCGTAGGCCTGGCAGTGGTCGAGGTCAGCGGTGCGTGAGCTGCGGGTGCAGAACGGGAACACGCATCTGGGCCAGCGGGCTCTGACGTGGTCGGCGATCCGGTCCGGTGCGGTGTAGCCGTTGACGGCGTCGTGTTGGTTGAGGTCGATGACCGGCTTGATCGTGACGGTGGTGTCGGGGCTGGCGCACCAGGCCTGGACCTGCTCGGCGGTGATTGCGCCGCGGGGTGCGCCGGGGGTGTCGAGCCGGGCCAGGTCGATCCCGGTGGTGCCGGTGCAGGCGTCGATCCCCGGACCCATGCCGTTGAGCGTGCCAGTGATGGCGGCCTGGTCGAGGTGCACGAAGAGCACCACCTCACGCCGAGTGCGTGTCGGCGTGGGCGGCTGCGTGGGCGGCTGGTCCGCGTCGTACTCGAGCGTGCTGATTCCGTCGCAGCGCCGGGCGATCTCTCCGAGGGCGATGGAGCGGCGTACGTCGAGGTCCTGATCGCAGCCCAGGTCGACCAGCTGCCGCGCCACGTGCGCGACCGTGCGTTCCAGATCAAGCGCGTCGGCCATATCGAGCGTCCCGTGGACGTCCACGGTCCCGCGCAGTGTCCCGGTCAACGGGTCGGCGTAGGCGACGTCGCCCAGCTCGATCGTCAGGTGCCGGCCCCCATCAGCCTCACCCCGTTCCGCCTCGGTGGTCTCGGGGTCGAACCGAGCCGCCGCCTCCGCCACCAACCGATCGACCTCAGGACCGGTGGCCTTGCCAGCGACGTACGCGACATGCCGGTCAACGAAGCTCGCCGCCTCGAACGTCAACGTCCGCGTCGCCTGCGCGATCCGCCGTCCCCGCCACACGTCGACCTCACCCGCAGCGATCCGCGCGTGGACACGCGGGAGGCGGTAGCGCAGCTCCACCGCATCACCCACCAACCGTCGCGCTGCGTCGAACGAACACCCACGAGCAGCGGCGACCTCCCCGATGCAGAACTCCGCCACCACAGGCGCTCCAGGGCCCCCCAGCTCGAGGAACTGGTCCCCGGCCAGGGTCTCGGCGTAAGACTCCTCGTGCCACTCGCCCAATGCCGTGATCGGGTCCCCGACGACCTCGTCCGAGGTGTGCGCTGCGGCCCAGTCGCCGACCGCGACGAACGCGGCCGCCTCTGCGGCGCGAGCAGCGTGTGTGAGCTCGCGGACCGCGCCGATCAACGCAGTCGCCGTGTGCTGGGTCCCCCGATCCATGACCCCACTCTAATCGAACACGTGTGCGATCACCACCTCTCGGTGGTGACCTGCGGATGACCGATCCGAGGCCGGCGGCGAGTTGTCACGTACGCAGCAACAAGTCCCCGCCCGCACCACGGCGTACATGACAACTCGACGCACCCGCCGCGCCGTTCAACCCACCTCGACGCACCGCACCGCGCCGTTCAACCCAACTCGACGCGCCTGCCGCGCCGTACAACCCACCTCGACGCACCCGCCGCGCCGTACAACCCACCTCGACGCACCCGCCGCGCCGTCCGACCCACCTCGACGCACCCGCCGCGCCGTACAACCCAATTCGACGCCCACGCCGCGCCGTCCAACCCAACTCGACGCCGTCATCCCCGCGGCACGATCCCGTCGCGCCACCCGTCGAGCGGGGCGTGGGCGCCGAGGAGGTGCGGTAGGGCGTGCGGGTCGCTCGGGCCGGTGTCGGGGAGGAACGTCCACGCCACCTCCGCGAACGTGTCGGCGAGGTGGCCCCCGACACCGCTCGGCAGGCGCAGGGAGGACCCCCAGGCGCGGGCGAGGAGACGACGCTCGGCGTCGCTGCCGACGCGGGGGACGTCGCCGGGTCCGGTGAGGACGAGCTGGACCCCGTACCCCGGCCCGGCCACCAACGTGTCGAGCAGCGGCACCGCCTCGCTCTCCCACAACGTCGGGACGTCGAGGAGCAGCAGCACGACGGGGCGGGCCAGCTCGGGGTCGAGCGCGTCGACCATGCGCTCCCGGTCGGCGACGGCGACGAGGTCGGCCCGGTGCACCAGGTCGGCCAGCACCCGCGTCAGCTGCGCCGCCCCGGTGACCGGCGGACCGGCGACCCCCGGAGGGAGCCCCGCGTCGCCCCGTGTGCCCCCCAGGTCGACGACGACGAGCCGGGGGCCGTGGGGCAGGAGGGACAGGACCGACCGCAGGGCCAGCGCGCGGGCCACGGCGGTGGCGGCACCGTCGCCGCCCTCGTCGGTGGTCACGAGGAGCGGGCGACCGGGGACCCCGCAGATCATCGGCAGGCGGAAGTCGGCGCCCGGCACCTCGAGCAGGTGCGGCAGCGTGATCTCCCCGGCGCGCACCGCCGGCGGCGGCACCGGCGGCACCGGCGCGGTGGGCGCGACGTCCCAGCGCGCGATCGCCGGGGGCAGCACCCGCTCGATGCCGGCCACCTCGGCCCGCAGCGCGGCGAGGTCCCGCAGGTGCGACTCCCGGGCCCGGCGGACGAGATCGTCCCGTCGCGCCTGCGCCTGCGCCCGCGCGGCGTCCCCGGCCGCCGACACCCGGAGGGCCGGGTCGGCGACCGACGCGTCGAGGTCCCGCTCCAGCTGGCCGTCGGCGAACGCGACGCTCGACTCGTACGACGCGGCACTCCGCGCGGCGTCCTGGAGCACCATCCCGACGAGCTGCACGGCCCGCGCCGGGTCGACCTCCGCGGGCGGCTGCGGCGGGGCGGAAGTGGCCGGCGCAGACGGCGCAGGCGCCAGCACCCCCGCCGGCACCCCGTGGTGGTGCTCGACGTCGGCGGCTCCCGCGGCGTACGTCCGGGCGACCGCGCGCACCTTCCACGTCTCCGCCCGCCGATAGACCTCGACGAGCGCGACGACCCGCGGTCGCGCGGGCGGCGGGGTCGGGCTGCACGTCGATCCGGAGCACGGTCGCCCCGGCGCCGTCGAGCAGGTCGAGGCGCGCCAGTCCCGGGTCGAGGCCGACGAGGAGGAGCCGGTCGCACTCGGCCGGCACGTCTGCGAGGCCGAGGTGCACCTCCCCCGCGGCGTGCACGACGTGGGCCGGGTCGACGACGCGTCCGTCGGCGCGCAGCGGCAGGACCGCGAGCGCCACCCCGTCCGCGACGACGCGGCAGGCGGGGTGGGGCCAGGGGGCGTTCTGCCCGGCGACCAGCGTCGTCATCGCCGGGACGGCCTCACAGGAACTTCGCCAGCTGCGGGACGGCCTCGCCCGGCACCTTGGCGTTGACGCCGTCGCCGATCGCCTGCAGCTTCCAGTCGCCGCCCTCGCGGTAGACCTTCGCCATCACCATGCCGGTCACGGGCAGCCCACCGGTCAGCGTGTAGCGAGCCAGCTCCCCGTCCGCGTGGTCGATGAGCCGGCAGAAGGCGTTCTGCACCTGCTGGAACGTCTGCCCGGCGTAGCTCGTCACGATGAACACCAGCGTGTCCACGTGCACCGGCACCCGCGTGAGGTCGACGACGATGGTCTCGTCGTCGCCGTCGCCCTCGCCCGTCCGGTTGTCCCCGAGGTGGCGCACCGAGCCGTCGCGGGTCGTCAGGTTGTTGTAGAACGCCAGGTCGACGGGCTGCCCGCTCGCGAAGAGCACCACCGAGGCGTCGAGGTCGATCTCGACCTCACGCGACCCGAACAGGCCCCCCTTGCGGATCGGGTCCCACCCCAGGCCCATGCGCACCTGCGTCAGCTTCTGGCCGCCGTCCTTCGTGAGCCGGACGCGCTGGCCCTTCTGCAGCGAGACCGAGGCGCCCTTGCGGAGGCTCACCTCGCCCCCACCCTGCGGGGGCTGCTGCTGCGGGGACTGCTGCGATGCAGCCGGCGGGTACGACGGCGCGCTCGGCGGGTAGCTCGGCGCCGCCGGCGGCTGCTGGGGCGCGGGCGGATAGCTCGGGGCGCTCGGCGGGGACGACGGCGCGGCCGGCGGGTACGACGGCGCGCTCGGCGGGTAGCTCGGCGCAGCGGGCGGCTGCTGGGGCGCGGGCGGGTAGCTCGGGGCTGCCGCCGGAGCAGGCGCGGCCGGGGCCGCGGGCTCGTCGTCGACGCTCACGCCGTGGTCGCGGATGAGGTCGGCGAGGCCGCCGTCGTACCCCCGGCCCACCGCCCGCACCTTCCACTCCCCGTTGCGCCGGTAGAGCTCGACCATGACGACGATCGTCTCGCGGTCGAGGCCCGTCATCGGGAACTCGGCGACCGGCTGGCCGCCGCTGGCGATGCGCGCGACGGGCTGGCCCACCTGCCCGAACACCTTGCCGCCGTCGTCGAGCGAGGTCACGAGGCGCACGGCGTGGACGTCCGCCGGCACCGCCGCGAGGTCGACGTCGACGCGCCAGCCCTGGCCACCGGACGCCGGCACGCAGGTCACTCCCGGCCCGCTGGGCTGGTTGTAGAAGATGAAGTCGGCGTCGCTGCGCACCTTGCCTGCCTCGGTGACGAGCAGCGCGGAGAGGTCCGCGGCCGCGGCCACGTCCACGGTGACGGAGAGGTTCGTCGCGGACAGCGGCGCGTTGGCGCCCTTCGCCAAGGTGATCACGAGACGTGAATCTAGCGGACCCGGCCTCACCCGAGGCGGAGCTGCACCGAGCACGTCCGCTCGACCACCCGGAAGCCGAGGTCGACGTTGACGGCGAGCATGTGCGCGTTGCTCTCCGCGTTCCAGGTCACGACCTGGCGGGCCTCGGGGAACCGCTCCTGGGCCAGCCGCTGGTTGGCCACCTTGGTCGCCAGCCCCAGCCGGTGGCCCCGGTGGTCGCGACGCACGATGGTGCTCCACTGGTGGAGCCGCGCGGGCTCGTGGTCGTTCGCCCAGAGCTCCGTCAGCGCGACCACGTCCCCGTCGGGCGCCACCGCGGCGGTGGAGACGTTCCGCCGCCCCTGCGCGGCGGCCTCCCGCTCCTTGTGGCGCCACACGTCGACGTCCGCGTGCAGCGGCTCGATCTCGAGGTCGCCCGACGGGGCCTCGACGTCGACGACGGCGTCGAGCTCGACGTACGAGGCCACGAGGTCCTCGGGGACCGGGCCCTCCCAGGAGCGCAGGGTGTACGCCGCGTGGTGCGGCGCCGCCGCGGCGGCCAGCGCGTCCAGCCGCACGAGGTCGAGCGGGAGGTCGACACGGCTCTGCAGCTCGACGAGCGCGACCTCGTAGCCCAGCGCCGCCGCGAAGCCCGGTCCGCCGAGGTCCTCGCCCTGCTCCCCCGGACCCTGGTGGACCCCCGCCTGGAGGACCGTGCGGCCCTGCGCCACCGCGTCGGCGACCATCGCCGTGTGGACGGCGCGGCCGATCCCGCGGCGGCGCTGCTCGACCGGGACCCACACGTCGGGGTTCGCCGTCGTGAGGTTGTCGAGCCGGGGCAGCGACAGCATCCCCCCGCCCACGACCTCGCCGTCGACGCGCGCCACGTAGGCGTGCCGGGCGAGGTCGGGGCGGTCCGACGTCACGCCCCCGCGCAGGTGCTCCAGCGACCACGTGTTGGCCCGGGACGCGCGCCCGTAGCGGCACGCGGCCTCGTACACCCCGTGCCAGGCGCGGACCGCGTCGTCGAAGCCCGGGGACGCGGGGTCGAGACGCTCGACCTGGACGGTGCTCATGGCCGGCGACCCTAGGACGGCACCGGGGCCGGGAGCGAGCGGTTTTCCGCTCGTCCCGGCCCCGACCCGCGCACGTCTCGCGCCCGGTGGGCGGTGGGTCAGATCTCCTCGACGACCACGTGGCGGTCGCCCATGAGCACCTTGTCGCCCACGCGCAGCGGCGTCACCGCGCCCGGCTGCACGAGGAACTCCGAACCGTCACGGGAGACGGCCACGCCGTTGGTGGAGTTGAGGTCCTCGACCGTGATGTCCTCCCCGGAGCGCACGAACGCGGCGTGCGACTTCGACAGGCTCCGGCCCGGGTCGGCCAGCACGTGGCACAGACCGCCGGCGGCGTCGACCGGGGAGCGGCCGACCACGACGCGCTCGCCGCGCGGCAGGACCGTGCCGTCGTCCATCACGAGACGCACGATCTTGGCCCGCTCGGCCGGAGCGGCCGGTCCCGACGACGACGCTGCCGCCGCAGCGGGTGCTCCCCACCCGCCCGTCGACGACGGGGCGCCCGGCGCGTCGGTCGGGATGGGCTGGGTCGAGGCGCTCGGCGTCGCGCCCGCGGGCGGGGCGTAGGGGTCGGCCGGCGCGTCCTGCTGCCCGTACGGCGCGTAGCCGCCCCCGTCGCCGGACGGCTGCTCGTACCCGCCCGAGGCCGGGGCCGCGTCGTACCCGGTGGAACCGGTCTCGTAGCCGGTGGACTGCTGGCTCCACGGGGACTGCTCGTAGCCGCCCTGGTCCTGGCTGCCCTGACCACCCTGGTCGTACTGGTAGCCGCCCTGGTCGTAGCCGCCCTGCTGGTAGCCGCCCTGGTCGTACCCGCCCTGGTCGTACCCCGGCTCCGCGGCGTACGCACCGCCGCCGGCCGAGGCGCCCGCGAGCGAGGCGGTGCGCACGACGACGCTGCCGACGGTCTTGTCGTGCCAGGACTGCTTGCGGCTGTCGCCGTTCGCGATGACCGCGTTGACGATCTGCAGGATCGCGCAGGCACCGAGCGCGCCGCGGACGAGGTAGCGCAGGAACGCCTTGCCGAACCCGATGGGCTGCAGCGTGTCGGCGCCGACCGTGCTGAGCTTCAGCGCCTTCTTGCCGATGGAGGCACCCTTCGTGCCCTCGAGCCAGATGTTGGCGACCATGACGCCGAACAGCGCCACGAGGCCCAGCAGGGTGAAGATCGCCATCTGGTCGGGCAGTGCCGCCCCGATCCCCAGCAGGATCGCGTAGGGCAGCGAGACGACCAGGCCGTCGATGAGGAGCGCGCCGAACCGCACGCCGATCCCGGCGTACTCCGGAGCACCCCCGCCCTGTGCCGGTGCGCCATAGCTCGGGTAGCTCATCGTTTCCTCCTCGTGGGCACGGTGGCCACCCCTCCCGGCGGCGGCCCGGCGAGGCGTACCCACCCCGGCCGGCGCCCAATCCCCCGATCCGCAACGGTCTGGACCGGGGCCGCCGCGTACTCTCCCTCGCCATGACCACGGCGCGCACCGTCCCCGTCACCACCGAGCTGGACGGTGACGAGCTCGACGCCGACGACGCCTTCCACCTGTTGCGACGCGTCGGCCCGCGCCGCGTGCTGACGGAGGCCTTCGTGCGCTTCCGGTACGGCGACGGGTTCAGCAGCTCCCGCGCCCTGGCGCTGCAGGCGACGCTGGCGGTGGTGCCCTTCCTCCTCGCGCTCACGGGCCTCGCCGCCGACCTGGACGCCGAGCGGCCCTCCCGCGTCATCGCCGCCACCGTGGACGCGGTGAGCCCGGGCACGGGCCAGGACGACGCCCTCGTCGACGCCCTCGCCAGCGCCGACGAGGAGGGCGACGACAGCGCCGAGCTCGCGGGCGAGATCGCGCTCGTGGGCGGCCTGCTGTTCTCGCTGCTCTCCATGACGGTGGCGATGGCGCAGGTGGAGCGCGGCACCAACCGGATCTACGGCATCCGCCGCGACCGACCGGCGCCGGCCAAGTACGGCCGCGCGGCCGTCCTCGCCGGCGTCCTCGCCGCCCCGGTGGGGCTCGGCTTCCTGCTCCTCGTCGCCGGGCGCGAGTTCGCGCGGGCGATGGAGACGGAGTACGGGTGGTCGCAGTCCGCCGTGCTCGCCTGGTCGATCGGCCGGTGGCCGGCCGGCATCGTGCTGCTGGTCGTGACCATCGCGCTGCTCATGGAGAAGTCGCCCCGCCGTCGCCAGCCGGCGCTCTCCTGGGTGGCCTTCGGCTCGGGCGTCACCGTGGCGCTCGTGCTCGTCGCGACGGGCGGGCTCGCGGCGTACGTCGGCCTGTCCAGGTCGTTCAGCACCGTCTACGGCCCGCTGGCCGGGATCGTCGCCCTGCTGCTCTGGGCGGTGATGTCGTCGGTCGCGTTCTTCTACGGTGCCGCGGTCTGCGCGCAGCTCGAGGCCATCCGCGGGGGCGACGACGACCCCGCCGAGCCCGACCCCGGGCGCCCCCACGCGCGGACCGTCGACGAGCACCCCTGAGTCGTGGCCTCAGCGCGTCGCTTTCCGTTGCGCTGAGGCCACGACCCCGGTACGGCGCGGGGTCAGCCCGTCGTCTCGGACCTCACGTTCTGCGCCGAGGACGCGCCCTCCTCCTGCACGTGCGAGGCCGCGTCCTGCGCGGTCTGCTTGACCTCCTCGACCGAGGAGGCGGCGCTGTCGCGCAGGCTCTGGCCCACGTCGACGGCCGCAGCCCTGGCGTCGTCCACGAGGGGCGCCGCCTGCTCCTTGATCGTGTCGGTGACCTGCGCGGCGGCGCGGGCCTCGACCTTGCTCGCCGGGAGCAGAGCGGAGATGACCATGCCGAGGCCGAAGACGGCCACACCGGCGGCCAGCGGCGCGCCGTCGTAGCGCTGCTGGGCCGTCTCGGCTGCCTGGTGCGCGCTGTCGACCGCCTGCGAGGCGGCGTTCGAGGCGGCGTTCGAGGCGGCGTTGGACGCACCCTCGGCCCCGCCGGCCACCTTGCCGCGGGCGTCGTTCGCGCCCCCCATGACCTTCTCGCGCACACCCAGCACGCGATCGCGGGCCGCGGCCTTCTTGCGGTCGACGATGGCGCTCGGGCTCACCTTGTCCTGCAGCTCGTCGAGGTCCGAGGCGAGGGCACCACGGGTGCGGGCGATCTCTGCGGTCAGCTCTTCTGGGCTCTGGCCCATGATGCGTCCTCCTTGAGGGTGCGCTGCGTCGTCGGCAGCTGGGGGTTGGCCTTCTTCAGCTCGGAGCGACCGAGGGCGGCGAGCACGCCGGCCGCCACGGCCCACAGGAGCGTGGTGATGAGTGCGGCGAGCTCGACCGGCATCCAGTTGTCGAGCAGGAACATGAGCGTCAGCGACAGGAAGACCAGCACGAGGTGGCCCGCGACCGCGGCACCGCCGAGCATGCCGGCGCCCTTGCCGGCCTGGGTCGCCTCCTGCTTGAGCTCCGCCTTCGCGAGGTCGAGCTCCTGCTTGACGAGCGTGCTGAGGTCCTGGGAGACGTCGCTGACGATCTCACCGAGGCTCCGCTCACCGCCGTGGCTGCGCGGACCCGCCGGGTCGTGGGGCGGGGGGTCGAGGGGGGTGCTCACGCAGGCCCCTCGAGGCCGGCGCTGCGACCGTAGCCGGCGGCGTTCGTCCCCATGGGCCCGTCGTCGTCGAGGGCGGGCCCCGGGTCGACCGTGCCGGGCCTCTCGTCCGGGAGCGGCGGCAGGCCCTGACCCGGGTCCGCGACGTGCTGCGGACGGGTGTCACCGGCGAGCGGGTCGCTGCCGTGGTCCTGCCCGACGGGCGGGGCCGCCACCGGAGTGGGGCTCACCGGGGGCGGCGTCGGGGTGGGGCTCACCGGGGGCGGCGTCGGGGCCGGGGCCGTGCCGACGGCACCGACCTGCGGGGCGTCCTTGGCCCCGCGCACCACGCGCCCCGCGACCACGCCGGCGGCCAGAGCGCCGAGCAGGAACACGCCCGGACGGCGCCGGGCGAAGTCGCGTGCGTCGTCGAGGAGCTGGCTGGGGTCGCGGCCGTCGAGGTAGGACTGGAGCGAGCGGGCGCGGTCGGCGACCTCGCGGGCGGCCTGCGCGGCGAGGCCGGAACTCTCGCTGCGGTCGGCCATCTGCGCCAGGTCGTCGCTCAGGGCACCGAGCGTGCCGACCAGCTTGTCCCGCTGCTGCCGCGACTGGTCGTCGAGCTGCTGCGCGACCTGCTGGCGGGTCTCGTCCACGAGCTGGCGCGTCTGCGCGGAGACCTCGGAGGCAACGTTCTGCGCCTCGTCCTTGGCGACGCCGGTGACGTGACGCCCCTCGTCGACCGCGGCGGACGCGGCGGCCTGGGCCTTCTCGGTGGTGGATGGGTCGGTCATCTGTTCCTCCTGGGGTGGTGGAGACATGCGTGTCGTGCACTGCGGGGCCGAGGTGCTCTGCCGCAGGTGGTGGGCGACGTCCTGTCGGAGGTCGTCACCCGGGAGGACGGCGGTGGGGCGTGCCGTCGGAGGGCCGGTGAGGCGCGGGGCTCAGTGCCGGATCACGGCGCGGTCGACGCGGTCGTGGTAGCGGTGGCCGACCTTGCCGCCGAGCACGGCGGCGAGGAGGGTCCCGAGCACGACCGCCAGCGCGGTGACCACGGCGCCGATGCTGAGGTCCTGCGTGGAGACGGGGATCCGGGGCAGGCTGACGCGGTCGAGGATGTTGTACTGCGAGCCGAAGACGGCGCCGAGCACCACGGCCACCACCGTCACGACGAGCCCGATGACCCAGACGCCCACCCCCTGGCGCCCGCCGTCGAAGCGCGACATGCGCCCGGCCACGTAGCCCCCGGCGTAGTAGCCGAGCAGCAGCACGACCAGCAGCACGACGGCCGCGGCCACCCCGATGGTGCCGCTCTCCCGCTCGGCCTCGGTCTGCGTGATGCCGGTCGAGGAGCCGACGGCCGCCACCACGGCGCCGACGATGCTGGTGAGCAGGATGGCCACGGCCACGGCCACGAGCCACCCGAAGAAGCAGGCCCCGAGGTTCATCCCCGCGAAGCGGTCGCGTGCGGCCGAGTCGTCCACGGCCGTTCGCCGCCGCTCCTGCAGGGCGTCGAAGGTGCTGGCGCCGCCCCCGGCGGGCCGGTCGTCCCTGTGGTCGTCCCTGTGGTCGTGCCGGTGGTCGTGCTGGTCGTCCCTGTGGTGTCGTGCCACGTCGTTCTCCTTCGTCGTGCCCCGCAGGCCACCGGTTGCCCGTTTCGCGCGGTTCACCCGGCCCGGGTCGCATTTCGTCCGAGCTCCGCGACCTCGCAGCCCCGTTCCGAGCCGGGTACACGGGTACCGGCCACCGTCAGCAACGGGGAGTTCCGGGACAGGAGAACCAGATGCTCGACGAGACCCAGGCTCGCGACGCGATCGGCACCACCGCCTACACCCAGGCCGGGGACAAGATCGGCAAGGTCGGGCAGCTCTACTACGACGACGCGACCGGGCAGCCGGCGTTCGTCACGGTCAACACGGGGCTGTTCGGCATGAGGGAGTCCTTCGTGCCGGTGACCGACGCGACCCTCGACGGCGACCGCCTGACGCTGCCGTTCACCAAGGAGCAGATCAAGGACGCCCCCTCGGTCGACGTCGACGGCGGCCACCTGGACGAGGCCGAGGAGGCTCGACTCTGGCAGCACTACGCCGGGCACCGCGGCCGGCACGTCGGCCCCGACACGAACGGTCGCACCACGGACGAGGCCACGACCCGCCCCGCGGAGAACGCCGGGGTCGGCACCGCCACGCCGCAGGCGGGCCGCCCGCGGCTCCGCAGGTACGTCACCACCGAGCTGGTCACGCAGACCGTCCCGGTCCGCCGGGAGCGCATCGAGGTCGTGGACGACGCGGACGGCGTGGACCAGGTGGACGACCGCCGCGCCTGATCCACCCGCAGCGGCAGGGAGGCCTAGGCCAGGGTCAGCCGCTCGCGGACGACCTCGGCGAGCCGGTCGGCGACGCCGCGGGCCTCGTCGTCGGTGGTCGCCTCCACCATCACCCGCACCACGGGCTCGGTGCCGGAGGGACGCAGCAGGATGCGGCCGGAGTCCCCGAGCTTGTCCTGCTCGGCCGCCACCGCCTCCTGGAGCACCTCGTCGTCCGTGCGGGCCTTGTCGACCCCGGGGACGTTGACGAGCACCTGCGGCATGCGGGTCATCACCCCGGCGAGGTCGGCCAGGGACGACCCCGTGACGGCCATCCGCTGGGCGAGGTGGAGCGCGGTGAGGAGGCCGTCGCCCGTCGTGGCGTGGCGCCGCATGACGACGTGGCCCGACTGCTCGCCGCCGAGCACGCGGCCCGAGGCGTTCATCTCCTCGAGCACGTAGCGGTCGCCCACCTGCGTGGCCGTGACGGTGATGCCGTGCGCCCGGAGCGCTCGGGTGAAGCCCAGGTTGCTCATGACGGTCGCCACGACCGTGTCGCCGGCGAGCTCGCCGGCCTCGCGCAGCGCGAGGGCCAGCACGGCGAGGATCTGGTCCCCGTCGACGTCCTCGCCGCGCGCGTCCACCGCGAGGCACCGGTCGGCGTCGCCGTCGAGGGCGAACCCGGCGTCGGCCCCGTGGGCGAGCACGGCGGCGCGCAGCGGGCCCAGGTGGGTGGAGCCGCACCCGTCATTGATGTTGAGCCCGTCGGGCGAGGCGTGGATGGCGACCACCTCGGCGCCCGCGGCGCGCAGGGCCGCCGGCCCCACCTCGCTGGCCGCCCCCTCGGCGCAGTCGAGCACGAGCTTGAGCCCCGCGAGGGGCGTCGTGAGCGTGGAGGCGAGGTGCGCGACGTACTGGTCGGCGCCGCCAGCGTGGGCGGTCACGCGGCCGACGCCCGCACCGGTGGGACGCTGCCAGGGCTCGCGCAGCCGCGCCTCGATGGCGCGCTCGATCGCGTCGTCGAGCTTGACGCCGCCGCGCGCGAGGAACTTGATGCCGTTGTCCGGCATGGGGTTGTGGGACGCCGACAGCATCACGCCGAGGTCGGCGTCGAGCACGTCGGTGAGGTAGGCGACGCCGGGGGTCGGCAGCACGCCGAGGAGCAGCACGTCGACTCCGGCAGAGGCGAGGCCCGCGACCACGGCGGCCTCGAGGAACTGGCCGGAGACGCGGGTGTCACGACCGACGACGGCGAGCGGGCGCGACCCGTCCGCGTGGGTCAGCGCGCCGGCCTCCGCGAGCACGTGCGCCGCGGCGACGGAGAGGTCGAGGGCCAGCTCGGCGGTGAGGACGTCGTTCGCGAGTCCGCGGACGCCGTCGGTCCCGAAGAGGCGCGTCATGAAGGAGCTCCGTTCCCCGCCCTGCCCGGACGGACCGCGCGGCGACCCCGGCAGGGCGGGAAAAAGCACGCCCGGGTGTCGTCGAGGACGACACCCGGGCGGCCGACGCGCGGCGGGACGATCAGCGCTTGCTGAACTGCGGCGCCTTGCGGGCCTTCTTGAGACCGGCCTTCTTGCGCTCGATGACGCGGGCGTCGCGACGGAGCAGCCCGGCCTTCTTGAGCGAGGGGCGGTTGGCCTCGACGTCGACGTCGTTGAGGGCGCGGGCCACGCCGAGGCGCAGGGCGCCGGCCTGACCGGTGATGCCACCGCCGTGGATGCGGGCGATGACGTCGAAGCGGCCCTCGAGCTGGGTCGTCGCGAAGGGCTCGTTGACGACCTGCTGGTGCAGCTTGTTCGGGAAGTACGAGTCGAGGGTGCGGCCGTTGATGGTCCACACGCCGGTGCCCGGCACGATGCGGACACGGGCCACGGCCTCCTTGCGACGGCCGGTGGCCGCAGCGGGGGCGATGGTGGCGATGCGCTCAGGAGCGTCGGCGCTGGGGGCGCTCTCGCTGCTGTAGGCGACGCCCTGCTCGTTGACCTCGTAGGTCTCCTCGACCTCGGTCTCGGGAGTGCTCACGGTGTTCCTCACTGATCCTGGAGTCTGGGGGTGCGCGGTGGCGGTGGGGGTCAGCGACCCTGCGAGATCTGCGTGATCTCGTAGGGCTTCGCCTGCTGGGCGCTGTGCGGGTGCTCGGGGCCGGAGTAGACCTTGAGCTTCTTCAGCTGCTGCCGGCCGAGGCGGTTCTTCGGCAGCATGCCCCACACGGCCTTCTCGATCGCCTTGCGCGCGTCCTTCTCCAGGAGCTCACCGATCGGGGTCGCGGTGAGACCACCGGGGTAGCCCGAGTGGCGGTAGGCGAGCTTGGTCGTCTTCTTGGTGCCGGACAGCGCGACCTTGTCAGCGTTGACGACGATGACGAAGTCACCGGTGTCGGCGTTGGGGGCGAACTGCGGCTTGTGCTTGCCGCGCAGGAGGTTGGCGACCTGGACCGCGAGGCGACCCAGGACGATGTCCTGCGCGTCGATGACGAGCCACTCGCGCTGGATGTCAGCGGGCTTCGGGGCGTACGTACGCAACGTCGTGCCTTCTTCTCGTTCGTGGACCCGCCCGGGAAGCCCCCGGCCGGGTGGTGGTTCCGCACCCTCTGACGAACACTGCCCGGCTCGGCTCCCCCGCGTCGGGGGCGACCGTCCGGATCTGCACCGCGACCGTCCGGAGGACCGGGAGTCACGACGCGGCAGGGGGCGCGACCGGCAACACTACGAGGCGGGGGTCGCGCGGGTCAAAACGACCGCGCGGGGCCGCGCCGCGGCGTACCCGTGGGTAACCAGCCCGGAGGGGGCTCGGCCTGGCCGGAGGGCTAGGTTAGGCGACGATGCCATCCGGCAGGCGCACCGGTTGCGCGCTGCCGCCCGAACGCACCGACGAGGAGTCGACGTGACCGACGCAGGAACTCCGGGCGCCTCCCTGACCATCCGCGACAACCGCACGGGTCAGGAGTACGACGTCCCCATCGTCGACGGCACCATCCGCGCCGCCGACCTGGGCAAGATCAAGTCCGAGGACGACCAGCCCGGTCTGGCGGTCTACGACCCCGGCTTCACGAACACGGCCTCGTGTCGCAGCTCCGTCACCTACATCGACGGCGACAAGGGCATCCTGGAGTACCGGGGCTACCCCATCGAGCAGCTCGCGGAGCACTCGACCTTCCTCGAGGTGGCCTACCTGCTCATCCACGGCGAGCTCCCCACGAAGGAGCAGTACGAGGCGTGGGAGCACGAGATCACGTTCCACACGTTCGTGCACGAGAACGTCAAGTCGCTGATGCAGGGCTTCCGGTACGACGCGCACCCCATGGGGATGCTCATGGCGTCGGTGGGGGCCCTGTCGACGTTCTACCCCGCGGCCGGCAACATCCACGACGCCGACAACCGGCACATGCAGATCGTGCGGATGATCGCGAAGATGCCGACGCTCGGCGCCTGGTCGTTCCGGCACGCGCAGGGCAAGCCCTACGTCTACCCGGACAACGACCTCTCCTACACGGCCAACTTCCTCTCGATGCTCTTCAAGATGAGCGAGTCGAAGTACCAGCCCGACGAGCGCCTCGTGAAGGCCCTCGACGTGCTCTTCATCCTCCACGCCGACCACGAGCAGAACTGCTCGGCCAACGCGGTGCGCTCCGTCGGCAGCTCGCAGGTCGACCCCTACTCCTCCGTGGCCGCCGGCATCGGCGCCCTCTTCGGCCCGCTGCACGGCGGTGCCAACGAGGCCGTGCTCCGGATGCTGCGCCGCATCGGCAGCAAGGAGAACATCCCCGCGTTCATCGAGGGGGTGAAGAAGGGCGAGGAGCGCCTCATGGGCTTCGGCCACCGGGTCTACAAGAACTACGACCCGCGCGCCCGCATCATCAAGAAGGCCGCCGACGACGTCTTCGAGGTCACCGGGGTCAACCCGCTGCTCGAGATCGCCCAGGAGCTGGAGAAGATCGCGCTCGAGGACGAGTACTTCGTCAAGCGCAAGCTCTACCCCAACGTCGACTTCTACTCGGGCCTCATCTACGAGGCGCTGGAGTTCCCGCCCGAGATGTTCACCGTGCTCTTCGCCATCGGCCGCACGCCGGGCTGGCTCGCGCAGTGGAACGAGCTCGTGCAGGACAAGGAGCAGAAGATCGCGCGCCCGAAGCAGATCTACACGGGCGACCGCGGGCTCACCTTCACGCCCGCCGCGGAGCGCTGGGCCTGACCCGCTCCCCCGCCAGACGCACGCGTCCCCGACGTCCACGCAGGACGTCGGGGACGCGTGCGTTGCGGGGCCCCTCGCGGGACGTCATGCGCGGCGGCGGCCGGGGCCACCGCTCCGCATGACGTCCCGGGGTCGGGGTCGGGGTCCGGCCTCAGTCGCGACGACGCGCCGGGCGGCCGCGGTCGGGCCGGTCCGAGCGGTCCGAGCGCTCGGAGCGGTGCTGGCGCCCGGCGGGCGCGCCCTCGTCGAGGGTCAGCTCGATGAGCTTGCCGGAGATGCGGGTGCCGCTGAGCGCGTCCCACGTCGAGGCGGGCAGGTCCGCCGGCAGCTCGACCAGCGAGTGGTCGGGCCGGATCTGGATGTGCCCGAAGTCGCGACGCGAGAGGTGCCCCTCGTTGGCGATCGCGCCCACGATCTGGCGGGGCTCCACCTTCTGGCGCTTGCCGACCGCGATGCGGTAGGTCGCCATCGGGCGGTCGGAGTCCCCGCGGCGTCCGCGGGAGTCGCGGTCCTCGCGGCCCCGCTGCGGGCGCTCCCCGCGCTGCGGGCGGTCGCCCCGCTCCGGGCGGTCGGTGCGCTCAGGCCGCTCCGCGCGCTCCCGACGCTCGCGGGCCCGGTCGGACTCGGGGTCGAGCAGCAGCGGCTCCTCGCCCTGCAGCACGACCGCGAGCGCGGCGGCCACGTCGATCTCCGGCACGTCGTGGTGGGCGACGTAGTGCTGCACCACGTCGCGGAAGAAGTCCACCTTCGGCGAGGCGAGCGCCTCGGTGATCTGGTCGTCGAAGCGCGCCAGGCGGGTCGAGTTCACGTCGTCCACGCTGGGCAGCGACATCTGCGTGAGCGGCTGGCGCGTGGCCTTCTCGATGTGGCGCAGCAGGTACTTCTCCCGCGGCGTCACGAACGAGATCGCGTCGCCCGACCGGCCCGCGCGCCCGGTGCGGCCGATGCGGTGCACGTAGGACTCGGTGTCGGTGGGGATGTCGTAGTTGACGACGTGGCTGATCCGCTCGACGTCGAGGCCGCGGGCCGCGACGTCCGTCGCCACGAGCACGTCGAGCTTGCCCGACTTGAGCTGGTTGACCGTGCGCTCGCGCTGCACCTGGGCGACGTCGCCGTTGATGGCGGCGGCCGAGAACCCGCGGGCGCGCAGCTTCTCCGCCAGCGTCTCCGTCTCGTGCTTGGTGCGGACGAAGACGATCATGCCCTCGAAGTTCTCGACCTCGAGGATGCGCGTGAGGGCGTCGACCTTCTGCGGGTAGCTGCAGATGAGGTAGCGCTGCGTGATGTTCGCGGCGGTCGCCGTCGTGGCCTTGACGGTGATCTCGACCGGGTCGTTCAGGTAGCGCGTCGAGAGCCGGCGGATCTGGGCCGGCATCGTGGCGCTGAAGAGGGCGACCTGCTTCTCGTCGGGCGTCTCGGCGAGGATCGTCTCGACGTCCTCCGCGAAGCCCATGTTGAGCATCTCGTCGGCCTCGTCCAGCACGAGGAAGCGCAGCTCGCTGAGGTCGAGCGTGCCCTTGTCGAGGTGGTCCATGATGCGGCCGGGCGTGCCCACGACCACGTGGACGCCGCGGCGCAGCGCCGAGAGCTGCACGCCGTACCCCTGCCCGCCGTACACCGGCAGCACGCTGACGCGGCTGCCCGCGGCGTACTTCTCGAACGCCTCGCACACCTGCAGCGCCAGCTCGCGCGTCGGCGCGAGCACGAGCGCCTGCGGCGTCTTCTGCTTGAGGTCGAGGCGGTCGAGCACCGGCAGCGCGAACGCCGCGGTCTTGCCGGTGCCGGTCTGGGCCAGTCCGACGACGTCGCGACCCTCCAGCAGCTGCGGGATCGTCTGCGCCTGGATGGCGGACGGGCTCTCGTAGCCGACACCCTTGAGGGCCTTCAGGACGGTCTCGCCCAGGCCCAGGTCGGCGAAGGTCACGGGGTTCGTTGCGGGGGTCGTTGCGGGGTCTGCTGCGTCGCTCACCCCCCAACGGTAGTGCGCCGAGGGGCCGATCGGCGTTTCTGCGGCTCCGTGCACCCCGCAGAGCCGGTACGGCGCGGGCTCAGCCCCCGCCCGGCCCCGCGGCCCCCTCGACCTCGAGCAGGGAGGTCTGGCGCCGCTCGGCGTCCCACGCGGCGCGTCCGCCACGCACCCCGAAGAGGCGCTTGGTCCACACCAGGTAGGCCACGAGGAACAGGTTGACCAGGAAGGTCACGAGCAGCAGCAGGCTCAGGTGGCCGAGGAGACCCGCCACCTCGACGGGGAGGAAGACGGCGGTGGCGGCGGCCGCGACGTACTCGCCCCAGCGGCGCATGCCCCAGAGCCCGGCGCCCTCGAGGAGCAGCAGGAGCCCGTACGCCGCGATCCCGACCGTGATCCACACGAGCCGCTGGTGGCTGACCTCGAACAGCTCGAGCACGATCCGCGCGACGCCCCGCTGGGGGTCGACGCCGAGCTCGTCGACGAAGGGCTTGAAGCTGGGCAGGTCGCGCTCGACGTAGCTGCGGACGACCTCGCGCCGCTCGTCGAAGTAGACGAGCGCCCCGGCGAGCAGGAGCAGCAGCGTGCCCCGGACGAAGCGGTCGACCGCGAGGAGGCGCAGCACCCACGCGTCGCGCAGCAGCCGTCCGCGCAGCACGACCGGCGCCCGCTCGGCCGGTCCGCGGCCGCGCGGCTCGCCCGGCACGAACGCGCCGCAGCGCAGGCAGCGCCAGGCCGGCCCGACCGCGGTCGCGACCTGGAGCCGGCGTGCCAGCGCCGGCTCGTCGGGGGCGTAGGTCACGTGCCCGCGCCACCCGCAGCTGCGCACCTCCCGGTCGGCGTGGGGCCAGGGGCGCCACCGCCGAGGACGCCCGTCGGCGTGGTCCGGCCCCTCCATCAGCCCGGCAGGGCGGGCAGCTTCTTCTGCGCCAGCCACGGTCGCAGCAGGCTCGCCACGTCGGTGCCCGTGCGGGTCGCGGCGAAGGCGAGGAAGTCCTCGGTGGTGACGGAGCCGCCGGCGTGCTCGGAGGTCCAGCCCCGCAGCAGGTCGAAGAACGCGTCGTCGCCGACCGCGGTGCGCAGCGCGTGCAGCGTCAGGGCACCGCGCTTGTAGACCCGGTCGTCGAACATGAGCTCCGGACCCGGGTCGATGAGCGCCAGGTCCTGGTCGGCGTCCGCGAGCTTCGCGTGGTGGTGCTCGGCCCACCACTGCGCGGTCTCGCGGCCCGACTCCTCCGACCACAGCCACTCGCTGTAGCAGGCGAAGCCCTCGTGGAGCCAGATGTCGCGCCAGTGCCGCAGCGTGACGATGTTGCCGAACCACTGGTGGGCCAGCTCGTGGGCGACGAGCCGCACCTGCTCCCACTCCTCGGAGACGAAGTTCTTGCCGAACGTCGACAGGCTCTGGCTCTCGAGCGGGATCTCCAGGTCGTCGCCCGTCACGACGGCGGCGTAGGAGCCGAACGGGTAGGGCCCGAACCATCCCTCGAACGCGCGCAGCATGTCGGCCTGGCGGCCGAAGCCCGCGTCGTACGCGTCGGTGCGGTGGCGGCCGGTGCCCTGGGGCACCGCGGAGAACAACGGGACGGGACCGTCGTGCTCGACGATGTCGTAGCGCCCGATCTGCACGGTGGCGAGGTAGGTCGCCATCGGCACGTCCATGACGTAGGTCCAGGACTCGCTGGACCCGCGGCGGCGGCGCTCGTCGAGCAGGCCGTTGGAGACGACGGTGTAGCCGACGTCGGTGGTGACCGTGATGCGGTAGGTCGCCTTGTCGTCGGGCCGGTCGTTGCAGGGGAACCAGGTGGGCGCGCCGTGGGGCTGCCCGGCGACGATCACGCCGTCGGAGAGCTCCTCCCAGCCCGCGTCGCCGTGGTGCTTCTCGACGACGGGGCGGGGGTGGCCGCCGTACTTGACGACGAGCGCCAGGCGCGCGCCGACCGCCGCCTTCTCGCGCAGCCGCACGACCAGCCGGTGACGGCGCTTCTCGAACTTTGCGGGGGCCTTCCCGCCGACGGTCACCTTGGCGACGTCGAGGTGGGCGAGGTCGAGCACGAGGCGGTCGGTGCGCTCGAGCACCTCCACGTCGATGCGGGCCTCCCCCGCCAGGCGGTTGCCGACCACCTTGTAGGAGAGGTCGAGCTCGTAGGAGCGCGCCGACCAGGACCGGTCGCCGTGGCCCGGGAGGTAGTCGTCAGCGGTGGGGAGCTGGCTCACGAGCCGCTCACCGCGTCGCTCGCCGAGCCGGTCGACGGGCCGCTCGCCGGGGCCCACGGCCCGATGGGGTTGCCGATCCAGGCCGTCTTGTCGGGGACGGACTCACCACGCATGACCAGGGACACCGGGCCCACCGTAGCGTGCCGTCCGAGCTCGGCCGCCGGGAGGATGACGCTGTTGGGGCCGAGGGTCGCGCCCCGGCGGAGGCGCACCCGGTCGAGCTGGAGCACCCGGTCGTGGAAGAGGTGCGTCTGCACCACCGTGCCCGCGTTGACCGTGGCGCCGTCGTCGAGGTGGACCAGGTCCGCCTCGGGCAGCCAGTGCGTGTCGACCCACACCCCGCGCCCGATGCGGGCGCCCATCGAGCGGAACCAGAGGTTGAGCAGCGGCGTGCCCGTCACGGTGCGGGCGAACCAGGGCACGGCGAGGGTCTCGACGAACGAGTCCGCGAGCTCGTTGCGCCACACGAAGGAGCTCCACAACGGGTGCTGGCCCGGGCCCATGCGGCCCACGAGCAGCCACTTCGCGGCCGTCGCGACGGCGGCGGCGAGGAGGCCGGCGACGGCCAGGAGCGGACCGGCGAGCACGACGGCGAGGAGCGCGCCGAGCACGGGGGCACCGGTGTCGAGCAGCGCCGCCAGGGCGACGACCACGGTCACCGCCAGCACCGTGCCCAGCACCACGGGCACGACGCGGCAGACCTCGACGAGCCCACGGAAGACGAGCAGGCGGCGGGGCGGCGCATAGGTGCGCGTGCTGTCGCTCTCCTCCGACGTGCGGCGCAGGGGCGCGGGCGGGCTGCCCAGCCAGGACTCGCCGGACCGGGCCGTCTTGCGCTGCGGGGCCGCGGACAGCACGGCCACCAGCGAGGCCTTGGGCACCCGCCGTCCCGGGGCGGCCATGCCGGAGTTGCCGACGAAGGCGCGCTTGCCGATCTTGACGCGCTCGGCCCGCAGCCACCCCCCGCCGAGCTCGTAGCCCCCGATGAGCGTGTCGTCGGCCAGGAAGGAGTGGTCGTTGACCTGCGTCAGCGACGGGATCATCAGCACCGTCGAGGCCTCGACCCCCGTGCCGATCCGCGCGCCCAGCGCGCGCAGCCAGAAGGGCGTGAGGGAGGACGCGTAGAGCCCGTAGAGCCAGGTGCGGGCCTCGTCGAGCACCCGCATCGTCGTCCAGACCGCGAGCGCCGGGCCGCTCCGCACCGGGTGCACCCCGGCGCGGACGCCGAGCCCGCACAGCCGCACGACCAGCCAGACGAGGAGCGCCAGCACGAGGAGCGCCAGCACGACCGCCGGCGGGGTCCGCAGGAGCAGGTGGGCCAGGAGCGCGCCGTACCCGTCCACGTCGCCGAGGCCCGGCAGCGCGACGAGGAGACCGACCCCGATCGCGGCCGCCGGCAGCAGGCCGACCACGACGGCGGCCAGCGCGTACGCCGCGACCCACGCCCGGCTGCGCACCGGTCGGTCCTGCCACGGCCCCCGGGCGTCCTTGCGGCGGCGCCGCGCCGGCGACCCCGCCCAGAACTCGCCCGCCGGCACGGCGCCGAAGACCGCGGAACCGGGCGCGACCTCCGCGTCCGCTCCCACGTGCGCACCCGGGCACAGGGTGCTGCGGGCACCGATGCGGGCCCGGGGCCCGACCTCGACCGGACCGAGGCGCACGACGTCGCCGTCGATCCAGTAGCCCGAGAGGTCCACCTCAGGCTCCACGGAGCAGCCCTTGCCCAGCGTGAGCATCCCCGTCACCCCCGGCAGGGAGTGGAGGTCGACGTCGCGGCCGATGCGGGCGCCGAGGAGGCGGGCGTACCAGGTCATCAGCGGTGCCCCCGCCAGCGCCGTCGCGCCGATCTCGTCGGCGAGGCGGTCCGCGAGCCACAGCCGCAGGTGCACCTTGCCCCCGCGCGGGTGCTCCCCCGGCTCGACGCCCGCCAGGAGCACGCGCGCCTGGGCGGCCGCGAGCAGGATCCGGCCCGGTGGCGTGAGCAGCCCGAGCCACAGCAGCACGAGCACCCACCACGGGGCCGACGGCAGCCAGTCCAGGTCCGCCACGACGCCGACGACGGTCGACGCGACGAGCGTCCAGGCGACCCACCGCAGGCCGCCCACGGCCCGCACGCCGAGGGTGCCGACGACCTGGCCGGCCTGGCTCTTCACGGGGATCGGTCGCACCGGACGGTCCCGCTCGGCGGCCTGCGGCGCGGCGAGGCCGTCGAGGTACGCCGCGAGCGCGCCCACGCTGGAGCGCTCGTAGATGTCGCCGACGGCCACCTCGGGGAAGCGGCTCCGGAGCCGGGAGACCATCTGCGCCGCCGTGAGGCTGCCACCGCCGAGGTCGAAGAAGTCGGCGTCGCGGCCGGAGACGTCGGCCCCCAGCACCTCGAGCCACAGCTCGGCGATCCAGGACTCGGTGTCGCTGAGGTCGCCGGGGCTCCGCGACCCGCCGCCGGCACCGGCCGCGCCCGGCAGCGGCCAGGGCAGCGCGTCGCGGTCGACCTTGCCCGACGTGCGCGTCGGCAGCGTGTCCACCACCGCCAGCCGGGGCACGAGCGCGGCGGGGAGCGAGCCGCGCAGCCGGTCGAGGGCGGCGGCGGGGTCGAAGTCGGGGTCCACCGCGACGTACCCCACCAGCAGCTGGTTGCCCGCCGCCGTCCGCCGCACGGCCGCCGCGGCGCCCTGCACGCCCGGCAGCGCGAGGAGGGCCGAGTCGACCTCGCCGAGCTCGATGCGGCGACCACCGAGCTTGACCTGGTCGTCGGCGCGGCCGGCGAAGAGCAGGCCCGCGGGGTCGTTGACCACGATGTCGCCCGAGCGGTAGGCCCGCTCCCAGCCGAGGGTGGGCATCGGGGCGTACTTCTCGGCGTCCTTCTCCGGGTCGAGGTAGCGGGCCAGGCCGACCCCGCCGATGATCAGCTCGCCGGGCTCGCCCTCCCCCACCGGCACACCGGTGGCCGGGTCCACCACCGCGAGGTCCCAGCCGTCGAGCGGCAGGCCGATGCGCACGGGCGGCTCGCCGGTCAGCTCGCAACCGCAGGCCACGACCGTCGCCTCGGTCGGCCCGTAGGTGTTCCAGACCTCCCGGCCCGGACGCGCCAGGCGGGCCGCCAGCTCCGGCGGGCAGGCCTCCCCGCCCATGATGAGCAGCCGCACGCGCTCGAGGGCCTCCGCCGGCCACAGCGCGACCAGCGTCGGGACCGTCGACACGACGGTGACCCGGTTGGCGACGAGCCACGGCCCGACGTCGATCCCGGAGCGCACCAGCGCCCGCGGCGCGGGGACCAGGCACGCGCCGTACCGCCACGCCAGCCAGATCTCCTCGCAGCTCGCGTCGAAGGCGACGGACAGCCCGGCCATGACGCGGTCGCCGACGCCGAGCGGCTCCGCCTGCAGGAACATCCGGGACTCGGCGTCCACGAAGGCCGCCGCGTTGCGGTGGGTGACCGCGACGCCCTTCGGCTTCCCGGTCGAGCCCGACGTGAAGATCACCCAGGCGTCGTCGTCGGGCGACGGGTCCTCGATCTCGCGCGGCGCCGCCGGGCGACGGACGTCGACGACCAGGTCGTCCCCGACCACCGCGGCCACGTCCGCCTCGCCGAAGACGAGGGTCGCCCGCTCCTCGGGGTCGTCGGCGTCGACCGGCACGTAGGCCGCACCGGCCAGCAGGACGCCGAGGATCGCGACGTACAGGTCGGTCGTGCCCGACGTGACCCGCACGCCGACCTTGCTGCCGGGACCGACGCCGTGCCCGGCGAGCTCGGCCGCGAGGCCGGTCGCGGCCTCCTCGAGCTCCGCGTAGGTGAGGACGCCGTCGCTCGCGTCGACCGCCGCCTCGTCGGCGGCCTGGGCGACGGTCGCGCGGACGACGTCGACGAGGGTGCGCTCCGGCGGGGCGAGGTGGGCGCGGCGCAGCGGGTCGAGCAGGTCGGTCACCGACGCATGATCGAGCATCGAGGTGAACGGGAGGGGACGTCGGTCCCCTCCCGCCACCGCGGGTGCGTCACACGATCGCGGAGCCGCGGCCCTCCCAGTACGGCGAGCGCAGGTCCCGCTTGAGGATCTTGCCCGTCGGGTTGCGCGGCAGGGCGGGCAGCACGTCGACGGAGCGCGGGCACTTGAAGCCGGCGAGCCGCTCGCGGCAGAAGGCGATGATCTCCTCCTCCGTCGCGCTCGTGTCGGGCTTGAGCGCGACGACCGCCTTGACCGTCTCGCCCCAGCGGTCGTCGGGCACGCCGATGACGGCGCACTCCAGCACGGCCGGGTGCTCGGCCAGCACGCGCTCGACCTCGGGGCTGTAGATGTTCTCGCCTCCCGAGATGATCATGTCCTTGATGCGGTCGTGCACGAAGAGGAAGCCGCCGTCGTCGAAGCGGCCCACGTCGCCCGTGCGGAACCAGCCGTCGGCGGTCAGCACCTTCGCGGTCTCCTCGGGCTTGTTGAGGTAGCCCTTCATGACCTGCGGACCACGCAGCCAGATCTCGCCGCTCTCCCCCGTCGGGACGTCGGCGCCGGTCGGGTCGACGACCCGCACCTCCATCCCCGGCAGCGCCACGCCCGCGGACACCAGGCGCTCCGGGTGCGCGGCGTCGCGGTGGTGGTCGGGCATGAGGTGCGTGGCCACGCCCGCCACCTCGGTCAACCCGTAGACCTGGATGAAGTCGGTGCCCGGCCAGGCCTGCATCGCCGCCCGCAGCAGCGGCGGCGGCATCGGGGCCGCGCCGTACGTGTAGGCCGTCAGGGCCCCGAACAGCTTGATCGCATCGGGCCCGGACTGCAGCACCTGGGCGAGCACGGCCGGCACGAGGAACGTCTTGTTGGCGCCGCCGAGGATCGCGCCGGCCAACGAGGCACCGTCGGGCTCGCGCGTCATGATCGACGGGATGCCGTCGTGGATGCCGAAGAGCACGTACGACGAGCCGCCGACGTGGAACAGGGGCATCGCCACCAACGAGACGTCGCCCGGCTCGAAGTCCCAGCCGTCGTGGGCGTTGACCGTGTGGCTCACCATGTTGCGGTGCGTCAGCATGACGCCCTTGGGCCGGCCGGTGGTGCCGGAGGAGTACATGACGAGGCAGGTGTCGTCGGGCGCGACGTCCGCCGCCCGGCCGCGGGGCTCGCTGGCGGCCAGCCACGCCTCGTACTCGTCGGGCTCGCCGTCCTCGGTCGCCCCGTCGGGCGTGACGACGACGATCCGCTCGACGTTCGTGAGCCGGTCGCGGATGGCCTCGATCGTGGGCATCAGCTCGGCGCCGACGACGAGGACCCGGGCGCCGGAGTCGTTGACGGCGTAGTCGACCTCGTCGCCCGCGCTGCGCCAGTTGACGATGGCGTTGGCGGCACCCAGCGACCCCGCCGCGAGCGACAGCTCGACGCAGGCCGGGTGGTTCTTGTCGAGGAAGGACACGACGTCGCCGCGGCCGATGCCCGCGGCGGCGAGGGCACCGGCGAGGCGGCGCACCCGCTCGTCCCACTGCGCCCAGGTCCAGGTGCGCTGGCGGTAGGTCATCGCCGGCGCGTCCGGCGTCTGCTGCGCCCACCAGGCGAGGCGGTCGTCCACGAAGGTCGGTGCGGGAGCGGTGCTCGTGCTCGCGCTCGTGGGGGTGTCGGTCTCGGGCGTGGAGATGGCGTTCAACGCTGCGGTCCCTCCCAGGGTCGGGGCCGTCGCCGTCGACGACCCTCGCCGCATTGTGACGGCCCTCACAGCCTCACCACAAGTGGGGTTATGGAAGGGGCTGCCACTTTCCCCGGTCGACCGGGGAAAGTGCCGCTTTGACCATCAATATTGACGTGCAAAGCGACAAGTTCCCCGGTCGACCGGGGAAAGTGACGACAGCCGGAACGAAGGGCGTCAGCCCTCGAGCGCCGGGAACCAGAGGGCGATCTCGCGGGCGGCGGACTCGGGGCTGTCCGAGCCGTGCACCAGGTTCTCGCGGTTCGACAGCGACAGGTCGCCGCGGATCGTGCCGGGCGCGGCCTTGCGGCCGTCGGTCGCGCCGTTGAGCGCGCGGACGACCTCGATCGCCTCGTCGCCCTCGAGCACGGCGGCGAGGAGGGGGCCGCTCGTCACGAACGTGCGCAGCGGCGGGTAGAAGTCGCGCTCGACGTGCTCGGCGTAGTGGGCGTCGGCCTGCTCCGCGTCGATCGTGCGGAGCTCGAGGGCCACGAGGCTGAGGCCCTTGGCCTCGAAGCGGGACAGGATCTCGCCCACCAGGCCACGTCGCACGGCGTCGGGCTTGAGGAGGACCAGGGTGCGCTGGGTCATGCGCCGAACCCTACTGACCCCCGCGTGGCGACGAGCGACCGCACGTCCGGCGGCACCTCGTCGTGGGAGTCCTCCGCCGACACCGGGGCGCCGAGCACGCGCCGTACGGGCACGTGGCCTCCCCACACGCCGGCCGCGACGTCGGCCTCCTCGTCCACCGGTCCCCCGGCGCGGGCCTTCATCGAGGCCTCGGCGAGGGGCACGGCGAGCACGACCGTCGCGGCGAGCTCCTTGCGGGTCGGCGGACGCAGGGTCGCGGAGCGGCCCGGCACCATCTGGTCGACGACGAGGTCGAGCGCCCGGGCGCGCTCGTCCGGGTCCGTGACCTCGCGGACGGCGCCGATGACGACGGCGGAGCGGTAGTTCATCGAGTGGTGGAACCCCGACCGCGCCGTCACGAGACCGTCGAGCTCGGTGAAGGAGACGCACACCGTGGCGCCGCGCACCGACCGCAGCCACCCGGCGGCCACCGACCCGTGGAGGTAGAGCGAGCCGCCCTCGTCCGGACCGTCGAGGTCGACTCCGAACGCGGTGGGCAGCACGACCGGGTGGTCGCCGGCGACGAACCCGAGGTGGGCGACGAGCGCGTCGGCGAGCAGGGCGTGGAGGGCCGCGCGCTCCGTGACAAGGCGGTTGCGTCCCCGGGTGACGGTGGTGCGGGCGGTCGGCGAGAGCGAGCTCATGCGTCCAGGATGGACGGGTCTTGGCCTAGGATCACGAGCCAATCCCGACCCTTTCCGACAGGCCACTCCATGCTCCCCCTCGTCCTCGACCGCACCGGTGGGGCGCCGCTCGGCCAGCAGCTCGCCCGCCAGGTCCGACGCCGCATCACCGACGGCACGCTGGTCGACGGCGACCGGCTGCCGAGCACCCGGGCGCTGGCGGCCGACCTCGGCGTCGCCCGCACCGTGGTCGAGCAGGCCTACGCCCAGCTCGTCGCCGAGGGCTGGCTCGCCGGTCGCCGCGGCGCGGGCACCTTCGTGGCGGCGTCGGCCCACCTCGCCGGGCCCGCCGCTCGCGCCTCCCGGTCGGAGCCGGACCCCGCGCGGCTCGTCCGTCTCGACGCGGGCACCCCGTGGACCGACCCCCGGCAGACGGCGCTCTGGCGGCGCGCGTGGCGCGAGGTGGGCACGGCCCGCCGGCCGGCGGGGTACGACGATCCCCGCGGCCTCCCGGAGCTCCGCGCGGCGCTGGCCGGGCGCCTCGCCCGCGAGCGGGGGCTCGACGTCGACCCCGACGACGTGCGGGTCACGGCCGGCACCGCGGACGGGCTGCGCCACCTGCTCGCCGTGCTGCGCCCGGGCGCCGTGCTCATGGACGACCCCGGCTACCGGGCGGCCGTCGCCACGGTCCGCGCCGCCGGCCGGACGGTCGTCGACCACCCCGCCCTCACGCCCGTGCGCGACCTCGCGGGCTGCGCCGCGGCGTACGCCACCCCCGCGCACCAGCACCCCCTCGGCCCGCCGCTGGGCGGGGCGGAGCGGCTCGACCTGCTCGCCGCGGCCCGCGCGGTGGACGCGATCGTGGTGGAGGACGACTACGACTCGGAGTTCCGCTACGACGTCGCGCCCATCCCCGCGCTGGCGAGCCTCGACCGGGACCGGGTCGGCTACCTCGGCACGGCGAGCAAGACCGTCGCCCCCAGCCTGCGGCTCGGCTGGCTGGTCGCACCGCCGGCGCTCGGGGAGTCCCTCGACACCTTCCGTCGGGTCACCCACGACACGGCCGCCTGGCCCGTGCAGCGGGCCTTCCTCGCGCTGCTGCGCGACGGCTACGTCGACCGGGCGGTGCGCGGGGCGCGGCGGGTGTACGCCGAGCGCGCGGCCCGCGTCGCCGACGCCCTGCCCGGCGTGGGCCCGGTGGCCGGGATGTACGCGACCCTCGAGCTCCCGCCCGCCACCACCGTGGCGGCCCACACGGCGCTGCGCCGCGCCGGGTTCGACCTCACGCTGCTCGCCGACCTGTGCCGCACCCACGTGCGCACCGGGCTGGTGATCGGCTTCGGCGGGTGCTCCGACGCGGAGCTCGACGCCGCGCTGGCGGCGGTGCGGTCAGTCCTGTGAGGGGGTGCCGGGAGCGCCCGGCGCACCGGGGTGCGCCTCGGGGTGGGCCGCGTCGTACGCCGCCCACGCGGCGCCGCGCTCCTGCTCGATCCGGCGCCCCATGAGGTCGGCGGTGGCCCACAGCGCGGCGAAGATCGCGCCGAGGAAGAACATGGCGGGCACGAGGAACCCCAGCGCGAGCGCGGCGACCTGGAGGGCCCAGCCCACGCCGTACCCCCACTCCTTGCGGAGCAGCCCCGCCGTCAGCACGCACGCCAGGCCGAGGCCCACGCCGATGCCGATCGCGGCCCCCGCGGAGATGTCGGTGAAGCGCACGAGCACGGGCGCGGTGAGGCCGAGGATGATGCCCTCGAGCACCAGCACGGCCGCCGCCATGCCGCGGCGGGGCGACTTGAAACGCTCGGGGTCGTCGGGGGCGCCGGCGGGGATGACCCGCTGCTCCACCTCGGGACGCTCGCGACGGCTCATCGGTGACCTCCCAGCAGGACGCGGGCCTCGCCCACGGTGACGACCGAGCCGATGACGAGCACGGCACCGGAGCCGATCGAGACGCCGAGCGCCTCCCCCGCCTCGGCGAGCGCCGCGGCCGCGTCGATGGCCTCGGACAGGTCGGCGGCGACCGAGACGCGGTCCTCGCCGAAGATGTCGCGCGCCTGCCTCGCCAGCTCGGCGGCCGGGAGCGAGCGCGGCGTCGAGTTGCGGGTGCACACGACGTGCGCGAGGTGCGGCTCGAGCACGGAGAGCACGCCCTCGACGTCCTTGTCCCCCATCACGGCGAGCACGCCGATGACCGGCGAGAAGGTGAAGGAGTCCTCGAGCGCGGCCATCGTCGCCTCGGCACCCGCCGGGTTGTGCGCGGCGTCGAGGAGGATCGTCGGACTGCGCCGCACGATCTCGAGCCGCCCCGGCGACGTCGCCTGGCCCAGGGCCGTGCGCACCAGCTCGTCGTCGAGCGGGGTGTCCCCGGTCAGCGCCTCCGCCGCGGCGAGCGCGACGGCGGCGTTCTGCGCCTGGTGGGCGCCGTAGAGCGGGAGGAACAGCTCCGTGTACGTCGCGTGCAGGCCCCGCAGCGTCACCACCTGGCCGCCGACGGCCGGCGCCCGGGAGACCACCCCGAAGTCGACGCCCTCCGCCACGACGCGGGCGCCCACCTCGGCGGCGCGGCGCAGCAGCACCTCGGCCGCCTCCGGCTCCTGGGCGGCGAGCACGACGGTCGAGCCCGGCTTGATGATCCCGGCCTTCTCCTCGGCGATCTGGCCGAGGGTGTCGCCGAGGTACTGCGCGTGGTCCATCGCCACCGGCGTCACCACGGCGACGTCGGCCTCGACGACGTTGGTCGCGTCCCAGCAGCCGCCCATGCCGACCTCGACCACGGCCACGTCGACGGGGGCGTCGGCGAAGGCCGCGTAGGCCATGCCGACGACGGTCTCGAAGAACGACAGCGGGTGGGGCTGGTCGGCGTCCACGAGGTGGGTGAACGCGGCGACGTCGTTGAACGCCCGCACGAAGGCGTCGTCGTCGAGCTGCTCGCCGTCGATGCTGATCCGCTCGCTCATCTTCTCGACGTGGGGGCTCGTGAAGCGTCCCGTGCGCAGGTCGCGCGCCCGCAGGAGCGCATCCACCATGCGGGCCGTCGAGGTCTTGCCGTTCGTGCCCGTCAGGTGCACGACCCGGTAGGCCCGCTGCGGATCGCCGAGCAGCTCCGTGAAGGCCTGGATCCGGTCCAGGGACGGCTCGAGGCGCGTCTCGGGCCAGCGGGAGAGCAGCGCGTCCTCCACCTCGGCGTAGGTCTGCGCGGCACGGGCCACCGGGGACGCGGTCGCGTCGGGGTCGAAGTCAGTCATCGCGCCCGCCAGTCTAGGGCGGACGGCGTCCGGCGCCCGGATCGACGCCGCCCACCCTCCCCGGGCTCGGGGAGGGTGGGCGGTCGGGGTCGTGCAGCTGCTGCGGGGACGGGTCAGGCGTTGTCGCGGCTCGCGCCGTTGCCGCCCGCCTCGAGGCGGCGGGAGATGGCGAGGGTGCGGTTGACGAGGTGGTCGAGCGACGCCAGGTCGTTCTCGTCGAGCTCGGTCGTCGCGCCGGTGACCTTCGCCGCGCCGTACGGGTTGCCGTCGGCGAACTTCACCGGGTCGGTGTAGCCGGGCGCCACGACGATGCCGCCGAAGTGGAAGAACGACGTGTAGAGGTTGAGGAGGGTCGACTCCTGCCCGCCGTGGTGGGTCTGGCTGGCGGTGAAGCCGGCGTAGACCTTGTCGGCCAGCTTGCCCTGCGCCCACAGCGGGCCGAGCGTGTCGATGAAGGCCTGCAGCTGGCTGGTCACGTGGCCGTAGCGGGTCGGCGAGCCGAAGAGCGCGACGTCGGCCCAGTCGAGGTCGTCGGGCGTCGCGACGGGCTCGTCGGCGACATCGGCGCGGTGCTGCTTCCACGCGTCCTGGCTGTCGATCGCCTCCTGCGGGGCGATCTCGGCGACGTGGCGCAGGCGCACCTCGACGTCGCCGGCGGCCTCGGCCGTCGCCGCGAGGCGCCGCGCCATGGCGTCGACGGTGCCGGTGGACGAGTAGTAGATGATCGCGAGCTTGGTCATGGGGAGGGTGCCTCCTGGTCGTCGGGGGTCGTCGAACGGGTGACCTCGACGGTAGCGACGTGCTCCACACCGGCACCGGTGCGCGGACCCGCACCCCGGCCACGGCGCGACACGCGACGCGAGCAGGGCAGACGCGGGTGCAACGAGGTGTGACCGCTTTCGTAACATTCCCCCATGACCGAGACCCCCGCCGCCGAGCAGTCCCCGGAGACGTCGGAGACGACGGCCCTCCGCGTACCGGACAAGCCGGCCCTCGAGGGGCTGGAGGCCAAGTGGTCGCAGGCGTGGAAGGAGCAGGACACCTACGCCTTCGACCGCACGCAGCCGCGCGAGAACGTCTACTCGATCGACACGCCGCCCCCGACCGTGTCGGGCTCGTTGCACGTCGGCCACGTCTTCTCCTACACGCACACCGACGTCGTCGCGCGCTACCAGCGCATGCAGGGCAAGTCGGTCTTCTACCCGATGGGCTGGGACGACAACGGCCTGCCCACCGAGCGCCGCGTGCAGAACTACTTCGGCGTGCGCTGCGACCCGTCGCTGCCCTACGACCCCGACTTCACGCCGCCGGAGAAGCCCGACCCGAAGAAGCAGGTGCCGATCAGCCGGCCCAACTTCATCGAGCTCTGCGCGACGCTGGTGGAGGAGGACGAGAAGGTCTTCGAGTCGCTGTGGCGCACCCTCGGCCTGTCCGTCGACTGGTCGCAGCAGTACACGACGATCGGCACCGGCGCGCAGACCGTCAGCCAGCGGGCGTTCCTGCGCAACCTGGCCCGCGGCGAGGCGTACCTGCAGGAGGCGCCCACGCTCTGGGACGTCACGTTCCAGACCGCGGTCGCGCAGGCCGAGCTGGAGGCGCGGGAGTACCCCGGTGCCTACCACCGCGTCGCCTACCGCCGCCCCTCGACCGACGGGACCCCCGGCGAGGCCGTGTACGTCGAGACGACGCGCCCGGAGCTCATCGTCAGCGCCGTCGCGCTCATCGCGCACCCCGACGACGCGCGCTACCAGCACCTCTTCGGCACCACCGTCACCTCGCCCGTCTTCGGCGTCGAGATCCCGGTGCTCCCCCACCCGGCGGCCGAGCCCGACAAGGGCGCGGGCATCGCGATGTGCTGCACCTTCGGCGACCTCACCGACGTGCAGTGGTGGCGCGAGCTGCAGCTCCCCGTGCGCACCGTCATCGGCCGCGACGGCCGCTTCGTGCGGGAGACCCCCGAGTGGCTCCCCACCGACGCGGCCCGCGCGACGTACGACGAGCTCGCCGGCAAGACCGTCCACTCGGCGCGCGAGGCGACGGTGGCGAAGCTGCGCGAGACCGGCGACCTCGACGGCGAGCCGAAGCCCACGCAGCGCATGGCGAACTTCTACGAGAAGGGCGACAAGCCGCTCGAGATCGTCGCGACGCGGCAGTGGTACATCCGCAACGGCGGCCGCGACGCCGGCCTCCGCAAGGACCTGCTCGCCCGCTCCGAGCAGATCACCTGGGTCCCGGCCCACATGAAGCACCGCTACGACAACTGGGTCGGTGGCCTCAACGGCGACTGGCTCGTCTCGCGCCAGCGCTTCTTCGGCATCCCGTTCCCGGTCTGGTACGCCCTCGACGCCGACGGCGAGCCCGACTACGCGCACCCGATCGTGGCCAGCGAGGCAGAGCTGCCGGTCGACCCGTCGACCGACGCCCCGCGGGGGTACGACGAGGCGCAGCGCGGCGTGCCCGGCGGCTTCATCGGCGACCCCGACGTCATGGACACGTGGGCGACCTCGTCGCTGACGCCGCAGATCGCGGGCGGCTGGGAGTCCGACCCCGACCTGTTCGCCCGGGTCTTCCCCATGGACCTCTGCACCCAGGGGCACGACATCATCCGCACCTGGCTGTTCAGCCGCGTGGTGCGGGCGCACTACGAGTCGGGCGTCGCCCCCTGGCACCACGCGCTGCTCTCGGGCTGGGTGCTCGACCCCGACCGCAAGAAGATGTCGAAGTCGAAGGGCAACGTCGTCGTCCCGACGGAGATCCTCGACAAGTACGGCGCGGACGCCGTCCGCTGGCGTGCCGCCATGGCGCGCCCGGGCCTCGACTCGGCCTTCGACGAGACGCAGATGAAGGTCGGGCGGCGCCTCGCGATGAAGGTGCTCAACGCGTCGAAGTTCGTGCTCGGCAGCGTCGGGGCGAGCGAGCTCCACCGCTTCGAGGTCTCCGAGGCCGTCGACTGCGCGATGCTCGGCCTCCTCCGCGAGACCGTCGACAAGGCGAGCGACGCGTTCGCGGCGTACGACTACACGACCGCGCTCGAGACCGTCGAGAAGACGTTCTGGGAGTTCTGCGACGACTACCTCGAGCTCGTCAAGGAGCGGGCGTACGGCGAGGGCGCCGGCGCCGCCTCCGCGAAGGCGACCCTGGCGATCGCGCTGCACGTGCAGCTGCGCCTCCTGGCGCCCTTCCTGCCCTACGTGACCGAGGAGGTCTGGTCGTGGTGGCAGGAGGGCTCGATCCACCACGCCGACTGGCCCGTCGAGGCCGACCTGGGCTCCGCCGCCGCGGCCTCGCCGCTCACGCTGCGGGCCGTCTCCCGGGCGCTCGCCGGCGTCCGCGGCGCGAAGTCGCAGGCGAAGGTCAAGATGCGCACGCCGGTCACGCGGGCCGAGGTCACGGGTCCGGAGGCCGAGGTGCTGGCCGCCGAGGCCGCCGCCGCCGACCTGCGCGCCGCCGGGGCCATCACGGGCGACCTCGTCTTCGTGCCGGCCGACGCGTCCGAGCTGACCGTCACCGCCGAGCTCGCCCCCGTCGAGGAGCAGCCCCAGGCCTGACCCCCTTCCCCCTGCGGGGGATAGTCGATAGTCCCTGACGTTTTGCACTCGACACGCCGCGACGGTGCGGCAACACGGTGCGGAACGTCAGGGACTACGACACCCGAGCGCCACCCACCCCGGCGTACGACGAAGCCCCGGTCCCCCTCGTGGGGGCCGGGGCTTCGACGGTCGGGGGCTGGCCCCCGTCGGTCAGGCGGACTTCTTCTTCTTGGCCTCGGGCTCGCGGAGCACCAGCGTGGGCGGGACGTCGCCCGCCACAGCCTCGCCCGTCACGACCACGGTGGCCACGTCACCGCGGGAGGGCACGTCGTACATGGCGTGCAGCAGGGTCTCCTCGATGATCGCGCGGAGGCCGCGCGCACCGGTGCCCCGCTCGAGCGCCTTGTCGGCGATGCCGTCGACGGCCTCGTCGGTGAACTCGAGCTCGACGCCGTCGAGCTCGAAGAGCTTCTGGTACTGCTTCACGAGGGCGTTGCGCGGCTCCGTGAGGATCTGCACGAGGGCCTCGCGGTCGAGCTTGCGGACGCTGGCGATGAGCGGCAGGCGACCGATGAACTCGGGGATGAGCCCGAACTTCGTCAGGTCCTCCGGGCGGACGCGGGACAGCAGGTCCTCGGCCTCCCGCTCCTCCTCGCCGCGCACCTCGGCGGTGAAGCCGAGCGACTTCTTGCCGACGCGCTGCTCGATGATGTGCTCGAGCCCGGCGAACGCCCCGCCCACGATGAACAGGATGTTCGTCGTGTCGATCTGGATGAACTCCTGGTGGGGGTGCTTGCGGCCACCCTGCGGCGGCACCGAGGCGGTCGTGCCCTCGAGGATCTTCAGCAGGGCCTGCTGCACGCCCTCGCCCGAGACGTCGCGCGTGATCGACGGGTTCTCCGCCTTGCGGGCCACCTTGTCGATCTCGTCGATGTAGATGATCCCGGTCTCGGCCTTCTTGACGTCGTAGTCGGCGGCCTGGATCAGCTTGAGGAGGATGTTCTCGACGTCCTCGCCGACGTAGCCCGCCTCGGTCAGCGCCGTGGCGTCCGCGATCGCGAACGGGACGTTGAGCATGCGGGCCAGCGTCTGCGCCAGGTAGGTCTTGCCGCAGCCGGTCGGACCCACCACGAGGATGTTCGACTTGGCGACCTCGACCTGCTCGTCGCGGCTGTGGCGACCCGAGGTGTTGGGGGTGGCCTGCACCCGCTTGTAGTGGTTGTAGACCGCGACAGCGAGCGACTTCTTCGCCTGCTCCTGGCCGATCACGTAGGAGTTGAGGAACTCGAAGATCTCGCGCGGCTTCGGCAGCTCGTCGAGACCGACCTCGGTGCCCTCGCCGAGCTCCTCCTCGATGATCTCGTTGCAGAGCTCGATGCACTCCGTGCAGATGTACACGCCGGGACCGGCGATCAGCTTCTGCACCTGCTTCTGGCTCTTCCCGCAGAAGGAGCACTTCAGCAGGTCTCCTCCGTCACCGATGCGTGCCACGGGTGATCATCCTCCGGTCGTCCGACGCGGGAGGCGTCGGCAAGTCGTGCGGTCGTGCGGTCTGCGTCAGAACGACCCGCCGGCGGCGGACGCTCGTTGGACCCTGCGACGGTACCCCGTGTCGGACCTCCAGGAGGCCCGACACGGGGCACCGCTCCGGGCCGTCGGCCGGGATCGACCTCAGGCGAGGAGCGCGGTCTTGCGGGAGTCGAGCACGGCGTCGACCAGCCCGTACTCCACCGCCGCCTCCGCCGTCAGGATCTTGTCGCGCTCGATGTCGCGGCTGACCTCGTCGCGGTCCTTGCCCGAGTGCTCCGCGATCATCGTCTCCAGCAGCTCCCGCATCCGGAGGATCTCGTTGGCCTGGATCTCGATGTCCGAGGTCTGGCCGAACGTGCCCTCCGTGTAGGGCTGGTGGATGAGGATGCGGCTGTTGGGCAGCGCCATCCGCTTCCCGGGCGCACCGGCCGCCAGCAGGATCGCCGCCGCCGAGGCCGCCTGCCCGAGGCACACCGTCTGCACGTCGGGCTTGATGAAGCGCATCGTGTCGTAGATCGCCGTCAGCGCCGTGAACGAGCCGCCGGGGCTGTTGATGTAGATGCTGATGTCCTGGTCGGGGTTCATCGACTCGAGGCAGAGCAGCTGCGCCATGACGGCGTTGGCCACGTCGTCGGAGATCGGCGTGCCGAGAAAGATGATGCGGTCCTCGAAGAGCTTGCCGTAGGGGTCGATGCGGCGGAACCCGTAGGAGGTCCGCTCCTCCCACTGCGGGATGTAGTAGTTCATGTCGCGCCCTTCCCTCAGTCGTTCTGGTGGGCCGGGCGGCCCTGGTCGGCGGCCTCGCGGGCGCTGGTGATCACGTTGTCCACCAGGCCGTAGTCCTTCGCCTCGGCCGCGGTGAACCAGCGGTCGCGGTCGGCGTCGTTGGTGACCTGCTCGATGCTCTGGCCGGTGTGCTCCGAGATGAGCTCGAGCAGCACCTTCTTGATGTGCAGCGACTGCTGCGCCTGGATCTTGATGTCGGAGGCCGAGCCACCCATGCCCGAGGAGGGCTGGTGCATCATGATCCGCGCGTGGGGCAGCGCGTAGCGCTTGCCCTTCGCGCCGGCGCAGAGCAGGAACTGGCCCATCGACGCGGCGAGGCCCATGCCGACCGTCGCGACGTCGTTGGGGATGTAGTTCATCGTGTCGTAGATCGCCATGCCGGCGTCGACCGATCCACCCGGCGAGTTGATGTGGAGGAAGATGTCCGCCTCCGGGTCCTCGGCCGAGAGCAGGAGCAGCTGGGCGCAGATCGCGTTGGCGTTCTGGTCGCGCACCTCCGAGCCGAGGAAGACGATCCGCTCGCGGAGCAGCCGGGAGTAGATGTGGTCGTCGAGCGGGTTGAATCCCGCGGCACCGTTCATCTGTGGGTTCGGGTTCACGGTCGCGACACTAGCCCGAACCGCGGACAGTTCCACGGCGATCCGGCCCCTGTTCGCCGACAGCGGATTCGGTTCGCCGAGAGCGATCAGGCGCCCCGCCCGCGCCCTGATCAGGAGAGCCAACGCAGCAGCCGGTCGGCCACCTCGGGGTGGTTGAGCAGCGCGAAGTGCCCCGCGCCACCGACGTGCAGCGTCTCGGCCTCCACGTCCGCGAACAGGTCGTCCCACGACCGGCCCCGCCGCCCGTACGCCGAGGCCTCGCGCACCAGGAGGTCGCCCAGCACCGTGCCGACCGGGTGCCGTGGCGAGCGCGAGACCGTGCCCGACACGAGCCGGTAGCGCGCATGGGGCAGCGGCGGCACGTCGTGGCCCAGGCCCTCCACCAGGTCCCGCACGCCCACGGAGCGCTCGTCGAGGATCCGTCCGAACGCGGCGCTCTCCTCCAGCACACCCAGCAGCGAGCTGCCCCGCCCGACGAGCGCGGCGAGCGGCGCCCCGCGGTGCGGCGTGCCGAGGGTGACCACGTCGCTCACGCGCTCGGCCCACGGCCGGTCGCCCGCGGCGCTCCACACCGGCCCCGCCGGCGCCGGCACGACCGCCGCCGCGGCCCGCATCACGAGCCCGCCCATCGAGTGGCCGACGAGGGCGATCCGCTCGACGTCCGTCGGCCACGCCGTGACGAGCCGGTCGAGGAGCGAGGCCAGCGCGACGCCGTTGGGACGCAGCCCGAGCCCGGAGTTCATCCGCAGCACGACGGGGGTCCAGCCGGCGGCCTCGAGGTCCTCGGGGTAGGTCGACCCCCGCTCCGCACGCCCCAGACGCCACACCTCGTCGCTCTCGCCGAGGCCGTGCAGCAGGACGGCGACGCGCGGCGTCGCACCCGGGTACGCCGCGGCGAGCCCCGACCGGGTCACCGCCACGTCGCGGCCACCGACCCGCGGCGCCATCCGGATCGCCAGCGCGCGCTGCTCGGTGTCCAGACGGTCACCGATGAGCCCGTTGACCGCCGCGCGGAGCTGACGGCCCACGCCGCGCTCGTCGAGGCCCGGTCCGGTGCCACGCGCGGCCAGGGCACCGGTCCCGCGGGCGGCTCCGCGCAGCGAGCGGCCGATCGCGCCGTACACGCCCGCGGCGACGAGGTCGTGCGCCCGGACGGGCCCGCCACCCGCGCCCAGGGTCGTGGCGCGCACGAGGGCGCCGACCCGCGCGGCGACGGCGCGGTGGGTGTCGCGGACGCTGCGCACGACGAGCTCGTCGGTGACCTCGAGCAGCAGCGTCAGCGCGTCGAGCACCCCCGGGTCGGCGGCGACCGGGGACGGGTCGGCCGGCGAGCCGGTCGACGGGGCGGGCACGGGGGACGTGACGGGCATGCCCTCCAGCCTCCGCCGACGGGCGGCGTCGGTCAACCATCTCAGTGGACAAATGTTCACTGACTGGTGTCGTCTCGACCACGGTGCGGGCGTCGGACCGTGTGGTTGGATCGGCCCATGCTGCGGGTGACGTTGCGGGGGGCCGGCCTGCCGACAGTGACGCTGGGGTCCGGCGAGACCCTGTTCTTCGGACGGTCGCCCGACCGCGCCGTACCGGAGGAGAGCCCCGAGAACGCCCTGCGAATCACCGCGATCGCCCTCCCCCGCTGCGCCCCCCACGTCTCCCGCGTGCTCGGCGAGCTCATCGTGGGCGAGGAGATCGCCCGCCTCCGGTGGCACGGGTCCGGGGAGACCCAGGTCTCCAGCCTCTTCGACGCGCCCGGCGGCGCCCGGCGCGTGACGGTCACCGAGGGCATGTCCCTGCTCCTCGACGAGGGCGAGAACCAGCTCGTCGTCATGCGCGGCCGGCTCGCCGGGGACACCTACGACGACCTGTCCGTCAGCATCGAGGTCACCCCGAGCGGCAGCGGCCCGGTGGTCGCCCGGCCCCGTCCGGACGCCGACGACGCGGACGACGGGGCCACCGCGCCCGCGCCGATGCTGCCGCGGCACAGCCGGGAGTGGTACGTCGCGCTCGCCCTCGCCGAGCCGTGGCTCTCCGGCACCGACGACTACCCCCGGCCGCCGTCGAACCGCGAGATCTACGAGCGGATCCTGTACTGGCACGGCTACGCCTGGAACCTCGAGCGGGCGCAGCGCGTCGACGACGCCATCCGCTCCATCTCGGCCCTGGCCTTCGGGCCCAAGGACGACCCGTTCCGCGCGGGCAGCGGGCGGGCACAGAACGTGCGGTTCGCGATCGGCCGGCGCACCGCGGAGATCCGGCTGGTGACGACGGACGACCTCGACGAGGCCGAGCGGGCCGCCGCGCGCCGGAACGTTCCACCCCCGCGGGCCTAGGCGCCCCGCGCTCCTCGTCCCTAGCCTCGGGCAGCACCGCGCGCGGTCCCGGCCGCGCCCACCCGACGCAGAGGAGGAGCCATGAGCAGCAGCATGCAGGGCATGGACACCGAGTACGCCCGCTCGGTCGGCCAGAACATGGGCGAGCACGCCGGCCAGGTCGCCGGTGTCGTCTCCAGCATCAGCGCGATGATCAGCGGCCTCAACTGGCAGGGGCCGGACCGGTCGAGCTTCGAGAGCGACTGGACGGGCTCCTTCGCGCCCAGCGCCGCAGCCGCCTCCGAGTCCCTGTCCGACCAGGGCCGCGTGCTGTGCGTGCACGCCGACCGGCAGGACGAGGCCAGCTCCTGATCCCTGCCCCACCAGCACCACCAGCACCACCAGCGAGCCGGCACGGCGCCCCGTGCCGGCTCGTCCTATTTCGGCGCGGGCCGGCGCAACCCAGAGCATCGCGTCCACCTCGACGCGGCCCGCCAGGAGGAACCTTCCACCCGCCGCGGCCTTCCCCGCGGGTCCGGCGCCGCCCTAGCGTCCGGGACGTGCCGAGGTGGCGACACCGGGCCAGCACCACCAGCAGACACCCACCGCAGACACCGCCGGCGCAGACCGTGCGACGAGGCAGCAAGGGAGGCGACGACGATGGCTTTTCTCGGGGCGCGGACACCGACGAGCTCCGCGAGGCGCAGCAGAAGTGCCAGGAGGGCAAGGAGGTCACCGACCAGGTGATCACGTTCGTGAAGGCGCTCATCGCGCTGCTGCGGGCGGCGTCCTTCTTCACCGGCGGCGCGAGCGCGGCGTACGCGACCTTCCTGGAGACCCAGGTCCTCCCCTGGCTGCAGAAGATCTCGATGGCGCTGGGCATGTTCGCCCAGGTGCTCGGCGCCAACGCCGAGGCGCAGGACCAGGTGAGCGCCGGCGAGACCGTCGACTTCAGCACGCTGCCGACCTACACCAGTCCGCTGCAGACCGAGCAGGCGAAGGCTCCCCTGTCGTCGTGGAACGGCGGCTCCATCGCCCCGACGCAGCCGCTCACCCCGGGCACGCCGGGCACGACGACCACGACGACGTCGACCACCACGACGACGGCCGACGGGGTCACCATCCCGGGCACGACGACCACCACGACCTCCCCGATCGGCGCGTCCCCCTCGTCCGCGACGACGCCGGTCTACGCGACCCCCTCGCTCGGCAGCAGCACGGGCTCCGCGCTGTCCACCCCGGCCCCGACGTCCAGCGCCCGGCCCGAGCTCGGCGGCGCGCTGCCGACCGGCTCCGGCGGCGGCTCCGGCGGGGGCACGGGCGGCGGCACCGGGGGCGGGACCAGCGGCGGCGCCGCTCCCGCCCTGGGCAGCGGCTCCGTCGACGGCGGCAGCGGCTCGATCCCCGCCGGCGCCCCAGTCTCGGGCTCCACGGACATCACCCCGACCGGCGGCACGACGCCCGGAGCGGACTCGCTCGGCAGCGCGGCCCTCAACCCGACCGGCGACTCGGTCGCCACGACCGGCGACAAGCCGTCGTACGGCGCGGCAGCCGGCCTCGCCGGCGGTGCGGCCGCGCTCGGCCTCGGCGGCGCGGCGCTGGCCGGTCGCGGGCAGGGCGGCGACGCGGCGATCGAGAAGCTCGCCGGCGAGAACGGTCGCGGCAGCCGCGGCGAGGACGTCCGCGAGCTGCAGCAGCGGCTGACCGCGGCGGGCTACGACACCCGCGGCGCCGACGGCGTCTGGGGGTCCAACACGCAGGCCGCCTACCAGGCCTGGCGGGCGGACCACCCGCTCGAGGTCGCGCAGGGCACGGGCTTCACGTCGCCCACGGGCTACGACTACAACCAGATCCAGGGCGTCCGCGGCAACGGGAACGTCACGCCCGAGTTCCTCCGCGAGGTCGAGGGCGTCGCCGCCCGCGTCGGCGCGCAGCCGGAGCACCTGCTGGCGACGATGAGCTTCGAGACCGGCGGGCGCTTCAGCTCCGACGTGGTCAACCCGCGCAGCGGCGCGACCGGTCTCATCCAGTTCATGCCCGACACCGCGGCCGGGCTCGGCACCTCCACCGAGGCGCTGTCCCGCATGACGCCGACGGAGCAGCTGCAGTACGTCGAGCGCTACTTCGAGCCCCACCGCGGCCGCCTCGACTCGCTGGAGAACGTCTACACGAGCGTCCTCGGCGGCCGGCCGATGGAGCCCGAGACCACGATGTTCAACCAGGGCACGCAGGCCTACCACCAGAACCGCGAGCTCGACGTCAACGGCGACGGGCGCATCACCGCGGCCGAGGCCACCTCCCACGTCCGTTCCCGCATGGGCAACTGACCGCACGAACCGCACCACCAGCCTGACCCGCAGCACCCCCAGCACGACCATCCGCCGCACGGCACCAACCAACACGAAGGAGCACAGCCATGGCCATGAAGGGTATGGACATCGAGGGTGGCCGCCAGTCGGCCCAGCAGATCACGCAGGGCGCCGGCGAGCTCGAGCAGCTCACGGCTCGTCTCACCCAGTCCCTCGAGTCCTTCGAGTGGGTCGGCCCCGACGCCGAGCGCACCCGCACCTCGTGGAACTCGGAGTACCGCGCGATGCTCACGCAGGTCGTCGCCCAGCTCAACGACTTCTCCACGCTCATCAACAACCAGGCGCAGGAGCAGGAGCAGGTCTCGGCCTGACGCTGCACCGTCCCGCACCGCGACGGGGGTCGCCGGCTCCGTGCCGGCGGCCCCCGCGTCGTCTGTCCTCGTGGCCGTCCCCACCGGGAGGTTTGGCCGCAGCCCTCCGCGAGCAAGGAGCCCGATCGTGCAGCAGTGGACGCTCTCGTTGAGCACCCCGCCCGAGTCGGGCCTGCCCTCGGTCGACGTGGTCGTCCACGCCAAGCCCGAGGCCACGGTCGCCGACCTCGCGCGTGCCTTCGGCCGCCACCTGGCCCCGCACCAGGCACACCTCCTGCTCGTGCCCGTCGACGGCGGGCACCCGTGGCCGGCCGACCGCGCCCTCACCGAGTGCGGCCTGCGCACCGGGGACCTCCTCGACGTCGTCACCGCCCCCGCCTCGTGGCTGCACCGGCACAGCAGCACCTCCCGCCCCCGTGCGGTGCTGCGGGTCGTCGACGGGCCCGACTCGGGCCAGCGCCTCCAGGTGCGCTCCAACGCCCTGACCGTCGGCCGCGGCACGACCTGCACCATGCGCCTGACCGACCCGCTGGTCTCCACCCAGCACGTGCGGGTGGTGCTCGGCACCCGCCCGACCGTGTACGACGCGGGCTCGGCCAACGGCACCACCGTGGCGGGCGAGCAG
Organism: Nocardioides zeae; assembly: GCF_030818655.1. Lineage (NCBI taxonomy): Bacteria > Bacillati > Actinomycetota > Actinomycetes > Propionibacteriales > Nocardioidaceae > Nocardioides > Nocardioides zeae. The sequence continues at coordinate 345,881 of NZ_JAUTAN010000001.1, read as the reverse complement.
GTCACGACCGGCCGCGAGGTGGACTGGGGCACCCCGATCCGCCTCGGCCGCACGACGGTCGTGGTCGACCCGGGCGAGGTGCCGGTCGACGACACGGCCGTCTCCGTCTTCCGCCCGCCGCGCTTCGGCGAGCCGCTGCTCGACGAGACCCTCGACGTACCGTCCCCGCCGACCCGCAACCGACCGTCGCCGCTGCCGTGGGCGATGCTCGCGCTGCCCATGATCATGGGCCTCGCGATCTTCGCGCGGTCGCAGACGCCGTACGCGCTCGTCTACATGCTGGCGTGGCCGGTGTTCGGCTACCTCGGCTGGCGTCAGCAGCAGCGGGCGGCACGCCTGCAGTTCGAGGAGGAGGCCGCCGAGTGGCGGACCGACGTCGACGGGATGCTCGCGCTCATCGACGACCAGGCCCGCCGGCAGCGGGAGCAGGTGCACGACGACTACCCCGACGCGGAGACCCTGCGCACCCGTGCCGCGCAGCGCGACCCCTACCTGTGGGCGCGCAGCGAGACCCGCACGGCGTTCCTGCACACCCGGCTCGGGATCGGCACCGTGCCGGCCCTGCTGCGCGGCGACGTGAAGGACGGCGGCGACCGTCCGCTGCGCCGCGAGGTGGCGGCCGAGCTCGACGCCCGCGCGACCCTCCCCGACATGCCGGTCGTCGTGGACCTCACGGCCCACGGGCTCCTCGCGCTCACGGGCGAGGTCGACGCGGTCGACGCCCTCGTGCGGGCGCTCAGCCTGCGCCTGGCCTTCGACCACTCCCCCGCGGACCTCACGGTCGCGGCCTGCCTGGGACGGGGGCGGGCGCACCACGAGGCGTGGCTCCGCTGGCTGCCCCACGCCACCACGCGCGTCGGCGGCGAGCCGCCCGTGGCCATCGGGCCCGGCGCGGCGACGGCCCTGCTCGACCACCTCGCGAGCGAGGACGGGGGCCGCGGCCACACGCTCTGCATCATCGACGAGGACGCCGGCATCCCCCGCCGCACGGTCGAGGCCGTGGCGGCCGTCGGGGCCGAGCGGGGCCTCCACCTGCTCTGGCTGGGCCGCCGTCGTGCCGAGGTGCCGGCGGCCACCGGCCTGCTCGTCGACCTCGACGACGGCAGCGTCAACGTCGGCGACCGCGGGGGCGTCGACCGCATCGACACCCCCGACGCCGTCACCCTCGCGCACGCGTGGCGCAGTGCGCGCACCATGACGGCGTACGTCGACGAGGCGGCGGTGCTCCCCGCCTCCACCTCGATCCCGGCCGTCGTGCGGCTGCCCGAGGTCAGCGGCGACCTCGAGGACCTGGACGACACCGACGCCGTGCTGCGGCGGTGGGGGGCGAGCCGCGGGCTGCGCGCCCAGATCGGCGCGGGCGTCGACGGCACGGTCACCATCGACCTGCGCGACGACGGCCCGCACGGCCTGGTGGCCGGCACGACCGGCTCCGGCAAGTCGGAGCTGCTGCAGACGCTGATCTGCTCGCTCGCCCTCAACAACCCGGTCAACCGGATCAGCTTCCTGCTCGTCGACTACAAGGGCGGCGCGGCGTTCCGGGAGTGCGCCGACCTGCCCCACACGGTCGGCTACATCACCGACCTCACCCCCGCCCTCGTGCAGCGGGCGCTCACGTCCCTCGGCGCCGAGATCACGGCACGGGAGCACCTGCTGGGCGAGTACGGCGTCAAGGACCTCACCCAGCTCGAGCGGGAGCACCCCGACAAGGCGCCGCCGAGCCTGCTCATCTGCGTCGACGAGTTCGCCGCCCTCACCGCCGAGGTCCCGGACTTCGTCGACGGCATGGTCAACATCGCCCAGCGCGGCCGCTCGCTCGGCATGCACGTGCTCCTCGCGACCCAGCGGCCCGCGGGCGTGGTGACCGGCAACATCCGGGCCAACACCGACCTGCGCATCGCGCTGCGCGTGTCGGCCGCCGACGACTCCCGCGACGTCATCGACTCGCCCGAGGCCGCCCGCATCTCGCGGCGCACCCCGGGGCGGGCGTGGCTTCGCCGCACCGGCCACGGCACCGCCGAGCTCGTGCAGTCGGCGTGGACGGGCGCCCGGCAGCCCATCGACGGCACGGGGTCGTCGGTCACGGTGCACGCCTTCAGCGCGGCCAGCGCCGCCCGCGCCGACACCGCGGCCGACGCCCGCCTCGACCCGCGGACCGACCTCGAGCGCTGCGTCACGACGATCGTCACCGCCTTCCGGCGCTCGGGCGTCCCCGCCCCGCCGAAGCCCTGGCTCCCGCCGCTGCCCGCCGAGCTGCTCCTCGACCTCGACGAGCTCCGCCGCGAGGCGGGCCCGCAGCCGTCCGGGCACCTGCACCTGGGCGGGATCGACGACCCGGCCCACCAGCGCCAGCCCCGGCTCGACGTCGACCTCACCAGCGTGGGCCACCTGCTCGTCCACGGGGCCTCCGGCTCCGGCAAGACCGAGCTCCTCCGCACGGCGGCGGTCACCGCGTCGGTGGGAGACGCGTGGAGCGCGCACGGCGTCGCGCCGTACGTCTACGCGATCGACTACGCCGGCGGCGGCCTGCAGGCGATCGCCGACCTGCCGACCGTCGAGGCCGTCGTGGGCGAGACCCAGCTGGGTCGCGTGCTGCGCCTCGTGCGGCTCCTCAAGCGCACGGTGGCCGACCGCTCGGCGGCCCTCGCCTCGAACGGGTGCGCCGACCTCGAGGACCTCGCACGCGCCGGGCACGTGCTGCCCCGGGTCTACCTGCTGCTCGACAACCTGCCCGCCGTGCTCGAGGCGTTCGAGAAGGCCGGCGGGCTGGCCCGTGACCACGTCGAGCACCTCCAGAACGTGCTGCAGAACGGACGCCGCGTCGGCGTCCACGTCGTCGCGACCGCTCCCGGGCGCACGGGCGTGCCGACCTCGATCGCCGCGTCGTTCGGGCGCCGGATCATCCTGCGGATGACGACGAACGACGACTACCTGATGCTCGGGGCGCCCGGCAACGTGCTCGACGCCGAGACGACCCCGGGCACCGGCCTGCTGGGCAAGCAGATGCTGCAGGTGGCGACGACGGGCGGCGCGGGCACGCCCGTGCAGGCCGAGCGGATGCGTGAGGTCGCGGCGCTGCTCGAGCCCCGCACGGCCGGCCGGGGCTCGGCCGCCGTGCCCCCGATGCCGGCGCGGCTGCCCGCCGACGCCCTGCCGTCGCCCCAGGGCAGCCGCACCCCGCTCGCCGTGGACGCCGACGCCGTCGGCGTGCTGACCGTCGACCTCCTCGGCGGTCCGGTGGTCGTCGCCGGCCGGGCCGGCACGGGGCGCACGAGTGCCCTCGAGGGCGTCGTCGAGCTGGCCGCCCGCTCCGACGTCCCGCCGCAGGTCGTGCGCGCCGAGACGCTCCTCGAGGCCGTCGCGGCGGCCGAGGAGGCCCTCGCGCGGGCCTCCTCCGTCCCTGCCGGGACGGAAGGTTCCTGGGTGCTGCTCGTGGCCGACGACGTCCAACGGTGGGATGCTGCCTGCACGGACGATGCCCACAAGGCCGCTCGGACGCGACTGCTGGAGCTGCTCGACGCGGCGGGCGGTCCGCTCGCCGCCGTGGTCTCGGTGGACGTCGCCGAGGCACGCAGGCCGGGGATGCTGCCGGGCCTCGTCACGGCGCTCAAGCAGCGTCGCCGAGGTTTCCTGCTGCACCCGGAGTGGAACGAGGGCGACGTCTTCGGCGTCACCGTGCCGACGAAGACGTTGGAACCGCTGACCGGCCCGGGTCGCGGACTGTGGTGCGAGGCAGGCTCCGCCACGGTCGCGCAGCTCGTGGCCACGACGCACGAGGGACAGGACGGGCGATGACCACGGAGTCTCGGGACGGAGCGGCCACGCCGGCCGACGCGGCCGGCGGGGCCGACGCGTCCCGCCTGGCGCGCCTGCGTCGACGCTTGCGGGGGAAGCGTCGACGCGACTCGCGCGGCAGCGCCGAGATCTCCGTCGCGATCGTCGGCGCCTCGCTCGTCGCCGGGCTCGCCTTCGGCCAGGGCCTCTCGCGGACGGTCGTCGACATCACCGACGGGCTCACCTGGATCTCGGACGACCCGTCCGGCGAGATCATCCAGGTCAACCCCGCCACCGGCCGCCCGGAGAAGCGCCTCGCCGTGGGCGCGCCGGGTGAGGACCTCGAGGTCTCCCAGGCCGACGGGCGCCTCTTCGTCACCAACCGCACGACGGGCGAGGTGTTCTCCGTCGACCTGGCCTCGGTGCTCGTCTCGGGGCAGCGCCGCGTGGCCTCGGGCGGGGCCACCGACCTCCTGCTCCACGACGGCTCGGCCTTCCTCGTCGACCGCTCGACCAGCTCGATCTCCCGCATCGACCCGTCGACCACCGACGCGATCGGCGAGCGCTGGGTCGCCACCGAGGGGCTCGCCGACGCGACCATCGACGGCCAGGGCCGGGTCTGGGCCATCGACGAGGTCGGTCGCCTGGTGGAGCTCCGCTGGTCCGACGCCGAGCGCCGCTTCGTCACGGAGAGCGAGGAGGACGTCGACTACGCGGGCGACGGCTCGGTGCTCGTCGGCCACGACCGCGGTGTCACCGTCTTCGGGCCCGACGCCGGCATCGTGGTGCAGGTGGGCACGGGCGACGACGTCGTCGGCGACGCGCCGTCCCTCGTCGGCAGCCTGCTGGCCCCGGCCTCCGCCCCGGACGACCTCGCGCCGGTCGCCTCCCCCGACACGGGCACGCTCGTGATCGTCGGCGCCGGCGAGCTCCGCGAGGTCGACCTCACGACGATCGACTGCGGCAAGCCGGGCCGGCCGGCCGTGCACCGCGACCTCGTCTACGTGCCCTGCGACGGCGCCGGCCGGATCGTCGTGCTCGACGGCTCCGGGCGCCGGGCCTCGGCCGACATCCCCGTGCCGGGTGAGCGCGACGCCGAGCTGGTCGTCGACGACGGCAACCTCATCGTCAACGTGCCCGGCTCCCAGGCCGGGCTCGTCGTGCGTCCCGACGGCCGCATCAGCGACCTCACGCGGTACGACGACCGGGTCACCCCCACGCGCCTGGCCGGCAGCCGCACACCGCCCACCCCGCAGCAGGTGCGCGACATCGCCGACGCCGACCGGCCCGACCCGGCGGACCTGCCGGACCCGCCGGCCACCACGCCCCCCACCGGGGCCACGACGCCCCCGTCGAACGGGACGCCACCGACGGGGGCCTCGGCGCCCACCGCACCGACGGCTCCGACGGTGCCGACGAGCCCGCCCACCGGCGGACCGACCGTGCCGCCCGTCGGCCCGCCAAGCACCGTCCCGCCCGGAGGTGGCGGCACCCCGCCCCCGAGCGACCCGGGCACTCCGGGCACGCCGGGCAACCCCACGAACCCGACCGAGCCACCGCCGAGCGAGCAGCCGGCGGAGCTCCAGGCCCCGACCGCCGTCACCGCGACGCTGGAGGGCACCACGGCCGTGGTCACCTGGCAGCACGCCGGCCCGGCCGCGACCGGCTTCGACATCACGGTGGTCGGCTCCGACAGCATCTACACGCGGTCGGGGCCGGCCGACCGGTCCGCCCGCCTCACCATCCCGGTAGGCCAGCCGGCGCAGTTCGTGGTGACCGCCGTCGACGGCGACCGTCGGGCCGCCTCGGCCCCCTCGGCCACCGTCACCGCCAGCACGCGGCCCGGCACGCCGGGCGGTCTCAGCGGCTCGGTCGGCACCGGTCCCCACACCGCCGGCATCGTCCCGGCCACCGCCTCGTGGCAGGCCGCGCCCGACAACGGCTCGCCCGTCACCGGCTACCGCGTCGTCTTCACCGGCGGCAACCCGCAGACCACCCAGACGCAGGACCTCCCGGCCGACGCCCGCACCGCTTCCTGGGCGGTCCCCTGCGCCGACACGGGCGGCGAGGAGTGCGACGCCGGCCGCACCACCGTGCGCGTGAGCGCCCTCAACGCCCAGGGCGAGGGGGACGCCGCCGATGCCGTCATCGGCGAGAGCGTGGCCAGCGCGCCCCGCCTCCCCGCGGCCGGCAACCAGCACGTGACCGGCGAGAGCGGCGGCAACCTCACCTACGAGGGGATCGGCGACGTCACCCTCACCCTCGCCCCGGCGGCGGACTGGGCGGCGTTCACCGGCACCTGCACCTACACGGCGGACTCCGAGAGCGGCACGATCCCGTGCGGGGAGACCTCGCTGACGCTCACCTACAGCGACGGCTACCAGTGGGTGAACTGCGACACGGGCACCAACCGCAACGTCACCCGCAACCGCTCCATCGTGTTCACCGCCGACAACGGCCGCACGTCGGTGCAGAGCCAGGTCTACACCTTCACCACCACGCAGACCGCGCTCTGCCAGGGCCAGCAGATCCCCTGACCCCCGACCCGAGCCGCTCCCCCGAGAGGACCCACGTGACCGCCATCGCCGACAGCCCCCGCGCCTCCGGCCCCGTCACCGAGACGGACGTCGCCGAGTTCCGTCGGCTCCACCAGCGGCTCGGCGACGCCGTCGAGGTGGCCGTGCACGGCAAGCGGGCGACGGTCGACCTCGTGCTCGTCGCGGCGATCGCCGGGGGCCACGTGCTGCTCGAGGACGTGCCGGGCACCGGCAAGACCACCCTCGCGCGGGCGGTCGCCCGCGCCCTCGGCGGCGAGATGCGCCGGGTCCAGTTCACGCCCGACCTCCTGCCGAGCGACGTCACGGGCACGACCGTCTTCGACCCGCGCAGCGGCGAGGTGCGCTTCCGCCCCGGCCCGGTGTTCGCGCACGTCGTGCTGGCCGACGAGATCAACCGGGCGGCGGCGAAGACCCAGTCCGCCCTGCTGGAGGTCATGGAGGAGCGCACGGTCACCGTCGACGGGTCGACCCGCGCCGTACCGGACCCGTTCGTCGTCATCGCCACCCAGAACCCCGTGGACCTCGACGGCACCTACCGCCTCCCCGAGGCCCAGCTCGACCGGTTCCTCGTGCGCACCGCGCTGGGCTACCCCGACGCCGAGCACGAGCTGGACGTGCTCCGGCCGGGCAGCCACGCCGGCCGGGTCGACGACGTGCCCGTGGTCTCGACGCCCGGCGTCGTGGCGGCCGCCGCCCAGCGGCTGACGATGCTCCACGTGGCCGATCCCCTGCTGCGCTACGTGCGCGAGATCGGGGTGGCGATCCGCACCGACCCGCGGGTGCGCCTGGGCGCCTCGACCCGGGGGCTGAAGGCGCTCGTGCGCTGCCTGCAGGTGTACGCCGCGTCGCAGGGCCGCCACTACGTGGTGCCCCACGACGTCCAGCGGCTGGCCGAGCCCGTCCTGGCCCACCGCACCGTCCTCACCCGCGACGCGCTGCTGGCGGGCCATCGTCCGGTCGACGTGGTGCACGAGGTGCTCGACACGGTGCACCCGCCGCAGCCCGACCAGTCCTGAGCCGGTGGCCACCACTCGGGCTCACGGGCCGTCCCGGGCGCTCGTCGCCTGGCGGGCCACCACGCCCCGCGGCCGCGGCGTCGCCGCGCTCGGTGTCGCGCTCCTCGTGCTCGGGCTGCTCGCCCGCTACCCGGTGGCCGCCGGGCTCGGGGCCTGCCTGCTCGCCCTCGTGGTCGTCGAGCTCGTCGCCGTGCTGCAGCCCGCCCGCGTCGCCCTGCAGCGCCGGGTCGAGCCCGCCGTCGTGGTGCGCCACGACCGCTGCCGGGCGACGCTGCGCTTCGCCGGCCACCGGCGGCGCGGCCTGGCCCGGCTCGAGGCCGCCGACCTCGTCGACGGCACCCTTCACCCCGTGCGGCTGCCCGACGTCCCGCAGGCCGAGGAGGTGGAGCTCGAGCACGACGTCCCGACCGTACGGCGCGGCCTCGTGACCGTCGGACCCCTCGTGCTGCGCCGGCACGGGCTGCTCGGGCTCGCGACCCACGCCGTCGAGCACGGCGACGTCGAGACCGTGCGCGTGCTGCCGCGGCGGATCCCCCTCCACGACATGGCGCGCGGCGTGCGACGTGCCGCGGCCGGGTCGACCGACTCCGTCGACGTCGGGGGCACCGACCTCGTCGGCCTCCACGAGTACACGCCCGGCGACGACCTGCGCCGCCTGCACTGGGCGACGAGCGCCCGCTGGGGCACGCTGATGGTCCGCGAGGACGCCGACCCGGCCGAGCCGCACGTCGGCGTGCTCCTCGACGACCGCGCCGCGAGCTACGTGCAGCGCGGCACCGACGAGCCGTTCGAGGACGCCGTCGAGCTCGCGGCCGCGCTCTGCCGCGTGGCCGTGGCGGGCGGCCACCCGTTGCGCTTCCGCGTGGTGAGCGGGCGCCACGCCGTCGACGTACCGGCGTCGCCGTCCGGGCTGCCCCACCCGGGTGGGGACGAGATCGAGCTGCTCCTCGCCGAGATCGGCACCGTCGGCGAGCACGGCGGGGTTCCCGGGGCTCCCGGGTCCCCCGGCGTCCACGGGCTCGGTGGGAGCGACGTGGTCGTCGCGGTCTCCGGCGCCGGCACGGAGGAGCGCGAGCTGGCGCCGCTGCTGGGCGGTGCCGCCCGCCGGGTCGTGCTCTCGCTCGACCCCCGCCCCCTCGTCGCGTCGGGCCAGCAGGGCGACCTGCTGGTGCTCCGCGGCGGCTCCTCGCTGGGGCTGGCCGCGCAGTGGGACCAGGCGTTGGCCGGGTGAGCACGACGACGACGGCACCGCCACGCACGACCGCCACCGGGCCGACGGTGCCCGGGGAGCCGCTGCCGGCGCCGCCGCGCCGTACCGCGGCCGCGGCCCTCGTGTGGGCCGCCAGCCTCCCGGCCGCCGGGGCGCTGTCGTTGGCGACGGCGTGGGGCGGGTGGCGCATGCCGCTCGTCGTCGTGGGCGCCGTGGTGCTCCCCTTCGTGCTCCTCACCCTCGTGCTGCTTCTCGGGGTGCCGCGGTGGCTGGCCGCGTCGGTGCTGTCGGGGTTGCTCGTCCTGGTGGGGTACGTGCTGGCGTCGGGGGCGGGCACGACGCTCGTCGGCACCGTCGGGGACGCCGTGCCCCGGCTCCTCACCGAGCCCCAGCCGTTGGCGTTCCGCGCCGACCTGCTCGTCGTGCCGGTGCTGCTCAGCGGCATCGTGGGGCTCCTGGTCGCGCTCCGCAGCCACCGCCCGACCCGGGTGGCACCGGTGGTGGGCGCGGTCGTGCTCTACGCGGCGGGAGCCCTGCTGACGCGCGGGGAGGGCGACCGCATCGGCCTCCTCGCAGCGCTCGTGCTCGTGCTCGCGGTGCTCGGCTGGGTGCTCCTCGACGAGACCGGCGAACCCCGGAAGCGACGGGCCGTCGTCGCCGGGCCGCTGCTCGTGGTCGCGATCGGTGTGGTGGCCTCCGCGAGCCTCGTGCCCACGCAGGAGCCGTTCGACCCGCGCTCCGTCGTGGACCCCCCGATGCTGCAGACGCAGGCATCGAGCCCGCTGCCCCAGCTCGCCGCGTGGTCGGCGAACCCCGACGTCGAGCTGTTCACCACCTCCGGCGACGTGGCGCCGCTGCGGCTCGTGGTGCTCGACGACTACGACGGGGCGCAGTGGCGGGCGGCGACGGAGTACGGCCCCCTGGGCATCGAGGCGACCGACGTCCTGCCGGTCGGCGACCAGCGGGCCCGGTTCACGACCGCCGTCCGCGTCGGCGACCTCGGCGGCAGCTGGCTGCCCTCCCCCGGCGACCCGACCGGCGTCTCGGGCACCGACGCCCTGGTCGACCCGCGCACCGGCACCCTGCTGCGTCCCGAGGGGACCGACGGGGTCGAGTACGAGGTCACCGCGCAGGTCGACGCCCCCGACCCCGCGACGCTGCCCGAGGCGGGGGTGCCGTCCCCCGACTCCCCGGACAGCGCGGACCTCCCGCTCGACCGCTACCTCCAGACCCCCGACCTGCCGTACGAGCTCGGGGTCTACGCCCAGGAGGTCGCCCGGGGCACGACGAAGCCCTACCAGCGGGCCCTCGCGATCGAGGACGCCGTCCGCGGGCAGCGCACGCTCAGCGAGCGCGCCATCTCCGGCTCGGCCCTGTGGCGGATCCAGGACTTCCTGCTCGGCACGCCCGGCACCTCCGGCGCCCAGGAGGGCACCTCCGAGCAGTTCGCGACCGCCTTCGCCCTGCTGGCGCGCCACACCGGCCTGCCCACGCGGATCGTGGTGGGCTTCCGCCCGGGCGACGAGCAGGGTGACGGCACGCGCGTCGTCCGCGGCGAGCACGCCCTCGCGTGGCCGGAGGTCTACTTCACCGACCTGGGCTGGGTGCCCTTCGACCCGACGCCGGAGCCCGGCCTCGTCGGCGAGCGGCCCACGGCGCCGCCCGAGGAGACCCCGGCCAGCGAGGAGCCCGTCACCCCGCCGACCGACCCGGACGCCCGCCCCCTCGACGACGAGCGACCCGGACCCGACGAGGGCTCCGGCCTGCCGGCGACCTTCTGGTACGCCGCGGGCGGCACCCTCCTGGTCGGGGTCCCGCTCGCCCTGCTCCTCGCCCGGTCCGTCCGCTCGTGGGCCCACCGACGCCGCGGCCCCCGCGGTGCCTGGGCGGAGGTGCTCGACGGGCTGGTGCTCGCCGGCGCCCCCGCCCGGGCCTCCGAGCCCGCGCCCAGCGTGGGCGACCGGGTGGCGATGGCCTACGGCGTGCCCGAGGCCACCACGCTCGCCCGGGCGGCGGACCGCTCCGCCTTCGCCCCCGACGACGACACCGGGGCCGGCGGGCTCGACGGGGCCCAGCGGGCCGCGCTCCGCGCCGTACGCCGCGGGTTGCGCCGCTCGCTGCCCTGGTGGCGACGACCGGCGTGGGCGCTCGACCCCCGGGTCTTCCGGCGCTGAGCGCCGGCGGTCACCCGTCGGCGGTGGTCACTCGTCGGCGGCAGGCGCGGTGATGCAGCGGACGTCGGAGACCCCGAACTCGCCCGTCGGCATGCGCAGGAGGATCGCGTAGCACTGCCGACCGCCGGCGGCGAGCGCGCCGGGCAGCACGTACTGGCGGGTGCCGGGCGGCAGCACCGCCTGGTAGTCGACGACCGTGCCCTCGGGGCCGGAGGTCTGCGCGACGTAGAACTCCGCCTCGCCCTCGCTGGGGTCGGTCCACGCCATCTCGATGTCGAGGCCGACGGCGTCGATGTCGGTGAAGAGCACGGCGAGGTCGGGGTTGGGCCGCGGCTCGAGGTCGGGCTCGGCGGGCGTCTCGGTCGCCGTGGGCACGCCACCGCCGGCCGTCGGGGTCGTGTCGGCCGGCGACGCCTCCCGGGGCTCGTCGTCGCCCCGCAGCGCGGAGCCGACGATGGTCAGCCCCATCCCCACGAGGAGCGCGACCACGGCGAGCAGGACCAGCAGGTTGCGGCGGCGCCGGCGCGCCGGGTCGGACGCCGGGTCGGGCGTCGGCTCGGCCGCGGGGACCGTGCCCGCCGGCGGCGCGGTGTCACGGGGCGGGCCCGCCGCGTCGGCGCCACCGGTGGGGCGGCCCGCCACGAGACCGCCCGTGCCGGTCGGGGCGGCGTCCGGCTCGTGCTGGACCGGCGCGTGGGCGAGCACCGACAGGGCGAGCGGCTCCGGGTCGGCCCCGGGCGCCCACGCGTCCTCGCGGGCGGGGGCAGCGGCGGGTACAGGTTGCTCGCGCGGCACCGGCTGCTCCTGCGGCGCCGGCTCGTCGACGGGGACCGGGGCGATCGCGGGTGCGGGCGACACCGGACGGGGGGCCGTGCCCTCGCCGCTCGCCGTCGACGGTGCTCCCGCGGACGTGGGCGTGGGCGACGGCGACGCGGGGGCGGTCTGGCCGCCGCCGGGCAGCCAGGCGCTCGTGCGGAGCGCCGCGAAGGCGTCGCGCAGCGAGGCCGCGTCGGGCCAGCGCTGCGCGGGGTCCTTCTGCAGGCAGCGGTCGATGACCTCGGCGACGCGCTCGGCGCCCTCGGCGGACAGCTGCCGGTGGGGCTCCGTCCGCGCCCGGCGGATGTAGGCGAGGGCCGAGTCCTCGTCGGGGTCGTCGCTGGCGAACGGCGGGCGGCCGTCGAGGAGGGTGAAGAGGGTGGAGCCGAGGGACCAGAGGTCGTCGGCCTGGGACGGCTTCTCGCCGTCGAGCACCTGGGGCGCCGCGTGGCGGTAGGTGAACGTCTCGACGGAGGCGGTGTGCTCGGACCCGGCGAGGCGGGCGATGCCGAAGTCGGCGAGCACCCAGGTGGTGGGGAGGACGAGCACGTTCTGGGGTTTCACGTCGCGGTGCAGCACCCCGCGCTCGTGGGCGAAGGCGAGGGCGTCGGCGAGGACGTAGCCGATCTCGAGGATCTCGTGCACGGGCAGCGGACCCTGCTGGCGCAGCCGGTCGTGCACGGTGCCGGCCTCGACGAAGTCCATCACCAGGAAGGGCCGCCCCGCTCCCGTGGTGCCGACGTCGAGGAGGTTGACGATGTGGGGGTGCTGGCGACCCAGCTCGATCGTGATGTCGACCTCGCGCCGGAAGCGGGCGACGCGACCGTCGTCGTCGGTGCCGAGCACCTTGATGGCGACGACCCGGTGCGGACTGACCTGTCGCGCCCGGTAGACCACCGAGTCACCGCCGCGGCCGACCTCGGTCAGCTCGACGTATCCCGGGACGTCCTCCGGCTCCCGACGCGGCGCGGCCGGCTCGGACGCAGCAGCGGGCGGGCGCCAGGCACCATCGGTGCTGTCGCCCGCCCGCTCGCGCGTCATCCGTGTCCCCCGCCGGACGTCAGCTCATCCCGGAGTGAGAGCTCACTTGGACTCGTCGGCCTGCTCGGCCTCGGCCGGGTCCGCCGACTCGACCGACTCGTCCGCCGACTCGACCGACTCGACCGCCGACTCGTCCGCCGACTCCGCCTCGGGCTCGCCGATGGAGCCGTCAGGGCGCAGGTTCTTGAGCTCGACGTGGTTGCCGGACGCGTCGGTCACGACGGCCGACTCGACGAGCGTCGCCAGCGCCTTGCCGCGCAGGATCTCCTGCACGAGCTCGGGGATGTGGTTGTGCTCGAACATGTGGTTCGCGAACTCCTGCGGGTCCTGACCGGACTGCTGGGCGCGACGCACGATGTGCTGGCTCAGGTCGTTCTGCTCGACGCCCAGCTCCTCGCGCTTGGCGATCTCGTCGAGGAGGAACTGCGCGGCGACGGCGTCACGCACCCGGCGCTCGAGGTCCGCCTCGAACTCCTCGATGGTCTGGCCCTCGTCCTCGAGGTACTTGTCCATCGTGATGCCGGCCATCGCGAGCTGCTGCTCGACGCCCTCGCGACGGGCGTTGAGCTCGTCGGTGACCATCGTCTCGGGCAGCGGCACGGAGACCTTCTCGAGCAGCGCCTCGAGCACCGCGTCGCGGGCCTCGGTCGCCTGCTCGAGGCGCTTGCCACGGGTGAGGCGCGTGCGCACGTCCTCCCGCAGCTCCTCGACGGTGTCGAACTCCGACGCGGTCTGCGCGAAGTCGTCGTCGAGCTCGGGGAGCTCCTGCTCCTGCACGCCGTTGACGGTGACCTTGACGGCGACGTCCTCGCCGACGAGGTCGCCACCGACGAGCTGCGAGGTGAACTCGGCCGACTCACCGGCGGAGAGGCCGGTGAGGGCCTCGTCGAGGCCGTCGAGCATGCCGCCGCGACCGACCTGGTAGGACATGCCCGCGACCTCGGCACCGGGGACGACCTCGCCGTCCTTGGTGGCCACGAGGTCGATGGAGACGAAGTCGCCGTCGGCGGCGGGGCGCTCGACGTCGGCGAGGGTGCCGAAGCGCTCGCGGAGGTTGTTGAGCTGGTCCTCGACGTCCTCGTCGGTGACCGTCAGGTCCTCGACCGTGGCCTCGAGGCCGTCGTACTCCGGCAGCTCGATCTCGGGCTTGACGTCGACCTCGGCGGTGAACTCGAGCAGCTCCTTGTCCTCGAGCCGCGTCACCTCGATCTCGGGCTGGGCCAGGGGCTCGAGCGAGTTCTCGCGCAGGGCCTCGACGTACACCTTCGGCAGCGCCTCGTTGATCGCCTGGTCGAGGACCGCGCCGCGGCCGACCTGACGGTCGATGACGGCCGGCGGGACCTTGCCGCGGCGGAAGCCGGGGACGTTGATCTGCTGGGCGATGGTCTTGTACGCCTTGTCGAGGCTCGGCTTGAGCTCGTCGAAGGGCACCTCAACGGTGAGCTTGGCCCGGGTGGGGCTCAAGGACTCGACGGCGCTCTTCACAGGTGGTTCTCCTCGTGGTCGGACTTCAGCGGTGCAGCTCGGTTGCGGTCGGGGCGACAGGACTCGAACCTGCGATCTCCTGCTCCCAAAGCAGGCGCGCTAGCCACTACGCTACGCCCCGCCAAGAGGGCCGGCGAAGGTCCACCGCACAGGCGCTGACCTGCACGAACGGGTCCACGTCGACCACACTTGGAGCGGATGACGGGAATCGAACCCGCGTAATCAGTTTGGAAGACTGAGGCTCTACCATTGAGCTACATCCGCGTGCGCGACAGCGCGCCCGGAGACCCCGGACGCACACACGCGAACGTCATCGTGCCACATGGCGCCCGGAGGCCCCCAACCCAGCCCCGGCGGGGGCTCACGCCGTCGGCGAGCGCCGCAGCACGAAGAGGGCGCAGTCGTCAGCGATCGGCCCGAGGTCGTCCAGCACCCGCTGCGCGAGGCCCTCCGTGCCGTCTCCCCGGTGCGCGAGCAGCAGGCTGCTGAGGCGGCTGATGCCGTCGTCCAGGTCCGTGCCCGCGTCCTCCACCACGCCGTCGGTGTAGACGACGACCGCGTCGCCGGGCTGCAGCTCGAAGGTCGCCGGCGGGTACGCCGCGTCGGGCACCACCCCGAGGAGCGGGCCCGAGAGGTCGACGCGCTGCACCTCGCCGCAGCTGCGCACCACGAGCGCCGGCGGGTGGCCCGCGGTGTGCACGGTCGTCGCGCCCGTCGCGAGGTCGACCGAGACGTGCACCGCCGTCGCGAAGCCCTCCGTCCACTCCTGGCGCAGGAGGAACTCGTTGGTCGCCGGCACCAGGCGGTCCGGGGTCACGGCGCCCACGAGGCCGCTCAGCGCGCTCGACAGCTGCAGCGAGCGCGTCCCCGCGCGCACCCCCTTGCCCGACACGTCGACGAGCACCGCCTCGAGGCTGCCGCGGGACTCCGACCGGGAGAAGCAGAAGAAGTCGCCGCTGAACGCCGTGCCGTCCGCCGTGCGCACGAGGGCGTCCGCCGACCAGCCCTCGGGCAGGCGGGGCAGTCGGCCCTGGGCCTGGATCCGCTCGCGGAGGTCGAGGAGCATCGCCTCCCCCTCCGCGCCGCCGAGGCCGAGCCGGACCCGCCGCAGGGAGATGACGAGCACGACCAGGCCGATGACGGTGTACGTCGCGACCGAGGCCCACAGCCGGGGCGTGAACTCCGGCTGCTGCGTGACCGCGAGGAAGAGGACGGCCATGGCGAAGCTGATGAAGCCGGCGAGCTGCCGCGGCCGGAGCACCAGCGCCGACAGGATCATCGGCACCGTCAGCACGTTGATCGGGACCCGGGTGGGCACGGTGGCGACGAGGACGCCCACGACCACGGTCGCGACGACGAGGAGCACCAGGGCGCGGTTGGCCGCGAGCTGGCGGCGCAGGTCACGCACCGTCCGCCTCCGCGGGGCCGGCGGTGGGAGCAGGCTCGACGGAGGCGCGTCGACCACCATCACGGCGACCTCCTCGTCTCGACCCCCTCACTGTACGGATCGGGACACGTGCGCGCGTTGGCATCGCGGACACCAGAAGAGGTTGCGGGCGACGAGCTCGGCGGTGCGCACGGCCGTGCCGCACACGAAGCACGGCTGGCCGGTGCGGCGGTAGACGTAGACCTCGCCCCCGTGGTCGTCACGTCGGGGCTCCCGACCCATGGCCTCGGGCGTGTGCTCGGGCCGCACGGTGTCGATGCGCCCCGTGCGCACGCCCTCGCGCATGAGGTCGACGAGGTCGGCCCAGACCGCGTCGTACTGGCGGCGGCGGAGGCTGGTGCCCGGACGGTACGGGTCGAGGCGGTGCCGGAACAGCACCTCTGCGCGGTAGACGTTGCCGCCGCCCGCCAGGACCTTCTGGTCCATGAGCAGCGCGGCGATCGGGGTGCGGCTGCGCTCGATGCGCGCCCAGGCGCGCGCCGGCTCGGCGTCGGCGCGCAACGGGTCGGGACCGAGGCGCGCGACGACCGCCGCCCGCCCCGCCCCCGTCACCAGCTCGCAGGCGGTGGCGCCGCGGAGGTCGGCGTACGCCGCGGGGCGGCCGTCACCGCCCGCCACCAGCCGCATGCGCACCTGGCCGACGGGCGGCGGGGCCTCGCCGGCGTGGACGTCGTGCTTGCCGTAGAGCCCCAGGTGGACGTGGACGTAGCGGTCCGCACCGAGGTCGCAGAACAGGTGCTTGCCCCACGCCTCCGCGCCCTCGAACGTGGCGCCGTCGAGGGCGGCCGCCTCCGTGGCGAACCGGCCCTGCGGGCTCGTCACGCGCACGACCCGGCCCCGGAACGCGTCGTCGAGCGCGCCGGCGAGACGGTGGAGGGTGTGCCCCTCGGGCACGGGGCGTCAGGCCCCGGTGTCGCTGCTGCCGCCGCCGAGCGCGGAGGCGGGCAGCGGGGGCAGCTCGCGGGTGACCTCGTAGTGGCCCAGCTGGGCGATCCGGCGAACGTGCCGCTCCTCGTCGCTGAACGGCGTCGAGAGGAAGACCTCGACGAAGCGCGTCATGTCCTCGAGGCTGTGCTGGCGGCCTCCGACCGAGATGACGTTGGCGTCGTTGTGCTCGCGGGCGAGCGTCGCCGTGGCCTCCGACCAGACGAGCGCGGCGCGGACGCCGATGACCTTGTTGGCGGCCATCTGCTCGCCGTTGCCGGAGCCGCCGATGACGACGCCGAGGCTGTCGGCACCCTCCGCCTGCTCGGCGGCCACCGCCTCCGCGGCCCGGAGGCAGAAGACGGGGTAGTCGTCGACGGCGTCGAAGACGAACGGGCCGTGGTCGACGGCCTCGTAGCCGTGGTCGGCGAGCCAGTTGAGGAGGTGGTCCTTGAGCTCGAGGCCGGCGTGGTCGGAACCGAGGTGAACGCGCATGGCGGGATCCTCTCAGGCGTGCTGGCGCAGGAAGCCCGCGACCTGCCACATGAGCGGCTCGGCCGCGTCGTACGCCGCGGTGTGGCGCCAGAAGCCGTGGAGCTGGCCGAGGTAGCGCGTCCCCACCACCGTCACGCCCTCCTCGGCGAGCCGGGCGGCGAGCTCCTCGCCCTCGTCGCGGAGCGGGTCGTGCTCGGCCGTCACCACGAGCGTCGGCGGCAGCGTGCCGAGCCGGTCGGAGCGCAGCGGGGCCAGGTCGGGGTGCTCGAGGTCGGCGGGGGTGGCGGCGTACTGCTCCCAGTACCAGGCCGCCTCCCGCGGGTCGAAGCCGTGGTTCTCGGTGCCGTAGCTCGCGAAGGAGGCCGTGGGGTCGAGGAACGGGTAGATCAGCACCGTCGCGGCGAACCGGCCCGGGTGGCGCAGCGCCGCGACGAGCGCGAGGTTGCCACCGGCCGAGTCGCCGTGGACGACCGTCGGACCGGCGAGACCCTCGGCCTCGGCGTGCGCGTCGAGCCATGCGACGACGGTGTCGACGTCGTCGGGCGCTGCGGGGAAGCGGTGCTCGGGCGGGCGTCGGTACTCCACGCTCAGCACCGCGATGCCCGCCCGGTTCGCGAACGTGCGCACGGCCGCGTCGTGCACGTCGACGTCGTTGAGGACGAACCCGCCGCCGTGGAGGTGGACCACCACGCCGGGCCGGGCGTCGGCGGGACGGTAGAGCCGGCACGGCACCCCGTCCGCGTCGACGTCGCGCACCTCGGCGACGTCCTCGCGCGGCTGGCGCAGCGCCTCGAGACGGGCCGCCTCGCGCACGTCGGCGATGTCGAAGGCAGGGTCGTGGACGGGGGTCTCGCCGGCGGCCGCCGCGAGAGCGGCCCGGGCCTGGGGATGCAGCACGGGTGGGAGCGTAGTGGAGCTCGCTGCTGCCCGGCCCGCCGTGGACGGGCCGGTCGCCAGCCCGCAGGAAAGTGCGCGCCGGGGAAAGAAAACGCGGACGAGTCCGGCCTGGACCTCGGCGTGTCGGGCGCCCGGGTCCGCGTTCTCTTTCCCGACCTCGGAGCCCGGTCCGCGTTTTCTTTCCCCGACCCACGAAATCGCGCCGCCGATGAGTCCCGGGCCGCCCCGCGGTCGACCCCGGCATGAGCAACCAGGTCGTGGTCATCGGACACCTGCGGGTCGCGGAGACCGACAGGGACGCCTACGTCGCCGACTGCCGCGAGGTCGTGCGCCGGGCCCGGGCAGCGCCGGGCTGCCTCGACTTCCTCGTCGCCGCCGACCCGCTCGAGCCCGACCGGGTCGCGATCGCCGAGCGCTGGGCGAGCCGGGCCGACCTCGAGGCCTTCCGCGGCAGCGGTCCGCCGGGCGACCAGCGGGCGCGGATCCGCGACGTACGGGTGGTGGAGCTCGACCTCCCCCAGGACGTGTAACGCGGTGTTCGGGTCACTATGGAAGTGGTCGACCACGTGCACAGTTGCCCGGACACCGCGTTACATCGGGAGAGGCCCCCGGCCCCCTCACCCCTCCAGCCGCGCGAGCTCCTCGTCGACGATCGCGGCGTCGAGCTTCACGAACACGGGCGTCGGCTTCTCGATCGTCGTGCCCACCTCGACCGGCCGGCGGCCCCAGGCCCGGACGTCGGTGTAGTCGCCCGTGATGATCGGGTAGCCGCGGCTGTCGTCGTCGAGGTCGGCGACGTCCTCGGCGCGGGGCATCGGCTGCAGGTCGCCCGCGCCGCCCAGCACCGCGTCGACGGCGTTCGCCGAGAACGGCAGGAACGGCGACAGGACCGTGTTGAGGTCGGCGACGGCCTGCACCATCACGTGCAGCACCGTGCCGAGGCGCTCGCGCTGGTCGTCGCCCTTGAGGGTCCACGGGGCGGTGTCGGTGACGTACTTGTTCACCTCGCCGACCGTCTTCATCGCCTCCGCGATCGCGGCCTTCTGGCGGTGACGCCCGATGAGGTCGCCGACGACGTCGAACGTCTCCTCGACCCGGGCCAGCAGGGCGACGTCGGCCTCCTCGAACGGACCGGCCGGCGGGATCGCGCCGAAGTTCTTCGCCACGAGCGTCGCGGTGCGGTTCACCAGGTTGCCCCAGCCGGCGACGAGCTCGTCGTTGGTGCGGCGCACGAACTCAGCCCACGTGAAGTCGCTGTCCTGGGTCTCCGGGCCCGCCGCCGCCACGAAGTAGCGGAACGCGTCGGGCTGGTAGCGGCTCAGCAGGTCCCGCACGTAGATGACGATCTTCTTCGACGACGAGAACTTCTTGCCCTCCATGGTCAGGAACTCGCTCGAGACCACCTCGGTCGGGAGCGTGAGCTCGCCGTACGGGCCGGGCGTCCCGCCCTTGTCGCCCTTCCCCGCGTAGGCCAGCATCTCCGCCGGCCAGATCTGGCTGTGGAAGGTGATGTTGTCCTTGCCCATGAAGTAGTAGGCGTCCTGCGCGGACCCGTCGGCCGGCGCGTTCCACCACTGCCGCCACGCCTCGGGGTCGCCCGAGCGCCGCGCCCACTCGATGGACGCCGACAGGTAGCCGATGACGGCGTCGAACCAGACGTACAGCTTCTTCGTCGGGTTGTCGCGCCACCCGTCGAGCGGCACCGGGATGCCCCAGTCGATGTCGCGCGTCATGGCACGGGGGCGGATCTCCTTAAGGATGTTCTTCGAGAAGCGGATGACGTTGGGGCGCCACAGGCCCGTCGCCTCGCGCTCGTCGAGCCACTCCCCCAGCGCCTCGGCCAGCGCCGGCAGGTCGAGGAAGAAGTGCTGCGTCTCGACGAACTCGGGCGTCTCGCCGTTGATCCGCGACACCGGGTCGATGAGGTCGGCCGGGTCGAGCTGGTTGCCGCACGCGTCGCACTGGTCGCCCCGGGCACCGGGCGTCTTGCAGATCGGGCACGTGCCCTCGATGTAGCGGTCGGGCAGCGTGCGGCCCGTCGAGGGCGAGATCGCGCCGTACGTCGTCTGCTCGACGAAGTAGCCGTTCTCGTGCACCCCGCGGAACATCTCCTGCACGACGGCGTAGTGGTTGCGCGTCGTCGTGCGGGTGTAGAGGTCGTAGGAGATGCCCAGGCCGACGAGGTCCTCGACGATGAGGCGGTGGTTGCGGTCGGCGAGCTCCTGCGCGGTCACGCCCGCCTCGTCGGCAGCGATGAGGATGGGGGTGCCGTGCTCGTCGGAGCCCGAGACCATGAGCACGTCGTGTCCGGCCATGCGCATGTAGCGCGAGAAGACGTCGGAGGGCACGCCGAAACCGGCCACGTGGCCGATGTGGCGGGGGCCGTTGGCGTAGGGCCAGGCGACGGCGGACAGCACGTGGGTCATGGGCCGATCCTAGGTTCTGCCCGGACCGCACCCGGACCGCGCCCCGACCCTCTCAGTAGTGGTCGATGCGTGCCTGCGTGCGCGTGCGGATGTCGTTCATCGCGGCGTACAGGTACTTGCCCGGGCAGGCCGTGTCGTTCGTGTCCCGGTGCGCGTCCATCGCCCACAGGTAGGCGACGGTGCCCTTGGGGTACTTGTCGCTGCCCTCCGACGCCGCGTGCAGCTTCCGCAGCGCCTTCTGCCCGCGCACGTCGAACTTGTACGCGGCCAGCGCCTCGAGCTGCTGCACCGCGGCTCCCGGCGGCTTGGCCGTCTCGTAGTTGCCCATCAGCGCGATGCCGCACGAGTTGTGGTTGAACCCGAGGGTGTGCGCGCCGCGGACGAGACGCTTGACGCCGCCGGCCCGTCCCTCGAAGGCCCGCCCGAAGCGGTCCACGAGCAGGTTGTAGCCGATGTCGGACCAGCCCAGGGTCTGCGTGTGGTACGCCAGCATCGACCGCAGGATCCGCGGGACGTCGTCGAGGGCGTAGCTGTTCGCCCCCGCCGTGTGGTGCACGTGGACCTGCTGGAACCCGGTGAGGTACGTCGGGTCCCCGGTCCGCAGCGACTCGTCGGCTCCCCACGTGGCCCGGTTGTAGACGCGCGACATCGGGGCGGAGCGGGCCGAGACGCCCGGCGGGGCGAGCTCGGTGGGGGTGGCGTCGAGCATCTCGACGCGCAGGTCCGACACCGGGCCGTCGGCGGCCACCTCGATCGCGTCGGCGTCGCCGACCCACGTGAGTCCGGTCGCCGAGGTGCGCCGCGCCGCTCGCCACTCCGCGGTGCCGACGCTCGGCCCGTCGTGGAGGTGGCCGATCGCCTGCCAGGGCTGCCAGACGCCGTCGAGGCTGCGCACCCGCACGGAGAGGGCCGGTGACCCCGCGCTCCAGGTGAGGGCCACGCTGGAGAAGGGGTCGCCCGCGACGGTGGCCGAGCGGCGTCCGCGGCCCGTCAGGCCGACGCGGACGGACGCGCGACGGAGCCCACCGTCACCGGCCGCCGCCATGTGCAGCGCGGCCGGACCCGCGGCCGGGCGGGGTGTCGTGAGGGCCGGCCCGCGGGCGACGGCGGGCGCGGCGGCTCCGGTTCCGGCGAGGCCGGTGCCGACGACGGCGCCCGCGACCAGGGCGCGGCGGGAGGGACGGGTGGTCCGGGTGGGACCCGAGAGATTGTCCGAGACCATCGCCCCATGGTGGGTCAGACGACGCGGCACGTCGACCCCCCGCGCGGGTGGGAGCACCGATGGCTCCGACCCCGGCCCACGTCTCGCTCCTCGAGAGGGCCGGGGTCCACGCGTTAAGTCAACTATGTTCATGGACTTAATGGCACCGACTCGGAGGTCACCATGAAGTCCCCCACCGCCCGTCCCCGCCGGCGCGCCCTCGCGGCCGTCGCCGGGCTGGCCCTCCTCCCGCTCGCCGCGTGCAGCGAGGAGGCGGGGCCCCACCTGGAGCTCACCGCCGCCCTGCCGGAGGACGTCCCCGACGACGTCGTGCTGCGCGTGGGCGACCCCACCACGCAGGTCGCGCTCGAGGAGTCCGGCCTCATCGACGAGCTCGACTTCGAGGTCGAGTGGGCCAACGTCTCCGGCGGCCCCCGCACGCTCGAGGCGTTCCGTGCGGACGCGCTCGACATCGGGGCAGTCGCCGACATCCCGCCCCTCTTCGCGCACTGGACCGGCACGGACGTCCGCATCGTCAGTGCCCGCACCACCGTCGACCCGCTGGAGCACCCGACCTACGAGCTCGGGATCAGCCCCGATGCCGACGTCACGAGCCTCGACGACCTCGCCGGCACGCGGATCGCCTACTCCCCCGGCCAGGCGCAGGGCGCCCTCGTGCTGCGCGTCCTGGAGAACGCGGGGCTGAGCCCGGACGACGTCGAGCTGGTCGAGATGACGAGCGTCGACGACACCTTCTCCAACGCGCTCGCGAGCGGGCAGGTCGACGTCGCCCCCCTGGGTGTCGCACAGTCGCGCACCTACCTGGCGAAGTACGAGCCCGACGGCGCCAGGACCATCCCGCCCGGCGTGCGCGACGACTTCTGGCACCTGTACACCCCCGTCGAGGTGCTCGAGGACGCGCACAAGGCCGCGGCCATCGCGCAGTACGTCGAGGTCTGGCAGCAGGCCGTCGCCTGGGTCAACGA
The DNA here is from genome assembly GCF_030818655.1 of Nocardioides zeae. Taxonomy (NCBI): domain Bacteria; kingdom Bacillati; phylum Actinomycetota; class Actinomycetes; order Propionibacteriales; family Nocardioidaceae; genus Nocardioides; species Nocardioides zeae. The sequence continues at coordinate 323,431 of NZ_JAUTAN010000001.1, read as the reverse complement.
CCACCCCGAGGAGTTCGCGCAGGCCTACTACGTCGACCACGAGGGCCTCACGGCGGAGGACGCGGCGTACGTCGTCGACGCCCTCGGCACGTTCGAGGTGCCGCAGGAGTGGGCCACACTCGTGACGGAGCACCAGGCGACCGCCGACCTCGTCGCCGAGGCGCAGGGCCGGGACCAGATCGACGTCGACGGGCTCTACGACCACCGCTACGAGCCGGCGACGCTGGCGTCCGACGAGGCAGCCCGATGAGCGGCGGCACCCTCGTCCGCGTCCACACCGCCACGACCCCGCCCCGGTCCGGGACGACACCCGTCGACCGCCGCGTGCGCCGGCGCCGCCTGGGTCCCGGCCGGCGCGTGCCGTTCGCGATCCTGCTCGGGCCGCTCCTGCTGCTCGCCCTCTGGACCACCGGTTCCGCGACGGGCATCGTCGACCAGCGCGTCCTGACCGCCCCGTGGACCGTCGTCGAGACGGCGCGCGGCCTGCTGGAGTCGGGGCGTCTGACCGAGAGCCTGCAGGTCTCGCTCACCCGCGCCGGGCTGGGCCTGGCCATCGGTGTCGTCGTCGGCGCCGTCCTCGCCGTCGTCGCCGGCCTCTCCCGCCTGGGCGAGTCCGTCGTCGACGGCCCGGTGCAGGTCAAGCGCTCCATCCCCAACCTCGCGCTCATCCCCCTGCTCATCCTCTGGTTCGGGATCGGCGAGGAGATGAAGGTCATCACCATCGCGCTCGGCGTGCTCGTCCCCGTCTACATCCACACGCACAACGGGCTGCGCGGGATCGACCAGCGCTACGCGGAGCTGGCCGAGACGCTGGACCTCACCCGCGCGACGTTCCTGCGTCGCGTCGTCCTGCCGGGGGCGCTGCCCGGCTTCCTGCTGGGGCTGCGGTTCGCCGTCACCTCGGCCCTGCTGACCTTGGTCGTCATCGAGCAGATCAACGCGACCAGCGGCATCGGCCACATGATCACCCTGGCCTCCAGCTACGGCCAGACCGACGTCATCGTGGTCGGCCTCGTCGTCTACGCCGTGCTAGGACTGCTCGGCGACGGCGCGGTCCGGCTGCTCGAGAGGAGGGTGCTGTCGTGGCGACGCACGCTGGAGAGCTGACCCCCGCCGTACGGGTCCGGGGGCTGACCCGCTCGTTCGACGCGTCGCGCACCGTGCTCGACGGTGTCGACCTCGACATCGCGCCGGGCGAGTTCGTGGCGCTCCTGGGCCGCAGCGGCAGCGGGAAGAGCACGCTGCTCCGCGCGCTGGCGGGCCTCGACCGCGACGTGCGCGGCCACGGCGAGCTCGACGTGCCGGCCCGGGTGTCGGTGGTGTTCCAGGACTCCCGGCTACTGCCCTGGCAGCGGGTCGCGGCCAACGTGGCGGCCGGTCTGCCGCGACGTACGGCGCGTGCCCGGGTGGAGGAGGCGCTCGGGGAGGTGGGCCTGGCGGGCCGCGGCCGTGCGTGGCCCGGTGAGCTGTCCGGCGGCGAGCAGCAGCGCGTGGCGCTGGCCCGCTCGCTCGTGCGGACGCCCGAGCTGCTGCTGGCCGACGAGCCCTTCGGGGCTCTCGACGCGCTGACCCGGGTGCACATGCACCACCTGCTGCGCGAGCTCTGCCGACGCCACCGCCCGGCGGTCCTGCTCATCACCCACGACGTCGACGAGGCGATCGTGCTCGCCGACCGGGTGCTGGTGCTCGACGAGGGCCGCATCACGGCGGAGGTGACGGTCGACCTCGGCGGCGACCGGGCGGACCGCGACACCACGGGCGCGCGGTTCGCCGCCCTGCGTGCGCGGCTGCTCGGCGAGCTCGGGGTCGCCGACGACCTCGCGCCCCTCCGCGCGTCCTGACGCACCCGTGGGGTCGGTCCCGGTCGAGGCGACCGGGACCGACCCCACGTGCGGGTCACCGCGGGTCAGCTGAAGTCGAGATCCCCCGTGCGGGTCCGCTTCAGCTCGAAGAAGTACGGGTAGTCCGCCAGCACGACGGACGCGTCCCAGAGCTTGCCGGCCTCCTCGCCCCGCGGGATCTTGGTGAGGACCGGGCCGAAGAAGGCCGTGCCGTCGATGGAGATGACGGGCGTGCCGACCTCCATGCCGACCTGGTCCATGCCGGCGTGATGCGACTTCTTCAGCGCCTCGTCGTAGTCCGTCGAGTCCGCGGCGTCGGCGAGCTCGGTCGGCAGGCCGGCCTCGGTGAGGGCCGCCTCGATGACCTCGCGCGTGAACTCCTGCTTCTCGTTGTGGCGGCGGGTGCCCAGCGCCGTGTAGAGCGGGAGCAGCACCTCCTTGCCGTGCGCCTGCTCGGCGGCGATGCAGACGCGCACCGGGCCCCAGGCCGTCTCGAGCATCTTCCGGTAGTCCTCGGAGATGTCCTTGTCCGCGTTGAGGTAGGCCAGGCTCATCACGTTCCACGACACCTCGATGTCGCGGACCTTCTCGACCTCGAGGATCCAGCGGGACGTGATCCAGGCGAAGGGACAGAGCGGGTCGAACCAGAAGTCGGCGCGGGCGGGCGTCGCGGGCACGGGAGCGGTCGTCATGACCAGAGTCAACACCGGGACCGAAGCGGGGATTCCCGACGCGAGCCCGCGGCGTACCCGCGTCGTGCGCGACGACCGTGGGACCGGGGTGCGAGGATCGGCGGCATGCCTGGAACCAACCTGACCCGTGACGAGGCCGCCACCCGCGCGTCCCTCCTGGACCTCACGTCGGCGACCGTGGAGCTCGACCTCACCGTCGGCGAGACCCACTTCGGCAGCACCACCGTGCTGCGCTTCGCCTGCTCCGAGCCCGGCGCGACGACGTTCGCCGACCTCGTGGGCACGGAGGACCTGTCGATCACCCTCAACGGCGCGTCGCTGGACCCCGCCGCGGTCTACGCCGACTCCCGGATCACGCTCGCCGACCTCGCGGCGGAGAACGAGCTGACGGTGACGGCGCGGCTGCCCTACAGCCGCACGGGCGAGGGCCTGCACCGCTTCGTGGACCCGGCGGACGACCGGGTCTACCTCTACACGCAGTTCGAGGTGCCCGACGCGCGCCGCGTCTACGCGTCCTTCGAGCAGCCCGACCTCAAGACCACCTTCACCTTCACGGTGACGGCGCCGGAGCACTGGACCGTGGTGTCCAACGCCGTCACGCCCGAGCCCGCGCCGGCCGGCGAGGGCCGCGCGACCTGGGCCTTCGGCGCGACCGACCGCATGTCGACCTACATCACGGCCCTCGTCGCCGGTGAGTACGTCGCGGTGCACGACACCTACGCGGGCGCCCACGGCGACATCCCGCTCGGCCTGTTCTGCCGCGCCTCGGTGCAGCCCTACCTCGACGCCGACGAGCTGTTCGAGCTCACGAAGCAGGGGTTCGCGTTCTTCGAGGAGAAGTTCGACTTCCCCTACCCCTTCGGCAAGTACGACCAGCTGTTCGTGCCGGAGTACAACATGGGCGCGATGGAGAACGCGGGCTGCGTGACCTTCCGCGACGAGTACCTCCCGCGCTCGCGCCAGACCCACGCGTTCTACGAGCAGCGCGCCAACACGGTGCTCCACGAGATGGCGCACATGTGGTTCGGCGACCTCGTCACGATGAAGTGGTGGGACGACCTCTGGCTCAACGAGTCGTTCGCCGAGTGGGCCTCGCACTGGGCGCTCGTCGAGGCCACGAAGTACACCGACGCCTGGACCGGCTTCACCAACGCGCGCAAGAACTGGGCCTACCGCCAGGACCAGCTGCCCTCGACCCACCCCATCGCGGCCGACAACCACGACCTCGAGGCCGTGGAGGTCAACTTCGACGGCATCACCTACGCGAAGGGCGCCTCGACGCTCAAGCAGCTCGTCGCCTGGGTGGGCATCGACGAGTTCCTCGCCGGCCTGCGGGCCTACTTCAAGGCGCACGCGTTCGCGAACTCGACCTTCGCCGACCTCCTCGCCGCGCTCGAGCGCGAGTCGGGGCGCGAGCTCACCTCGTGGGCCGCCGAGTGGCTGCAGACCTCGGGGGTCAACACGCTTACCCCCGTCGTCGAGACCGACGCCGACGGCGTCATCACGTCCTTCGTCGTCGAGCAGACGGCCGCCGCCGACTACCCGACGCTCCGGCGCCACCGCCTCGGCATCGGCCTGTACGACGTGGTCGACGGCCGCCTGCAGCGCCGCGCCGAGGGCACCGAGGGCGCCGCGGCGGGGTACGTCGAGGTCGACGTCCGCGACGAGCGCACCGAGGTCGCCGAGCTCGTCGGCGTCCGACGCCCGGCGCTGGTGCTGCTCAACGACGGCGACCTGACCTACGCCAAGATCCGCCTCGACGACGTCTCGCTGGCGACCGCGGTCGAGCACGTCGCGAGCGTCGAGGACACCCTGGTGCGCGCCCTGCTGTGGGGCGCGACGTGGGACATGACCCGCGACGCCGAGATGCGCGCGACCGACTTCGTGGAGCTCGTGCTCCGCGGCCTCGCGACCGAGACGGACATGACGGCCGTCGGCCGCCTGCCCGTGTACGCCGGCACCGCGGTCGGCTACTACACCGCCCCGCAGCACCGCGCCGAGGTGGCCGGGCGCTGGGAGTCGGGCCTGCGGGAGCTGGCCGAGGGCGCCGAGGCGGGCTCCGACGCCCAGCTCGCGCTGGTGCGGGCCTTCGCGGCGGCAGCGCGCTCGGCGGAGTCGCTCGACCTGGTGGCCGCCTGGCTCGACGGCACCGCGACCCTCCCGGGGCTCGAGGTCGACGCCGACCTGCGCTGGGCCCTGCTGACGTCGCTGGCGGCCGCGGGACGCGCCGACGAGGTGGCAATCGCGGCCGAGCTCGAGCGGGACAACACCATCTCCGGCCAGGAGCGGGCCGCTGCGGCCCGTGCGGCCCGGCCGACCGCGGAGGCCAAGGCCGCCGCCTGGGCCGAGGCCGTCGAGCGGGACGACGTGCCCAACGAGACCCAGCGCCAGGTGGCCTACGCCTTCGCGCGATCCGACCAGGCCGAGGTGCTCGCGCCCTACCTCGAGCGCTACCTCACCGCCGCGGACACGCTCTGGGAGGCCAAGGGCGTCCAGCGGGCCTCGACCGTGCTCGTCGGGATGTTCCCGCTGCCGCTGGTCTCCAACGCGACGCTCGCCCGGGTCGACGAGTGGCTCGCGACCTCGAGCGCCAACCCGGCGGCCAAGCGGTACGTCGCGGAGGGCCGCTCCGACATGGCCCGGGCCCTCGCGGCCCAGGAGCGCGACGCGGGCTGACCGCTCCGTACGCCGTCTGAGACGTCATGCGCCCCGTGGGTCGGGACCCACGGGGCGCATGACGTTGCGCGAGGTGCGTCAGCTCGCAGGGAGCGAGCGGCGCGACATCTCGGCGAGCTTGGAGATGCCGCGCACGATGCCGCCGACGAGGTCGCCCTCGGCGAACTCGCCCTGCATGACCGCCACGACCGCGAGGACGTCGGCGTCGGGGAGGCGCTCGCGCACCTTGCGGCCGGTCACGACCTCGAGCACCCGCTGCTGCGGGTCCACCATGATCAGCAGGCTCTTCTGCGGTACCACGAGGGTGTTGTGGAGCTGCGTCGCGAAGGAGCGCGGGTCACCGGCGACGGAGCCCACGTAGGTCGAGAACTCGAACCGGGAGAGCTGCTCCGCCGTGCGGATCGTCGTGTCGATCTGCCGGCGGTCGTCGTCGGAGAACAGCTCACCAGCGGCCACTTGCGCCACCCGCCTGCGACTCGGCGTCGTCCGGGGCGGCGAGCTCGTCGTGACCCTTGCGGGGGCCGCCGAACCACTCCGCCTCGATCGCCCGGGCGGCGCCGGGGCGGATGTCCTCGCCACGGGCGGCCGCGGGGATGTAGACCGCGGCGACGATGAGCAGGATGCCGCCGACGATCGCGAGCACGATCCACAGGACGTGGAGGCCGTCGACCGGCTGCTGGTCGGGGTCCCACCCGAGGGGGACGTCGGCGTGGGCCGGGAGCGCCCCGGCCACGGTGAGGAGGGCGGTCGCCAGCGTGAGCGCGGCGACGCGGCGGACGGGCCCGCGCGGGGTCTGTCGGGCGGGGCGGAGCTCACGGTGCTGGTTCACGGACCCGAGGATATCGCTGGTCGGCGTGACGCCGATACTGGGAGTCATGTTGTCCGCGACCACGCCCCTGATCGCCGACGTCACCGAGTGCGCGCCCGACCAGACGCTCGCCTGCCGCGTGACCTTCCAGATGACCGGGAACGAGGTGGTCGCCGACCTGGCCAGCACCGTGCTGTCGGCGCTGCTCGCCCTCATCGGCATCTTCCTCGTCGCCGGGGTCGCCCGCTGGGTGGCGCACCGGGCCATCGACCGGATGGTCGCGCGGGCCGCCACCGGCGTGCTGCCCTCGGGGATGGGTCGGCTGAGCCGGGGCGACCGCACGGCGGGCACCAGCGCCGACAACCCGCTGGCCACCTCACGCCGCGCCCAGCGCACCCGCACGACGGGGTCGCTGCTGAAGAGCATCGTCTCCGCCATCATCGGCGCGATCGTCATCATCATGGCGCTGGCCGAGCTGGGCTTCAACGTCGCGCCGCTCATCGCCAGCGCCGGCGTCGTGGGCGTCGCGCTCGGCTTCGGCGCGCAGAACCTGGTCAAGGACTTCCTGACCGGCATCTTCATGATCTTCGAGGACCAGATCGGCGTGGGCGACGTCGTCGACGTCGGCACCGTGTCGGGCACCGTCGAGGCGGTCGGCCTGCGGATCACCCGCCTGCGGGACACCGACGGCACGGTCTGGTACGTGCGCAACGGCGAGATCCTGCGGGTCGGCAACAAGTCGCAGAACTGGGCCCGCGCGATCGTCGACGTGGCCCTGCCCTACGCGACCGACGTGCGTCGCTTCATCGAGGTGCTCCGCGACGCCGGCCACGACCTGTGGGAGGACGACGAGTACCGCGACGTGCTCATCGAGGAGCCGGAGGTGTGGGGCGTGCAGGAGCTCACCCACGACCTGTTGACCGTGCGCATGACGGTGAAGACCGCTCCCCTCGAGCAGTGGCGGATCGCCCGCGTGCTCCGGGAGCGCGTCAAGCTGCGCCTCGACGCCGCCGGGCTCGACGGCTCGCCGCTCGCCTGAGACCCGCCGCTCCGCGTCGCTCGGCCCGGGTGGGACCATGGTGGGGATGACCACCACCTTCTACGACGAGATCGGCGGCGAGCCGACCATCCGGGCGATCGTGCACCGCTTCTACGAGGGTGTGGCGACCGACCCGCTGCTGCGCCCGATGTACCCCGAGGAGGACCTCGGCCCGGCCGAGGAGCGCTTCCGCCTCTTCCTGGTGCAGTACTGGGGTGGCCCGTCGACCTACTCCGAGACGCGCGGACACCCCCGGTTGCGGATGCGGCACGCGCCGTACGCCGTCACGCCGGCGGCCGCCGAGCGCTGGCTCGTGCACTTCCGTGCCGGCCTCGACTCCGTCGAGCTGACCGAGGAGCAGGACGCGCAGTTCTGGGCGTACGTCACCCACGCCGCCCAGTTCATGGTCAACACGATGGAGGACCAGGCGCCCGCAGCTGGACCCAGGGCGTGAGCACCCGGGGGTCCTCGAGCGGCACGTATCCCTCGTCGGCCCCGGCGTAGCGCCACTGCGGGCCGTGCTGCACGAGGGCGGCAGCGCCCCGCACCAGCCTGTCGACCTCACTGCCCGCCGTGCCCAGCCCCACGCTCGCCCGCACCGCGGTCCGCCCGGGACTGAGGCGGTCGAGCAGCAGGTGGGCGCAGAACCGTCCGTCGCGGACCCCGATCCCGTGCTCGGCCGAGAGCACCTGCGCGACGAGCTCGGCCGGCACGCCGTCGACGGTGAAGCTGACGACCCCGATGCGATCGACCTCGCCAGGCCAGAGGTCGAGGAGGCGCACGCCCGGTACGGCGGCGAGCCCGGTGCGCAGGGCCGCGGTCAGCGCTTCCTCGTGGGAGGTCACCACCCCCGCTCCGAGCGCCTCGATGGCGCGGCAGGCCGCGGCGAGCGCGAGCGCACCGACGACGTTGGGGGACCCCGCCTCGTGGCGCGCCGGGGCCACGCCCCAGTCGACGTCGTCGGCCCACACGCGGCGGACGGCACCACCCCCCGACAGCTTCGGAGGCGCGGCGTCGAGCCAGTCGCGGCGACCGACGAGCGCCCCCGCACCGTAGGGCGCGTAGAGCTTGTGGCCGGACAGAGCCAGGTAGTCGACGTCCGTCGAGGCGAGGTCGACCCGACGGTGAGGCGCGAGCTGCGCGGCGTCCACCGCGATCCGGGCGCCGTGGCGGTGGGCCAGATCGGAGAGTCGGGCGATCGGCAGGATCTCGCCGGTGACGTTGGACGCACCGGTGACGGCCAACAGGGCCGCGGGCTCCCGGCGCAGCTCCCGCTCCAGCGCGGCCAGTGTCTCGGCGAGGGTGCTGCGCGCCGGCACCGCCGTGTCACCCGGGCGCCGCCACGGCAGCAGGTTGGCGTGGTGCTCGAGGTCGAGGTGCACGGCGCGTCCCGGCACCGCCCTGGCCAGGAGGTTGAGAGCGTCGGTCGTCTGCGCCGTGAGCACCACGACGTCGTCAGGACGCGCGCCGACGAAAGCGCCGATGGTGGCGCGGGACCGCTCGTAGGCGTCGGTCGCGACCTTCGAGGCGTAGCCAGCGCCGCGGTGGACGCTGGCGTACCAAGGGAGGAACGCTTCCACCTCGTCGTGGACGGCACTCAGCACGGGCGCGCTGGCCGCGATGTCGAGGTTCGCGTAGGCGACGCTGCCTCCGGTCACGAGCGGGGCCTCGAGACCGTGTCCCAGCACGGGGGCGACGGGGGCGACGAGGGTGACGGGGTCGGCGGGGGCCACGGCGGTGGCCGCGTCCGCGGGCGGGGTCGGCGTGGTGATCATGGGGCCTCCTGGCTCTGACCCGGTCGGGCCGGGTCCGCACTTGCCCGCGCCGGTCGGCACGAGCCACGTCCTCACCCGGGGCACCCCACCGCGGAGGAGGGTTGCCGGCCAGCGAGCCGGGGCTTGGCGCTGGCACTCGTGACGCCGGACGAGGCTACGACGCCCGGCCGCGACATCGGCCTCACGATCCGCATGTCCACGAAGTGAGACAATTCGCTAGCCCGTTCAAATAACACTAACTTGGTCGACATACATCGGAAACCGCACGACAGACGACCGGGAACCGGTCGCAGATCTGCGGGAGCTGGAGGGGGTACCTCGATGTGCGCGATCTCGGGCCTGGTCGACGTGACCGGACGCACGGCAGGGGCGACGGACGCCGTCGCCGCGATGAACGACGCGCAGGGGCATCGCGGGCCCGACGGGGCTGGCATCTGGTCGTCGTCGCAGGCCGTCCTGGGTCACCGCCGCCTGGCCGTCATCGACCCCGAGCACGGGCAGCAACCGCGGGTGCTGCCCCTTCCGGAGCGGCGCGGCGAGCTCGTGCTCACCTACAACGGCGAGCTCTACAACTTCCGCGAGCTGCGCGCCGTCCTGCGCCGTGCCGGACACGGCTTCACCACCGGGACCGACACCGAGGTGCTGCTCGCGGCATGGGCGCAGTGGGGCCCTCGGGCGGTCGAGCACCTCAACGGCATCTTCGCCTTCGCCGTCTGGGACTCGGCTGCCCAGGAGGTCTGGCTCGTCCGCGACCACCTCGGAGTGAAACCCCTGCACTACCACCGCGACGGGTCGCGTCTCCTGTTCGCGTCGGAGCCCAAGGGGATCCTCGCGCACCCGGAGGTGGCAACGGCACTCGACGCCGACGGCCTGCGACTGCTCTCGCTGCCGCTGCTGAAGGTGCCGGGCACCTCCCCCTTCGCCGGCATCGAGGAGGTACCACCCGGCAGCGTCCTGCGGTTCGGCCGGGACGGCACCCGGACCACCCGCTACTGGTCGCTCGCCGACGCGCTCGCCACACCGGAACCCGCGGGCTCGCCAGCGGCCGCCGCGGACGAGGTGAGGGCGCTCCTGGAGGACGTGGTCGCCCGGCAGACCATCTCCGACGTGCCGCTGGCCACGTTCCTCTCGGGCGGGCTGGACTCCTCCGTCATCACGGCCCTCACCCGCGAGCACCTCGGCGCCGACGCCGAGCTGCGGACCTTCTCGGTCGACTTCTCCGACGCCGAGGGCGATCCCGGCTCGCGGACGGCGCAGGACCGACTGCATGCTCGCCTGGCGGCGGACCACCTGCGCACCACGCACCACAACGTGGTGCTCGACGCGGACGCGCTCCTCGACCCGGCCCTGCGGCTGGAGGGCATCCGGGCCCGGGACCTGCCCAACGGGTTCGGCGACCTCGACACCAGCCTGCTGACCCTCTGCCGCCGGGTGAAGGAGCACGCGAGCGTCGCGCTGTCCGGCGAGGCGGCCGACGAGGTCCTCGGTGGCTACCTGTGGTTCACGCTGCCCGAGGCCGTCGGCGCCGACACGTTCCCCTGGATCGCGGACACGCCCGCCCACGGACGCCTGCACCCCCGTCAGCAGGCCCTCCTGCCCGAGCGACTGCGCAAGGAGCTCGACCTCGACGCGTTCGTCGCCGACGAGTACCGCAGTGCCCTCGCCTCCCTGGACCTGCCGGACTCGCTGAGCCCGAGCGCACGGCGCCAGCGCG